>CAZKLB010000014.1:0-25306 GCA_964553685.1 uncultured Marinoscillum sp.
CCTATAAATTCTTCGAAATTGGAATAATCCATATTTATATTATATATATTTATTGCAAAAATAATTCATAAATTTTAATGAGATTAAATAAAATCGAAATAAAAGGTTTTAAAAGTTTTGGTGATAAAACTATAATTAATTTTAACAGTGGCGTAACGGGTATTGTTGGTCCAAACGGATGTGGAAAATCGAATATAGTTGATGCTATAAGATGGGTGCTTGGCGAACAAAAAACAAGTTTGCTTAGATCAGATAAAATGGAAAATGTGATATTTAATGGTAGTAAATCAAGAAAAAAACTTCAATTAGCTGAGGTCTCTATATCATTTGATAATACAAAAAATTTAATTCCTACAGAATATTCTAATGTATCAGTTACAAGAAAATATTTTAGATCTGGTGATAGCGAGTATCTATTAAATGATGTAAAGTGTAGATTAAAAGATATTACAAATTTATTTTTAGATACCGGAATCTCATCTAATAATTATGCAATTATTGAATTATCTATGGTGGATAATATACTTAATGATAAAGATAATTCAAGACTTAGCCTTTTTGAAGAAGCTGCAGGTATTTCAAAATTTAGAAAAAGAAAAAAAGAAACGTTTAATAAAATAAAATTAACTGAAGCTGATCTAGATAGGGTTGATGATCTAATTTATGAAATAGAAAAAAATCTAAGATCATTAAAGCGACAAGCCAATCAAACAGAAAAATATTATACATATAAAGATGAGTATAAAAATTTAAGTATAAATGTAGCATTATTAACATCTAAAGAAACTCTTAGTTCGCTTGATTCTAATAAAAAAAAGTTATCAGTTTTAGAGGACGAAAATATAAAAGTATCAACAGATTTAGCGAAAAAGAATTCTTCTCTCGAAGCAGCAAAATCCTCACTTATTCCTCACGAGAAAAAATTATCTAAGATGCAAAATGAATTAAATAAAATTTTAGATAAGATTAGGAAACATGAGGAATCTAAAAGAATAAAATCAGAAAAATATAAATTAGTAAATGAGAAGATTGAAGACTTAAAAAATCGAATAAAATTTGACAAAGAAAGTAACAAAAGATCTGAATTTTCAATAAATAGTATTTCAAAAGAAGTTAAAATATCAGAAAAAAAATTAAAGACTATTCTTAATAGCCTTGATGAAACTAAAAAAGAATATATTAAGTACGAGGAGCAACTTAAGGATAAAAATATTAGTGTATCGGATATAAAAGAAGTTGAAAATCATTTTAAAGACTTGAGGAATAGCTTGGATTCAATGTATTTGAAAAGATCCCAATTAGAGAAATTAATAGTGATTGATAAAATCGATAAAAATAATGTTTTAAAAAAAATAAAGTCTCTTGATTTAGATATTGATATTGTAAATAAGAAAATAAAAATCATTGAAAAATTATTTAAAACTGAAAATAAAGAGCTTATTAAAATAAATAAATTATTTACTAATAAGTCTAAAGACCTTTCTAATAACGAGATAAATTATAATAAACTTAAAAATAAAGTTGACTCTCTTATAAAAGAGGTTGAATATAAGACTATTACATTTAAATCAAATGAAAATAGAATTGAGGAAAATATTAAACTACTTAAAAAATCTGAGAAAGAAATATTGTTATTAAGTACTGATTCTGATTCAAAAGATAATAAATTAATTAATCTATACGATGAAAAAAGTTCATGTGAAATGAAATTAGAAAGTTTTGAAAATGAGTATTACAAACTAAAATCAAATATCGATCTTGATGATACATCAATAAAAGAGTTACAGAATAAAAAAGATATAAATGGTAGTATTATTGATGAGCTAAAATCAAATATTTATAATGATGAATTAGAATTAAATTCAGTTAATCAAAGAATATCAGTTGAGTTTGATATTGAGTTAAAAAAATGTAATGTTGATGAAAAATTTATTGATAATAGATCAATTGAAAAACTTAATAAAAGAAAAGATAAAATTAAAGACAAACTAGAGAAGATTGGACAAATAAATCCATTAGCTATGGAAGCTTATAAAGAGATTAAAGAAAGGCATGAATTTATTACAAAAGAAAAAGGTGATTTAATTGAAGCAAAAGAATCGCTAATTAAAACCATTAATGAAATAGATAAGGTTGCTAAAGAGTCATTTTTAGCATCATTTGATAAAATTAAAAATAATTTCAAAACCGTATTTAGATCTCTATTTACTGAGGACGATGATTGTGATTTAGTTATAAATGATGAAGAAAACCCTTTAGAATCTACAATTGAAATTATGGCAAAACCTAAAGGGAAAAAACCGCTAACAATAAATCAATTATCTGGAGGAGAAAAAACACTTACTGCAACATCCTTATTATTTGCTATTTATCTTCTTAAACCAGCTCCATTTTGTATTTTTGATGAGGTAGATGCACCACTAGATGATAATAATATTGATAAGTTTAATAAGATAATTAATAAGTTTTCTAATACATCACAATTTATTATCGTTACCCATAATAAGAGAACTATGAATAATGCAGATATTATATATGGAATTACTATGCCAGAACAAGGTGTATCTAAAGTAGTTCCTGTAGATTTGAGGAACCTAAAAGTTTAAATTTATGAAAGAAGTTATAAATAAAAAATCTGTTATCGGTGGAGAATTTTTATTAAATGATACTGACTATAATGACGTCTTTATTTTAGAAGATTTTGATGAAGATCAAAGAATGATGGTACAAGCATGCAACGACTTCTTAAATAAAGAGGTTATACCATTAACTGAAAAAATTGATAGTAAAAAATTTCCTGATATAATGCCTAATCTAATTGAAAAAGCTGGTGAACTAGGTTTATTAGGTCTGTCAATAGATCAAAAGTATGGTGGTATGGACATGAGTTTCAATACCTCAATGCTCATTGCTGATATTGTTGGTATTACTGGCTCATTTTCAACAGCATATGGAGCTCATACAGGGATTGCAATACTTCCACTTAAATATTATGGAAGTGAAATTCAAAAAGAGAAATATTTAACAGGACTTGTATCTGGTAAAATTAAGGGAGCATATTGTTTAACAGAACCCGATTCAGGGTCTGATGCTAACTCAGGAAAAACAAAGGCAACACTAACATCTGATAAAAAATATTATAACATAAATGGACAGAAAATGTGGATTACTAATGGAGGGTTCGCCGACCTCTTTATAGTTTTTGCTAAAATTGAAAACGATAAATTATTATCTGCATTTTTAATAGAAAAAACATTTGAGGGTATTACAATGAACGAGGAAGAAGAAAAGTTGGGAATTAAAGGATCTTCAACAAGACAAATATTTTTTAACGATGTAAAGGTTCCAGTTGATAACTTATTAGGCTCAAGGGAAGGTGGGTTTAAGATAGCTTTAAATGTTTTAAATATAGGAAGAATAAAACTTGGCGCCGGAGTTTTAGGAGGATGTAGGGGTGTTATAGATAATGCTATATCATATTCAAAAGAAAGAAAACAATTTAATAATCCAATTTCTAATTTTGGAGCAATTAAAAATAAGTTATCAAAAATGATAGTCAAATCATTTTCTTGTGAGTCAATATCATACCGTGCTGGAAATGATATAGAAAATAAGATAGCTGAATTTCAAGACTCAGGAATTTCTAAAAATGAATCAGAATTAAAAGCAATAGAATTATTTTCAGTTGAATGCGCTATTTGTAAAATATATGGTTCAGAAATTTTAGATTATGTTGTTGATGAAGGAGTTCAAATATATGGTGGTATGGGTTTTTCTGAGGAGGCTCCTATGGCAAGGGCATACAGAGATGCTAGAATATCAAGAATTTATGAGGGAACCAATGAAATAAATAGAATGTTGATTGTTGGAACTTTATTAAAAAGAGCTTTAAAAAATGAAATACCACTTTTTACCGAAGCAGCTAAAGTTATAGATTATGTTAAAAATATTGAAATAATAGAAGAAGAGGATTTCTTTGAAAACCTATACTCAATTATAAAAAGATTAAAAAAATTATCTCTATATGTATTAGGTAATTCTGCACTTCATTATGGAGATAAAATAAAAGATGAACAAGAAATAATGATGAATTCTGCAGACATTATTATTAATATTTATGTTTTGGAGTCTACAGTTAAAAGATGTCAAAAACTTTTTAATAAAAATAATAACCCAATTCTTAAGGCTATTTCTAATGTTTCTCTATATGAATGTGTAAATAACATAAAATTTTCTTCAAATGAGGCTTTAGTCAGTTTTATGGAGGGGAAGAAATTAGAAGATTCAGTTAATACAATTAATAACCTAACAGTATTTAATAACTTTAATATTAAGGAGTCTAATAGAGAAATAGCAAATTATTTTTTAGATAAAAATAAATACGATTTATTTAATAATTTCTAATGAAAAGAGGTTCTTTTGGTTCCAGACTAGGATTTATTCTTGCTGCATCTGGGTCAGCAGTTGGCCTAGGAAATATTTGGAAATTTCCTTTTGAGGTAAGTAATGGAGGTGGAGCTGCATTTTTATTAATGTATTTATTTTTTTGTTTTATTTTATGTTTTCCTGTCATAGTTTCTGAAATAGCTATCGGAAGAAGAACAAAAAAAAATGCTATAGGAGCATTTAATAAATTGAATCATAGGAAATGGAATTTCATCGGAAAAATGGGTGTTCTTTGTGGAGTTCTAATCTTATCATTTTATACAGTTGTTGCTGGATGGGTATTAGGTTATGTAATAGAAATGGTAAATGGAAACTTTGATATTTCTAATAATTTTGGTGCATATGTTAACGATATTGAAAATGTATTTCTTTATTCAATTTTGTTCATGTTTTTCACAGCATTAATAGTTTCAAAAGGTATCGAGAAAGGTATTGAGAAAGCAGCAAAAATACTAATGCCATCTCTTATTGGAATCATATTAGTATTGATTATATATGCTCTTACATTACCTAATTCAATTGATGGTATAATTTTTTATTTAGTTCCGGATTTTTCTCAAATCAATCTCAATATTGCTGGAAATGCATTAGGGCAAGCATTCTTTTCTTTATCTCTAGGAATGGGAATGCTAATAACATATGGTAGTTATGTTGATGATAAAAATAATATTGTAAATTCTGCTGCTCTCATAACATTAGCAGATGTTGGAATCGCTTTTTTATCAGGATTAATTATTTTTCCATTTGTTTTCTCATCAGGTATTGAAACTCAAGGAGGTGCAGGATTAATTTTTGAAGTTTTTCCAAAAATTTTTGAGAATCTAGGAAATACAACAGGAATTATAGTAGGTTCTACATTTTTTATTCTTTTATCTTTTGCAGCAATAACTTCAACAGTGTCACTTCTTGAAGTACCAGTAAGTTATCTAGTCGATGAATATAAAGTTGATAGAAAATATTCAGTTTGGATAGTTGCAATTACAATTTTAATAATTGGTATACCATCAGCATTATCTCAAGGAAAATATGTTTTTTTTAGTGAATTTATAACATATTTTGGTAGTGATAAATCTATCGATTTTATGCAATTTATTATTGACATTTCAAATGATACTCTTCTCCCCTTTGGTGGTTTTTTAATTACGATATATGTCTCATTTATATGGAAAAAACAAAAACTTTCTGATGAAATATCTAAAGGATATTTGAACTATAAGGGATCATTTATAGAAAAATATATTAATTTTTCTATAACATATATATGTCCTCTAATACTTGGTAGTATTTTTATATTAACATTTATTAATAAGTTCTTTTGATAAACTTATTCAAACCTTAATGATTCAATAGGGTCAAGTTCGCTTGCTTTCTTAGCTGGTAAGTATCCACTTAAAATTCCAACAAATGTACTTATTAATAAACCAGATATAATCCACAGCCATGGTATAATAAAATCACCCCCACCTATGAATATAGTAACAATGTTACCGAATGTTATTCCTAGAATTATTCCACCTACACCACCTATTAGACAAATTAAAATTGATTCTATTAAAAATTGATCTCTAATAATTTGTGGAGTTGCTCCTATTGATTTTCTCACTCCAATTTCTCTAGTTCTTTCAGTAACTGTAACTAGCATTATATTCATTAATCCGATAGATGCACCAAGAAGAGTAATAAATCCTATGGTGAATCCACCAATTTTAAGATATCCAGTAATTTCATCTAGTTCTCTAGCTGCTGATTCATTTTTCTCAATTTCAAAAGAATTATCAGGTGATGTTATTGGATCTCTTCTTAATACTTTAAATAAATTAGTAGAGTAATCAATATCATCATCAACTCTTTCAATATTATTTAATTTAATAGCAACTTCATATCTTGCTGTTGGCCTTAATTTTCTAGATGTTTCAATTGGAATTATTACTCTGTTATCACCTCCTCCTCCAAATGATGATCCTTGCTCTTCTAATACTCCTATCACTTTAAATTTATTATTTCTTGCAATAATAAATTTATTTATGGGATCTTCATTATTTTTAAATAGTGTTGACTTAACAGTTGATCCAATTATTGCCATAAAAACTCCACTTTCATTTTCTGACTTTGTAAAAAACCTTCCTCTTTCAAGATTAAGCTGATTTACATCAAAAAAATTATGATCGCCTGCCTCTATAAATATATTAGGGTTTGTTACTTCTGATTTATATTTTAACTCACCAATTCTTGTTACAGTTGTACTTACGGTTGGTGTACCATATCCGTCATATTTTTTTAAAAACTCTTTTATTTCTCTATACTTAATAGGGGGATAATTTTTTTTTGTTATTCCAGACTGTTTTCCTCTATCATTTCTAACACTTCTAATATAATAAGCATTAGATCCTAATTCAGAAAAACTATCTGATACAGAAGACTTTATACCATCTATTGAGGTGAGAATACCCACAAGAGATGCAATACCAATAGATATAATAGCAGAGGTGAGTAAAACTCTCAGTTTATTAGATGATATAGAGGCTATAGCTTCAGCGAATTGCCACTGAAAATTTCTAAAATATTTGATTAGTCTGTTTAAGATTTGCATTTTATACAAATCTAATTAAAATATTAGAGAGCAGCTTTAGTAGTTGATACAATGACTGCAGCAATTTTATAGGGATCTCCATTGGACGCAGGTCTTCTATCTTCCAGTCTCCCCTTCCAACCATCCTCAACAGTTCCAATTGGAATTCTTATCGATGCTCCTCTATCAGAAATACCATATGAAAACTTGTCAATTGATTGTGTTTCGTGAAGTCCTGTTAGTCTTTCCTCATTATGTGCACCATAGACTGACATATGTTTTTTAATATTTTTACCATCAAAACCCTCGCATATTTTATTAAATATTTTTTCATCTCCACACGTGCGCATTATTCCATTTGAAAAATTAGCGTGCATTCCAGAGCCATTCCAGTCTCCCTTAATAGGTTTTGGATGGAGGTCAATAGTTAAACCCCACTTTTCAGCATTTCTTTCCGCTAAAAATCTTGCAACCCATACTTGATCCCCTGCATTTTTGGCGCCTTTAGCAAATATTTGATATTCCCACTGACCTGCTGCAACTTCAGCATTTATTCCTTCTACATTGATACCTGCGTCTAAACATTGATCAAGATGCTCCTCTACACAATCTCTCCCAAATGTATTTTCAGTACCTACACTACAATAATATTGTCCTTGAGGTGCTGGATAGCCACTTTCTGGAAATCCTAGAGGTAATTTAGTTACTGGATCATTTAGAAAATATTCTTGTTCAAAACCAAACCAAAAATCATTATCATCATCATCAATTGTTGACCTAGCATTTGAAGAATGTGGAGTACCATCAGGATTTAAAACCTCATTCATAACTAAAAAACCTCTTGAACGATCTGGGTCAGGAAATATGGCAACAGGTTTAAGTAAACAATCAGAATTACTTCCCTCTGCTTGCTGGGTTGAGCTACCATCAAATGACCACATTGGACAATCTTCAATTTTACCAGAGAAGTCTCTTTTAATTAAGGTTTTACTTCTAATTGATTGAGTTGGTTTGTAACCATCCAACCATATATATTCTAATTTTGATTTTACAGACATTTCGGTGATTTTATTTTAAAAATTAATTCTAAATTATTAAAATAAATTAGTGATTTTGTAATATATGAAGTTAAATATTAAGTAATATTTAAAAAAATACAGATATTATAAAAAATGTAAACGATTTAGATAATAAATTTAAAAATTTATAAATTTTGTATATATAATTTTTAATTTTTTAAATAGTCTGTAAAGACCTTTTTGAATTTATCAACTTTAGGTGCTATTACATATGAACAGTAGCTATTGTTAGGATTTAGTTCATAATAGTTTTGATGATAATTCTCAGCTGGGTAGAAAATTTTAAATTCTTCAATTTCAGTTACTATTGGACTGTTCCACGCTCCAGATTCATCTAGTTTCTTAAGAATTTCTTCAGCTTCTAATTTCTGATCTTGATCATGATATAATATAATTGATCTATATTGGGTTCCAACATCTGCACCTTGTCTATTTAATGTTGTGGGATCATGTGTTCTCCAAAAAATTTCTAGTAGTTCTGCATATGTTATAATATTCGGATCGTAATCAAGACTTACAACCTCAGCATGGTTTGTTTTACCTGATGTTACTTCTTTATAAGTAGGATTTTCAGTATTACCTGCCGAATAACCAGATTGAACATTGCTAACTCCTTCAACAAGTTCAAATATTGCTTCCGTACACCAAAAACAACCAGAACCAAAAGTTGCTGTTTTATTTTCCATAAGTAGTATGTTTAAAAATATTAGAAGAATCTTCATTAATCTATTTACAGTATTCTCTCAAAACTTTTTTCGCTTTACTATTTTCTAACGAAGAAGACAATGCAAAGTTCTTACAAGCTTTTCTACTATCTTCCAATCTCAAATAAATTAAGCCAAGGTAATAATATGAATCTGAATTATCAGAATTTAATGAGATACATGTTTTAAATGATTTTATTGCATCTGTAAAGAGTCCTTGATACTGTTGAGATCTACCTAACAATAAATGAGCATCATCTGAATCTGGATTTAACTTTGTAGCTCTTTTAGCATAAGATTCAGCATTTAAATAATTTTTATCTCGTATATAGTGAACTGATAAACTTAACATAGCATTCACATTCTTACCATCTATGTCTAATATCTTTTTATAATCTTTTTCAGCTTTATCATACATTTTAAGCTCTTCGTAAGATCTACCTCTCCTATATAAAGACTGAATATCATTTGGTTCAAGATTAAGACCTTCAGTATACTGATTAATTGCTTCTTCATAATTTTTATTTGCATAAAATGTATCACCTAATCTTGATTCCTCAGATGAACAAGAAATAATAAAAAAAAGAAATAAAAACCTTTTCATTTAAAATTAAATTAAATTATTTTAGGCTCACCTAAAATAATTATTTGATATGTCTAATATAAAATTGTCACAAACAGAAGAAAATTATTTAAAATCAATTTTCCACCTTTCAGAGTTTGGTAGTAAAAAAGTATCAACAAACTCTATCTCAAAGATATTAAATATTGAGCCAGCATCAGTAACAGATATGATAAAAAAACTTTCTAGAAAAAAATTAATTTATCATGAAAAATATAAAGGGGCTTCAATTTCAAAGGTTGGTATCAAAATAGCTCTTCAAATCATAAGGAGACATAGACTTTGGGAGGTTTTTCTACATGATAAGTTAAAGTTTAAATGGGATCAAATTCACGAAATTGCAGAGGAATTGGAACATGTTTCTTCTGATAAATTAATTGATAGTTTGGATAAATTTTTAAAATACCCTAAGATTGATCCTCACGGTGATCCAATACCAAATAAGTTAGGAGAATTTAATTTTATTGATAAAATTTCAATAAGTGATCTGAAAATTGATGAAATCGGAATTGTCTCAAGAATTATAAATGAAGATGAAGAGTTTTTTAATCTACTCAATAAATTGAATATTGAAATTGGAACAGAAATTAAAATAATTGATAAAATTGACTATGATGGTTCTGTAGAGATTAAAATCAATAGTAAATCAGTAATAATTTCTAAAAACATTGCTGAGAATATAAAAATTACAAAAATATAAAATGGAATTCATAATTAATTTTTTTGGATCACAATCATCTCCTATAATTCAAGCTCTTTATGCTGGTTTATTCACATGGATTTTAACAGCAATTGGAGCCTCCCTTGTTTTTTTCTTTAAGTCAACAAACAGAAAATTTTTAGATGCAGCACTTGGATTTACAGGAGGTGTCATGATTGCTGCAAGTTTTTGGTCGTTATTATCACCAGCTATAGATGCTGTTGAAGTACAAAATGAACTCGGTATTTCATCATTACCATCTTTTTTACCTCCAGCAATTGGTTTTTTTCTAGGTGCAATTTTTATGTATTTTTTAGATAAATCAATTCCTCATTTACATATTTTTGGTAAAATAGAGGAAGCCGAAGGGCCAAAAACTGATCTCAAAAAAACATCTCTTCTAGTTTTAGCTATTGCAATTCATAATATACCTGAAGGTTTAGCAGTTGGTGTAGCTTTTGGAGCTTTACTTTCTCCTGAATTCTCTTCTGTTTTTACTTTAGGTTCTGCAGTTGCATTAGGATTAGGTATCGGCATTCAAAATTTTCCTGAAGGATTTGCCGTCTCCATGCCATTACGCAGAGCAGGGTTTAGTAAATTTAAATCATGGCAATGGGGTCAACTATCTGCAATAGTTGAACCAATATTTGCAGTGATTGGCGCTGCGTTTGTAATTATTGTTTATCCAATTCTACCCTATGCACTTGCATTTGCTGCTGGTGCAATGATTTTTATTGTAGTAGAAGAAGTTATACCTGAAAGTCACAGAGGTGGAAATGCAGACATTGCTACAATTGGTTTAATTATTGGATTTATTGTGATGATGAGTCTTGATGTTGCTCTTGGATAGAATTTATCATTGATTTAGCATTGATAAAAAAAACATATCTTATTATAATCTACTAATGAATTTCTCTTTTTGTATTTTTGCAATTAATGAATTTAAACGATACTATAGTAGCAGAATCATCTCCAAGTGGTAAAGGAGCAACGTCAATAATAAGATTATCTGGATCAGATTCTATTAATATTATTAACAATATATTTCCATCAAAAGATCTAAATAAAGTAAAATCACATACCCTTCATTTTGGAAATATTATTTATAAAAATGAAATAATAGATGAGGTTGTTATCAGTATTTTCAAAGAGCCAAAATCTTACACTAAAGAAAATGTTGTTGAAATATCATGCCATGGCTCAGAAATTATAGTAAAAAAAATTATTTTAATATCAATTGAATTAGGTGCAAGGGTTGCTGAAAGAGGAGAATTCACTTTTAGATCTTTTATAAATGGCAATATAGATTTATCACAAGCTGAAGCAGTATCTGAGCTAATTTCGGGAAAATCAAATAATGCTCATAGAATTGCTATTAATCATTTAAAGGGTGTTTTTTCTGATAAAATAAAGACATTAAGATCAGAATTAATTAATCTATCGAGTCTTCTTGAATTAGAATTAGATTTTTCTGAGGAGGATGTTGAATTTGCAAACAGAGATAAATTGGAAAACTTAATTAATGAAATTGATAAATTTTGTGAAATACTAATTCAAAGCTTTAAACTTAATAATGCAGTAAAAAAAGGAATAATTATAACTATTCTTGGAAAACCTAATGTTGGAAAATCTACCTTACTTAATTCTTTACTTAACGATGATAGAGCCATAGTATCTGAAATACCGGGCACTACAAGAGATACGATTGAGGATACGGTAACAATAGGAAATAATGTGGTAAGATTTATAGATACCGCAGGGCTAAGAAAAACATCTGACAAAATAGAAAATATTGGTATAAAAAAAGCTTTTGATAAAGTAAAAGACTCTTCAATTATTTTATATGTAATTGATTTATTTGATAGTAATATTGATAGTGTTAAAAAAGAAATAAGGGAGAAGCAATTTAAGGGTAAACACCTAATAGTAATCGGAAATAAAAATGACTTAAAGATTGATTCTAAAATAAAAGATTTTTTCAATGAAAATAAGTTTTTAATAATTTCATCTAAGAATGAGAATGATATTACTCATCTAAAAGAAAAATTAAATGATTATATATCAAAAAATATAATTGACGATAATTCTTCAATAATGATTAATGAAAGACATTATAATTCTCTAATTAAAGTTAAAGAGGCAATTAAAAATGTAGAGAAAAATTTAAAAAATAAGTCCAATACAGATCTACTTGCTTTAGATGTAAAATATGCACTTGATAATCTTGGTCAAATAACTGGTGAAGTAACTAATGATGAAATATTAGGTAATATTTTTAGTAAATTCTGTATCGGGAAATAATTAAACTAATTTATAATTAATAAATTATTACTATAAATGAATAAATATATCTTTAAATATACTTTAGAGTTTTTTGTGATTGTTACTGGGATATCACTATCATTCTGGATAAACGAATGGAATAATAATAGATCAAATAGTGACAAAGAATTATTTTTTCTAAATGGTTTAAAAAATGATTTAGAAATACAATTAAATTCTTTTGATGAATACGATGATTTTAGTACTCAAACAATTGAACTTGGTGCATCAATTCTTGAGGAGTATTCTCTTTTTCAAAGTTTTAAAAAAACTGATAGTTTAAATTTTAAATTAAGTAGGTTAATGTATTCAAGTACTTATCCTTCAGTAAATACAACTTTTAATGAATTACAAAGTACTGGACAATTTACTTTATTTAAGAATAATTTATTGTCCTCTAACATTATTAAATATTATCAAGATTCTGACAGTTATAATAATAGGGTAACAAAGAATATAGATCTTGTTTATTATAATGAAATATTCCCAATAATTAAATCATCAACAATTATAGACCCTAATAATTTTGGATTAAGTAATAACAAAATTAATTTGATAGTAGTTGAAAAATTACTTAAAACAATCTTAAATAATTCTGAAAAAGAATTTGAATTAGTAAATGCAATAGGATTAAGAATAGTAGTAGCTAAAACAAATCAGTCATATGTAAAAATTATGATAAAAGAAGCTAAATCAGTCCTAGAAATGATTAATAAAGAATTGGACAAAAGTTAGTATTTAGAATTTCATATCTGGGTTTATATGTACTCCATCTATTTTTTGACCATATAGTTGAGTTGCCAATTGAATATCACTCAACCATTCTTTAATACTAGATACTTTACCATCAGAATTAACTGTATATCTAATCGCATAGTCATTCTCATATTTACCTCCTATACCTTCCATTTTTCCATTTAAAAAAACTACTGCCGCATCTTCATTTGAAATAATCCCGGTAAACTCCCCTCCTATCTCACCGATTAATAAAGAACCAAAATATTTACTCATTTTCATGTAACCGTCCCAATCATACGTTTGTGAAATATCCAGTTCACCGGTTAGTGTGAATGTGAAATCATCACTTAACATTGACTTAAAAGTTTCTGTGTCACCAGTTAATTGAGCATTATATACTTTTAAAACAATTTCTTCAGTTTTATTAATTTTCATTTCTCTTTCACTAATACTAGTACATGAAATAATTAAAAGAGATAAAACTATTTGTAGGTAAATTTTCATAATTAAATTTTTAAATTGATTTGGTTATTGGATAAATATAATTAAGATTTTTTAATTTTTATCCTGAAAAATACCTTGTTAATTGAATATGAAAATTATTTCTTGAGGAGTGTAACAGTAATTTATCTATTCTACAAACATGGGGAATAAGAAAAAACTAATTATATTCATATTATAAACCAAATTACATTATAAAATATGAAATTCTTTATAGATACAGCAAATTTAGATGAAATTAAGGAAGCTCAAAGCCTTGGCATACTTGATGGAGTTACCACAAATCCATCATTAATGGCAAAAGAAGGTATAACAGGTGATAAAAATATTATTGATCATTATAAAGCTATCTGTGATATAGTAACGGGTGATGTATCTGCTGAAGTTATATCAACCGATTTTGATGGAATTGTGAAAGAGGGTGAGGAATTAGCATCATTACATAATCAAATTGTTATTAAAGTTCCTATGATAGCTGAAGGTATAAAAGCAATTAAGTATTTTTCGAAAAAGTCAATAAAAACAAATTGTACTCTAATTTTTTCTTCGGGACAAGCACTTCTTGCTGCAAAAGCTGGAGCTACATATGTTTCTCCTTTTTTAGGTAGAATTGATGATATATCATCAGATGGGATGAACCTTATTTCTGAAATAAGATTAATATTTGATAATTATAGCTTTGAAACTGAAATCTTATCTGCTTCTGTTAGAAGCCCAATGCATATTATTGATTGTGCTAAAATTGGATCAGATGTTGTCACAGCACCTCTTAAATCTATTAAAAGCTTATTAAATCATCCACTTACTGATATAGGTTTAAAAAAGTTTATTGACGATTATAACAAAGGAAACAAATAATATAAAAACAAAATGAATATGAAAAAATTTAAAACACTATTCCTAATAGCTTTATTAATTGATCTACTAGCAACTATACCCTTAGTCTTGGTATCATTTAACCCTAGTATGATGAATGAAATCGTATACAGCCAATTTCCAGGTATAAATGAGGTCGGGAAAGAAGCACTTGATTTATTTCATTTCGTTTTTGGAATAATTGCAGTATCCATGGTTGTTGCTTTAATTGTTGCATTAAGAATTAAGATTAAAGAATCTGCTCAAACTGCTGCCCTAATATTATTTATTTTTCATATTGGATGGATTGCACCTGATTGGATAAATTTCTTCATGGGACTTCAGCACCCCCCTATTCCAGTTATGTTATTAGGTTCAGTAAGTGTAATTGCTTTAGGGTATGCTTGGAAAAAAGGAGAAATTTAAATTTTCCATATTATTTTATAATTATACTACGTAACAAAATTGAGAAAATACTTTCTAATATTATTTTTATTACCACACATATCTTTATCTCAATTATATAAAGTAACTGCTGAAGGTGGTTTAAATGTTCGTGAAAAACCTGGTGGAAAAAAAATTGCAACGCTTTTAAAAGATGACTATGTATATGTTTACTGGAAAAGTGATAAAACTTTAACCGTTACTGATATTGATAAAAATACAGGTGAATCAAAAATTATAAATGGCAATTGGGTAAGCATTATTACTCTTAAACCTCCAAAACTAAAAGGAGACAAGGTATTATGGGAAGATAACTATAATAATTCAAGAGGTGTTGTCTTTGATGGATTTTTACAAAAATTGAATGCTGAAGATTCCTATTCTGATTTGATTAAAGAGAATTACGTTCATTTTGATAATGAAAGTCTAGATATTTCTAGTGCAGATAGAGCCGTTGTGGGTATTCGTGATAAATGTTTTATTAAAAATAAAGACGGTACACCATTTACGGGAACAGCTTACTACCTTGATTTTAAATCTAGTTACGACTTACTTTGGAATAAAGATGATCCTGAGGAAATTTTATTAAAAACAATATCTTTTAAAAATGGCTTTAAAAATGGGATAAGTAGGATCATAAATTTAGAAACTGGTAAAGTAATAAATGAAAAAATTTGGGATGAAAATTTAAATATTTTAAGGGCCAACGATAATATTTCTAAAGACAAAAGAGTAATTGTTGAGTTTGATAATAATTTATCTGAAGTTACTATCAAGGGAATAATAAGGTTTGGCGGAATAAGTTTTGATGAAGGAGGAGATACCTACGAAGGTGGTATTTATATAACTGACTTAGAGTATATCTCATCAGAAAATATGGAAGAATTTAAGATATTATTTAAAATGCAGGAATATCATGATTGGGCAAATATAGATTATATAGATAAAGAAATTTCAATCAGTTTAAAAGCAGTTTATGAAGAAGAGGTCACTCTGCTTGGTGATAATTATGAAGGAGCAATGGAATATTTTTATAGAACTATTGAAACAGGTTTTTGTGTTATTACCTCAAAAATTATTGATATAAAATTAGTTGAAACATTAGATGGAGAATTTAAATCTTATTACGATAATGGTCAGCTTAAATTATTACAAAATTATAAAAATGGAATAAAACATGGTGTTCATAAGTCATATAGCGATATTGGTGATCTAATATATTTAAGGAATTATCTTAATGGTAAATTAGATGGTCTCGAAATAGAAAAAGTTGGTTGGGGTATGACTCGAGATTGGTATTTAGATTCTATATACTGGAAAAATGGAGAACAACATGGTATAAAAAAATCATATAGACTAAAAAATGCTTTGTCAAATTCAGATGAAAGAATATTAATGGTTGAGGAACACTGGAAGAATGGAACAAATCAGTTAACAAAATGGTACCATACAAATGGAAAAGTACAAAGTGAGGGAAAATGGGAAAGAACAGATTATCCAGTTGGTATTCACAAAAAATACTATTTCAATGGTCAATTAGAAAGTGAAGGAGAATTAAATGGATATGGTACAAATAATTACTATAAACATGAAGGTAGACATGTTAAATATTCTCAATACGGTGAAATTATTGATGTTAAGTTCTATGAAAATGACATAGAAATTAATAGAACAAGCAGTAATAAATTTGTTGGAACATATTCATTTGGTGATGATATGTGTGAAAATGGATGCGGTGAATTGTTAATTCACCCAAACAATGATGGTACCCTTCAGTTTTATTTAAGTGTTAATAGAGGAGCTCCAAATTACAATAGTGGTGCAGTAAAAGGAAATTTCATTATGACTAATCCAAATACCTATATATATACTTCCAATCAATTTGGTTCATGTAAGTTAACGTTTGAACTAAATGGTAATATTATGATTGTTAAAACTATGGAAAATAGTAATAATTGTGGTTTTGGCTATAATGTTTATGCTGACGGTTCATATAAACTACTCAATAATTTTATTCCAGAATTTTTTACTAATGGAGAAGGAAGTAAAATTTTATTTTAATTTCATTAAATATTTACATTTTATTATATCAAATAAATTTATTTAATGAAACTCTAAGCTTAATATGCTGGTATATAGTAAAAATTAAAATATGAAAAATCTAATAAAAATTATTCTTTTATCATTAATCATAGTAGTATCAATATTAGCATATATGTCTACCAGACCACCTTTAAGTCCAAAAGACAATTTAAAATTTACACAGGTTCTAAATGATGGTAGCAGTACTAACTTTGAGGTGGAATATAGTAGACCATACAAAAAAAATAGATTGATTTTTGGTGTGAAAGATGATGAAGCATTAGTTCCTTTTAATGAATATTGGAGAACAGGTGCAAATTATTCAACAGACCTTACATCAAGTGAATCTTTCAAATTTGGTGGTGTAGAAGTCAATAAAGGGTCCTATTGGTTGTATACTATTCCAGGAGAAAATTCTTGGCAGGTATTCTTGAACACAGAATCTGGGTCATTTGCATACTTTAATCCTGATACTGATAAAAATGTTGCTAATATAGAGGTTGATTCTTATAAGCTAGATAATGTAGTAGAACAATTCACAATTAATTTCATTGAAAAGGAAAATAATCTATTCCTCACATTGCATTGGGATCAAACTGGAATATCAATCCCAATAAATTAATATTTTGACTAAATATTTAAAATTACTTTCATTAATAATAATTTTTACTGTAACTATTTATTATTGTATTGACATCATTCAATATAAATATAATCTTATGGATATTGAAGATTATGATCCAATATCAACTTTGAAAGTTGATGAAAATATTATAACTAGATCTAAATATCCCTTTATTGATGTACATAATCATCAGTTTGACATGCCTTTAAAAGATTTAACACAATTAGTACAGGAAATGGATTCCTTAAACATGGCTTTTATGGTTAATTTAAGTGGTTTTAGAGGTATGTATTTTGATAAATCCATTCAAAATATTAATGATAATTATCCAAATAGGTTTGGTTTATTTATAAATATTGATTTTGAAAAAATAGATGATAAAGATTTTGGCAATCATAATACTGAGCTTATTAGAAATGCTGTCAGAGATGGTGCCATGGGTCTTAAGATATATAAATCACTTGGACTTGATGATAAAGATAAATATGGTAATAGAATCAAAATTAATGATCCAAGATTAAAACCTATATGGGAAATATGTGGAGAATTAAATATTCCAGTTTTAATACATAGTGGAGAACCTGAATCTTTTTGGAAACCCAAAGATAAATTAAATGAGAGATGGCTAGAATTGAAGCAAAAACCAGGTAGATATAGAGACCCAAATAAAAATCCATCATTTGAAGAGGTTTTAAGTGAGCAGCACGATATGTTCGAAAAAAATCAAAATACTACATTTATTAATGCTCATCTTGGATGGATGGGTAATGACCTTGACAGACTATCAGAACACTTAGATAATAACGATAACGTAATAACTGAAATAGGAGCTGTTTTAGCCGAATTAGGGAGACAACCAAGACGTGCTAGAAAATTCATGATTGATTATCAAGATAGAATTCTTTTTGGTAAAGATTCTTATAAGATGAGTGAATATTATACCTATTTCAGAGTTTTAGAGACAAATGATGAATATTTTGATTATTACCGAAAAAGACACGGAAACTGGAAAATTTATGGTCTTAATCTACCAGATTCAACTTTAAAAAAAATATATTATGAAAATGCGCTTAACTTATTTCCTAGACTTAAGGAAAATAATATTTTTAACCATTTAAATGAATAAAATTTATTTTTATATTGCCTAAAATTTATCATGAAAAAAGCTATAATATTAATCCTTACCTTATTGTCATCTCTTAATGTTTATTCACAAAATAAATCTAAGGCTAATTCATTGCTAGGTAAAGTTTCATCAAAATCTGAAAATAATAATATTAAAAATTTATTAACTGACCCAAAAGATAATTTTATTAAAAATTCAATTGATGTTCTACTAAAGGATATTCAAAAAATTAATAATGAATTAGAAGATAACTTGTCTAATAATATTGAGGATTTAATAAAGGAAAATAAAGAATATTTGAATCAACTAGAAAAAGAATACAGAACAAAGTTAATTGATGAGCATACCAAATTATCAGAACTGAAAAAATCAGTTGATGAGATTATGAAAATCAAGGATTTAGAATTAAAAATTGTAGATCAAAAGATTAGTGAAATTAATAAAAACTTAAAAGATCTTTCAAGTGATGAATTTATTAAAAAATTTAAAAAACAATTAAAAAGTCAACTAGAGAAATTTAAGGAGTCATCAATTGAATCTTTCGAAGAAAAACTAAATATTAAATTAGATACAATAAATAATGAAAAATAATAATAAACCGGAAAGCGAGATGATGGGTTATGCTTATGATCCTCATTTATCTGAGGGATCTGCCAAAGTACCGCTATTTCAAACAAGTACATTTGTTTTTAAAAATGCAGAGGAAGGAAAAGCTCATTTTCATATAGCTTACGGATTAAGAAAAAAAGGCGAAAATGAGTCGATGTCACTTGCATATTCAAGGATAAATAATCCAAACTTAGAAATTGCTGAAGATAGACTTAAGTTATGGGATAAAGCCGATGGATGTGCACTCTTCCAAAGTGGAATGGCTGCAATAACAACTACTATTTTAGAGTTGACTCGTCCTAATACTCTAATTCTACATTCATCCCCCCTTTACGGTGGAACAGATCATTTTATTGAACATGTTCTTCCTAAGTATAACATTAAATCTATGTACTTTGATTCCTTTAATACCCTTGATTCTATTATCGAGGAGAAAGAAAAAAAATATCCAGGTATGGATGTGAGTTTAGTTTATATTGAATCCCCAGCAAATCCAACAAATAGTCTCGTTGATATTAAAAAATCTAAAGACTTAGCCAATCATTATACAACTACTAATAACAAAACATATGTGGCGATTGATAATACTTTTATGGGACCAGTATTTTCACAACCAATGGATTTTGGTGTTGATGTAGTTCTTTATTCTGCAACAAAGTATATAGGTGGACATAGTGATTTAGTTGCTGGTGCTGCCTGTGGAACCGACGAGGTTATTGGAAGATTAAAAACTATGAGAGTTTTTATGGGTAATATGGCATCTCCTTTTACATGTTGGCTTATTTTAAGAAGTCTAGAGACATTAAAAATTAGGATGGAAAAAAGTGCTGAAAACGCAAATAAAATCGCTGAAATGCTAGATAAACATCCTAAAGTTTCTAAAGTCCATTTCCTTGGTTTAATTGATAAAGAATCGGCAGAATATAAAGTATATAAACAACAATATAGCAGTAATGGTGGAATGATATCTTTTGATATAGAAGGTGGTGAGAAAGAAGCATTTAAATTTTTAGATAGTCTAAAACTTGTTAAACTGGCTGTTAGTTTAGGAGGGACAGAAAGTCTCGCATGCCACCCTTTCTCAATGACTCATGCAGATGTTAGTTTAGAGACAAAAAATATGATTGGAATGAAAGAATCTCTAGTCAGATTATCTATTGGAATAGAAGATTCTGATGACTTAATAAATGATATAAAAAGTTCTTTAGAAAAGGTTTAACTTAATAAGAATCTTTGTGAACTTCCTTAATTGATCTACCTGAAGGATCATCTAACTTTTCGAAATCCTTATCCCATTTAATTGCTTCTTCGGTACTACATGCAACTGATTTTGCTGATGGTACACACAATGCACAATCATCACCAGGAAAATGTTTTTCAAATATTTTTCTATATAAGAATTCTTCTTTTGATTTCGGGATATTTATAGGGAATGTCTTTTTTCTAGATTCAAATTCTAATTCACTTATTGAATCATTAGCATATTTTTTTAGAGAATCAATCCAAGAATACCCTACTCCATCTGAAAATTGTTCTTTTTGTCTCCATAAAATTTCATCAGGAAGATATCCTTTAAAAGACTCTCTCAATATATTTTTTTCAATTTTACCATTATTTATCATTTTTAGATCCGGATTAATATTCATTGCATAATCTAAAAAATCAACATCAAGAAAAGGAACTCTACCCTCAACGCCCCATGCTGACAATGATTTATTTGCCCTTAGACAATCGTAAAGATGAAGTTTATTAATCTTTCTTACAGTCTCATCATGAAACTCTCTATTGTTTGGAGCTTTATGGAAATATAAATACCCACCAAATATTTCATCTGCACCTTCTCCAGAAAGAACCATTTTAATTCCCATAGATTTAATATACCTAGCCATTAAATACATTGGTGTTGATGCTCTTACAGTTGTAACATCATAAGTCTCTAAATAATAAATAACATCTTCTAAGGAATCTATTGCTTCCTCAATGGTAAAATTTATTTCATGGTGAACAGTTCCTAAAAAATCTGCTACTTTCCTTGATGCAACAAGATCTGGGGAATTTTTTAATCCTACTGCAAAAGAATGTATTCTAGGCCACCAAGCATCTGTTTTATTATCATTTTCAACTCTTTTATTCGAATATTTACATACTATTGAAGATATAATTGATGAGTCAAGACCTCCAGATAATAATACTCCAAAAGGAACATCAGACATTAACTGTCTTTTTACAGAATTTTCTAAGGAATCTCGTAATCCTTCTAATGAAAATTCATTATTTATACTTTTATAGTCCATCCAATTTTTTGAGTAGTACTTTACTGGATTTTTATCTTTTTCAGTCATAATATGACCCGGAGGAAATTCTTTAATATTGGAACATACTCCTACTAGACACTTCATTTCTGATGAAAAATATCTATTTCCATCGTTATCAAATCCCATGTAAAGAGGAATAACACCAATTGGATCTCTTGCTACAAGGAATGATTTATTAGTATTATCATAAAGAAAGAAAGCAAAAATTCCATTTATAATATTTAGAAAATCAGAACCATGTTTTTGAAATAAAGGTAATATAACCTCACAATCTGAATTTGTTTTAAAGGTGTAGTCATTAAAGTCTTTTCTAAGAATCTTATGATTATATATTTCACCATTTATTGTTAAAACTAAATTACCATCAGTAGAAATTAAAGGCTGTTTTCCAGATTTAATATCAACTATTGATAAACGTTCATGAGCTAAAACTGCATGTTCTGAAGTATAGATACCAGACCAATCTGGACCTCTGTGTCTAACCTTTTTTGACATTGAAAGTGACTTTGCTCTAATATCCTTATCAAATTTTGATTGATTATTGTAAATTGCAACTATTCCACACATATAATTAATAGATAAGGATGCAATATAATTTCAAAAAATCATTTTTTCACATATTATTTATCTCATTAGTTTCAATTTTTTCTTGTAATAATTCTATATCACCTAAGAACGGTATGGTTTCTTCTGCTCATCCATTAGCATCACAGGTTGGGATAGATATACTTAAGATGGGTGGCAATGCATTTGATGCAGCAATAGCCGTTCATTTCACATTATCAGTTGTATATCCTCAAGCAGGAAATTTAGGTGGCGGAGGTTTTGTAGTTTACAGGTTAGAAAATGGTGAAAATGGGAGCCTTGATTTTCGAGAAAAAGCACCAAATAAGTCATCTAGAGATATGTATCTAACTGAATCAGATGGTGAACTTATAGTTTCTAATAATAAAAGTAGATTAGGTCACCTAGCCTCTGGTGTTCCTGGCTCTGTTGATGGTATGGTACAGCTCTATGAAAAGTTTGGATCATTAAATTGGGAAGAATTAATTAATCCCTCAATTGAATATGCAAATAAGGGATTCAATATTACAAAAAAACAATCGGTTGGTTTAAATAACGTTAAGGAATCATTGACAAAAGTGAATAATAAACCAATAGCATTCCTCAAAGAAACTAAATGGAATGAGGGAGATCTATTAATTCAAAAAGAATTAGCTCAAACACTTACTAGGATTAAAAATAATAAAAGAGATGGTTTTTATGTTGGTGAAACTGCAGATATGATTGTGAAAGAAATCAATGAAGGTGGTGGAATTATTACTCATGAAGATCTTAAAAATTATAATTCAGTATGGCGTGATCCAATAGTTGGATATTACAAATCTCATAAAATTATATCGATGGGCCCTCCTTCAAGTGGTGGAATTGCTCTTTTACAACTATTACATGGTGCTAATCAACATAATGTAAAGAGTATGGCTCATAATGGCACTGACTATATTAATACTATGACAGAATTAGAAAGCAGAGTATATGCTGATAGAGCTTCATATCTTGGTGACGAAGATTTTTATAATGTACCCAAAGAATCACTTGTTGAAGAAAGTTATCTAGATAATAAGTTTAATGAAATTGATAAAGAAGTAAAAACACTTTCTTCTAATATTCAAAGTGGTAGTATTCAAATTAATGAATCTGATGAAACAACTCATTTTTCTATAATTGATAAATTTGGAAATGCTGTTGCTATAACAACAACAATTAACTCCTCTTTTGGATCAAAAGTTGTTGTCGATGGAGCTGGATTTTTATTAAATAATGAGATGGACGACTTTAGTATAAAACCAGGTTTTCCTAACATGTTTGGACTTGTAGGTGGTGAAGCAAATGCTATTGAACCTAATAAAAGAATGTTATCTTCAATGACTCCAACAATTGTTGAAAAAAATAATAAACCTTTCCTAATAGTTGGAACACCAGGAGGATCAACTATTATCACATCAGTATTCCAAACTATATTAAATGTAATCGATTTTGATATGGGAATGCAAGAGGCAGTAGATGCTAATAGATTTCATCATCAGTGGTTACCGGATGCTCTTATTGTAGAAAAAAATACTCTTAGTGAGGAAATTAAGAACTCTCTTAATGATTTAGGCCATAAAATAGTTGAAAGAAACTCAATTGGTAGAATGGATTGTATACTAATTAGAGAAGATGGAAGTCTAGAAGGAGGTGCAGATAAAAGAGGTGACAATATAGCTATAGGTTACTAGTAATATCCCATAATCATTTATAATTTAACATTATTATCTCACGAGAGGTGCATTCGTTTTGAGAATAATTTGATATAGATTAAAATTGTAAATGATACCTTGAGTATAATATTTAAATTTAATTACCTAATATCTTCTCAATATTTAAAAGTAAAAATTTGTGAAATTTCAATACTATATAATATTAATTTTATTTATTTCATGTAAACAAAATTTTGAAAAAGCTAAACCAAATTTTATATTTTATATATCAGATGATCAAGATTATTTAGATTATAAAATTTATGGTAATGATTTAATTGAATCTTCGGCTGTTACTAGATTAGCCGAGGAAGGTATCACATTTAATAATGCATACACATCCCAGGCAATATGCTCTCCAAGCCGTTCACAACTTTTTACAGGTCTTAATCCATTAAAAAATGGTAGTTATGCAAATCATTTACCAGTAAAACCTACGGTATTAAGTATTACTAAATACCTAAAGGATATTGGATATGAAGTGTATTTAGCAGGAAAAAGTCATGTTAAACCTGATACAGTTTTTAATTGGACACACTATTTTCCATTGAAAAACAAAAGATATTTTCAAATTAATAAACTGAAGGAATTAATAATTAATTCAAAAAATCCATATTGCCTTTTCATAGCTTCAACATTTCCTCATGAACCATATATAAATAATACTGATTATACAATAGATGATGTTTATAAACTGCCTTTTGAAGATTCCATTAAGGACACAAAACCTGGATATTATTCTAATGTAAAAATTGATAATGATCAATTGACTGAAATAATTAATACTGTTGATTCAGTAGATAATAATACTGTTTTCTTTTATTTATCTGATCACGGAATTTCAGGTAAATGGGGTGTTAAAGAGAATGGACTTAGAATACCATTAATCATAAGATGGCCTAATGTAATAAAATCAAATATTAGAAGTGAAGCATTAATTAATATTATGGACATTATGCCAACAGTTTTAGATATAGCTGGAACTAAAATTCCTCAAAACCTAAATGGAAAAAGTTTTTTTAAGATTTTGAAAAATAAAGAAGAAAATATTAACAATTATATATTTGGTATGTCAACAAAACAAAACGTCAGAAATCCAATGGTTTTTCCATCAAGATCAGTTAGAGACAATCAATTTAAACTAATTATAAATTTTAATTCTATTGAAGTTTATAAAAATAATTTAACAAGTAATAAATCTAAAAATATATTTATTGAAAGAGGAGCATTATTAAATCCTAATATCCCTTACATGGAATTATATGATTT
>CAZKLB010000014.1:25406-27015 GCA_964553685.1 uncultured Marinoscillum sp.
CAGCGATATTAAAAATAATTTAGATAATATTTTAAGGAAATGGATGAAAGAACAAAATGATTTTATTTCTGATGGTAATATTTCATTAATCAAACCCACTAGACATCCTCTAGATAAAATCTCAAAATGGAATCCTATTCCAAAAAATTTGGAAAATATTTTAAAGAATAAAGATTATATAAAATCTCATTATTAATTAATTTATCAGATTTAATAATACCTTTAGGCTAGTTAAATGAATAAAAAAGAACTAGAGGGAAACTAAAGTTTCAATCTAATTAAGAAATAAAATATTTACTGTTTTACTAACTTGTAACTTCCAATAATAGGTCCTTCGTAAAGTATGCCTTCACCAGGCTGAAGACCTGTACATGGTCTGGGATTAGATCCCCATCCCTCAGTTCTTATTTCTCCAACCCATTCAAAGGGATCACTACTATATCTTCCTTCAGAATAAACCAAATTTGGAATTATTCTACTTGATGGCCAAGACCTACAATCAGAACACCATGTGTCAGGAAAAGTTTCTGTACAATTAGTTATTAATCCTCCATCAAAATTATCACTAACTTCTTTAAATTGAATCCAGCCATATTTATCCATAGTTCCTGATATATTAAGAACATGATTGTTAAAATTTGATCCAAATGTGGTCGTACCAACAAACATGCATTCATTTACCTCAGTTATTTCAAGTATAAAATTATGAGTTAGTCCTTCAGCAATTAACGGAGAAGAATAAGTTGTTTTAGCATCAAATTTACCTAACATAGAGGCAGTAGCAGCTACACAGTCAATAGTTTCTTCTTCTTTACCACAACGATATGTTGAGCTTGCAATTAAAATAAATAAAAATGTAATTAATGATTTCATTATTAAATATAATTAAAAATTATCTTTTAGTAATTTTATATGTTCCAGCAATTTCAGGGACACCTTTCCAATTGTAATCACTACAAGGCAATTGTAAGCATACATTTCCACCCCAACCAGTACCAGGATGAATAAATTCACCTTCCCATTCATAATCATCTGAATCAAATCTACCCTCAGAATATTGTCCTCCAGTTTGCCATCTATTTGTTGGCCATCTATTACATCTCCAATTTTCTTCCTGTTTTCTACAATCTGTGTAAATACCACCATCATTTTCAAATGTAGATTCTGTGAAATATGTCCAGCCATATTTATCCATATTTCCAAGTACCTGATAGGATGTATTATTTGATATTGTACCATATGTCATAGTACCTATAAAATTACACTGAGATGTTTCTGTTATATCTAAAACCATTTTATGTGTAGTACCAATTGCACCAGTTATAGTATTTGAAGCTAAACCCTGAAAATAAGCCGTCGGTGGATTTGTATATATGAGAGTTACATCCCAAGAACCAATCATTTGAGCTGTTGCAGCAACACAATCTATTGTTTCCTCTTCTTTACCACATCTGTACGTGGTACTAGCTACTATTATAAATAAAAAAGTGATTAATGATTTCATAAAAAGTTTTGTCCAACTATAATAAAAATAAATTATTGTTTTATTATTTGATAATCACCTGTTACAAAACCTACTTGAGTCCAATCTAATGCTGTAGTAGGATCT
>CAZKLB010000015.1:0-26997 GCA_964553685.1 uncultured Marinoscillum sp.
TAAGCAAATTGAATAATTTTTAAATTTGCATCAAAAAAAGATATAATAAATTTTGACAGAAAAAATTATAGATCTTAGCGATATTGAACTTGTTAGTTTTTTAGGAGTAAAAAATAAGAATATTCAAGAGATTGAGTCTGCTTTTCCTGATACAAAAATAGTTTCTAGAGGAAATAAAATTTCAATTAAAGGAAATACCTTACAATTAATTGAAGTTGAAAAAATTATTAATTCATTGGTCTTACATTTCAATAAATTTGGAAACTTAGATAATAAAACAATTAAAAATCATATTGAAAATGGATTTAGTAATGAAGAAAACGAATCAATACTTTTTGGCACAAATGGTAGAAAGATAATTGCTAAAACATCAAATCAGAAAAAAATTTTAGAACAACATAATAAAAATGACCTATTATTTGTAATTGGTCCCGCAGGAACTGGGAAAACATATGTTAGTGTTGCTTTAGGAGTAAAGGCACTCAAAGAAAAAAAAGTAAAAAAAATAATTATAACCAGACCCGTGGTAGAGGCTGGGGAAAATTTAGGTTTTCTTCCTGGTGATCTTCAAGATAAAATTGACCCTTATCTTAAACCAATATATGATGCATTAGAGGATATGATTCCTATATCAAAAATGAAAAAATTTATTGATAATAAAACTATAGAGATTGCTCCACTAGCATATATGAGGGGAAGGACACTTAAAGATGCTTTTATTCTTCTTGATGAGGCTCAAAATACTACAGAATCACAGCTTAAAATGTTCTTAACAAGACTAGGAAAAAATTCAAAAATGATCGTAACAGGTGATATATCACAGATTGATCTTAAAAAGAATCAGTCATCAGGATTAATTGATGCAAAAAAAAGATTAGAGGGAATAAGAGGTATAAATTTTACATTGCTTGACAGCTCAGATGTTTTAAGACATAGCCTAGTAAAAAAAATATTAGATAAGTATCAGAACAAATGAATCATATCATAATAGATTTTGATTCAACATTCATTAAAGACGAATCATTAGATATTTTAGCAAAATTCTCTGTAGGAAAAGAAGATAATTTCATCGATAAAATAGCTAATATTACTAATGATGGAATGGAGGGAAAGATTTCGTTTAAAGAATCATTAACCAGAAGAATACAATTATTTGACTCAAATAAAAAGAGTTTAGAAATGACTATTAATTTTTTAAAAAATAGAGTTTCTAGATCATTTTATAAAAATAAGCAGTTCTTAAAAAAGCACTCAGAATATATTTATATATTATCAAGTGGTTTTCTTGATATTATTGAGCCAATAGTAAAAGATTTTAATATTAAAAAAGAAAATATTTTTGGAAATAATTTTACTTTCGATGAATTTGATAATATTACTGGGTTTGAAAAAACAAATCCACTATCTTCCGATCTTGGAAAAGTAAATATTATTAAAAATCTTGATCTAGTTGGTAAAACACATGTGATTGGAGATGGATACACTGACTACGAAATCAAAAAAGAAGGTTATGCTGATTTTTTTTATTTATTTACAGAAAATAAGGAGAGAAAAGCATTAGTTAAATACGCTGATTATTCTCTTAAATCACTTGATGAGTTTATTGATATTATAGGATGAAAGAGTTTTCTTACCCAAAAAATAAAATAAAGGTTCTTCTTCTTGAAAAGGTGGATGATGTGGCAGTTAAATTATTTAAAAAAGAGGGCTACTCAGTTGAAACCTATGAAGGTAGTATGGATGAAGAGGAGCTTATTAAAAAAATTAATGACGTATCAATTCTTGGGATTCGCTCTAAAACAAACATAACAGATAAAGTTATAAATGCTGGGAAAAGGCTAATGTGTATCGGTGCATTTTGTATAGGTACTAATCAGATTAAATTAGAGTCATGCGCAAATTCTGGAATCATTATTTTTAATGCTCCTTTTAGTAATACAAGATCAGTTGTAGAAATTGTAATTGGTCAAATAATAAATTTAACTAGAAAAATAGTTGAAAAATCTAACGAGATGCATAACGGAATTTGGAAGAAAGATTCTATTGGTAGTTATGAAATAAGAAATAAAACAATTGGGATAATAGGCTATGGAAATATTGGATCACAGTTATCTGTTATTTGTGAGTCGATCGGAATGAAAGTATTATACTATGATATTATAGATAAATTATCTCTTGGAAACGCAAAAAAACTGCATTCACTTAAGGAATTACTTATAAAGTCAGATATAGTATCATTACATGTTGATGGTAGAAAAGAAAATACTAATTTAATTAGTTATAAAGAATTTGATCTTATGAAAAAGGATGCTATTCTTATTAATTATAGCAGAGGTAACATTGTAGATATTGACGCTTTAAAAAAAAACATAGAAAGTGAGAAACTGATGGGAGCAGCACTTGATGTATTTCCATCTGAGCCACTGAATAATGATGAAAAATTTAACTCAGCTCTTAAGGGCTTAAAAAATATAATTCTATCTCCCCACATTGGTGGAAGCACAAAAGAAGCTCAAAAAAATATTGGAAGTTATGTACCAGAAAAAATAATCGACTTTATAAACTCTGGTAACACTTCAAATTCTGTAAACTTTCCTCAATTATCTTTACCAGAGCAGATGGATTCACACAGACTGATTCATATTCATAAAAATCAAACTGGTGTTATGCTTGAAATAAATAAAATTATATCAGATTACGGCATAAACATAAAAGGACAGTACCTTAAAACTTTAAATAATATCGGATATGTAATAACTGATATTGATAGAGAATACAACAAGGAAGTTGTGAATAGTCTTAAAAAGATAAATGAAACAATAAAAATTAGAGTTTTATATTAATTTTAATATGAAAAAAATTTTCTTTACTCCAGGCCCTTCTGAACTTTTCTATACTGTAAGTGACCATTTAAAAAAGGGATTAATTGATAATGTTTATTCACTATCTCATAGAAGTAATGAATTCAAAAAAATATATGAAGAATGCACATTCAATCTAAAGACTCTACTAAACATACCAGATGATTATAATATAGGGTTTTTATCATCAGCAAATGAAATATGGGAAAGATTAATTAATAATTTAATTTTAAATAATTCTATCCATTTAGTAAATGGATCTTTCTCTAAAAAGTTTTACAATTTTGCAATAGAATCAGGAATAAATGCTACAAAATATATATATGATAATGAAGAATACAAAATTGATGATATTGAAAATGATAGTGAAATTATTGCGTTAACTCTTAATGAAACAAGCACAGGTATCATGTGTCCCTCTAATAAAATTTCAGAAATTAGAAATAAATTTAAAGAGTCATTTATCTTATTAGACTGTGTGAGTGGAATTCCATCCCTACCCTTTAACATTAAAGATGTGGATACATTTTATTTTTCTGTACAAAAATGTTTTGGACTACCATCTGGTTTAGGTGTTTGGGTTTATAATAATAGATGTCTAGATAGACATAATGACATAAGAATGTCTAAAAAGACAGGCACTTATCATTCTCTTCATAGAATTCATGAAATGTCTTTAAAATCTCAAACTCCAGAAACACCTAATGTTCTTGCAATTTATCTTCTTTCCAAGGTAACAGAAGATATGATTAAAATAGGAATTGATAATATCAGAAGAGATACAATATACAAGTCTTCACTTCTTTACAATACAATAAAAAATCATCAAGATCTTTCATGTTACGTAAATGATAAAAATATCAGATCAAAAACAGTAATTGTTTCTAATACCCTAAAAGATAACGATCTATTTATTAATGGATTAAAAAGAAAGAATTTAATAGTAGGAAAAGGTTATGGATCTTCTAAAAATCAAATAAGAATTGCTAACTTTCCAACGCATTCAAAAGAAGTATTTGAACTGCTATGTGATGAACTTATTAAATTATGATGAAAACATCTGTTGTTACAGGTGGTGCCAGTGGCATTGGTCTGGAATTTGTAAAACTTTTAATAAAAGATAATTATAAGGTTTTTATAGTTGATAAAAATCAAAGTAATCTAGATGAAATAAAAGATTATCTTAAACCAAATAACCATGAATATATTCATGAAGATTTATCTTTAATAAAATCTCCAGAAAAAATTTATAAAAAACTTAAGTCAGAAAATATAGATATTTTAATTAATAATGCTGGTTTTGGCAGATTTGGAAAATTTCATGATACAGATTGGGATACTGATGAAAAGATGATCAACCTACATGTATTAAATACAACCCACTTAACAAAATTATTTCTAAAGGATATGGTTAAAAAAAATGAAGGTAAAATTCTAAATGTATCTTCAGTTGCTGCTTTTCAAGCTGGCCCTTTAATGTCACTTTATTATGCCACAAAAGCATATATTTTACATTTTACAGAGGCAATTGCGAATGAAGTGAGTGATAAAAATATATGTATCTCAGTACTTTGTCCTGGACAGACAAAGACAAATTTTCAAAAAAATGTCTCTAGTAAAAAAAATAAAATTCATTTTAATACTGCATGTCCTAAAAAAGTTGCAAAACTTGGGTACGAATCTTTAAAGGATAATATAACTATCTCAATTCCTGGATATATAAATAAATTTATTGTTTTTTTAAACAGAATTTTGCCAAGGTCTGTATCAACTAAAATTGTTAGATATATTCAGGAAAAAAATAGAAATTAAAGTTTAAAAATAATTCAATTAATCTTATATTATCACCAGATAATATGAACAGAGAATTCGCAAAAAAAAAGATCAAAGACTTAAGAGATGAGATAAATCATCATAATATATTATACTATGATGAGCATGAAAGTAGAATATCAGATTATGAATATGATAATTTACTAAATAAATTAATAGAGTTAGAAAATGAGTACCCTGAATTCAAATCTGATGATTCTCCAAGTCAAAAAGTTGGCGGCACAATAACCAAAAACTTTGAAACAGTTAAACACTCTACTCCAATGCTTTCTCTATCAAACACGTACTCTGACGAAGAATTAAATGATTTTGATAAAAGAGTAAAAAAAAATCTAAATACAGATAAAGTTGAATACTTATGTGAACTAAAATATGATGGAGTTGCACTTAGTATAAGATATGAAAATAGTAAATTCAAAATGTCAATTACTAGAGGTGATGGTTATTATGGAGATAATATTTCAAATAATGTTAAAACTATTAAAACAATACCTCTTACGCTAAACAAGAAAAATCAAGACCTAGAAGTTAGAGGAGAAGCTTTTATTTCTAAAAAAAATTTTGAAATATTAAATAACAAAAAAAAATTAAAAGATGAATCCTTATTTTCCAACCCAAGAAATACTGCATCTGGATCTCTTAAAATGCAAGATTCAAAAGAGGTAGCCAAAAGAAGGATAAACTGCTATATCTACTCATTAATTACTGAAAAAGAAAATATAAAAACCCAAGAAGAAGGTTTAATTTTTCTTAAATCTATTGGATTCAATGTCCCTGAAACATATAAAAAATGTATGGATATTGAGGAAGTAAAAAATTATATTAAAAAATGGGACTTAAAAAGGCATAAGCTTGATGTTGAGACAGACGGAATAGTTATAAAAGTAAATGATTTATATTCACAGCAAAAACTAGGTAATACCAGTAAAAGTCCAAGATGGGCAATAGCATTTAAATATAAGGCTGAAAGTAAAAAAACAAAAGTTAAAAATATTATCTTTCAAGTTGGTAGAACTGGAGCAATAACCCCTGTTGCAATTTTATCCCCAGTTCAAATTGGAGGGTCAATCGTAAAAAGAGCATCACTTCATAATGCAAATGAAATAGAAAGATTAGATGTTAGGATTAATGATACAGTGTTTATTGAAAAAGGTGGTGAAATAATACCAAAAATTACACGAGTTGATTTAAATGAAAGAGAACCATTATCAAAAGAATTTACTTATATAGATACTTGCCCTTCATGTGGATCTAATTTAACTATTTTAGATGGTGAAGCCAACCATTATTGTACAAATAAGCTGAAATGTAAACCTCAGATTTCTGGTAGAATTGAACACTTTATAAGTAAAAATGCTATGGATATAGAATTTTTAGGGCCTGAGACTATTAAAGGTTTAATTGAAAAAAATATAATATTAAATCTCTCAGATTTATACAAAATAAAATATGATGATATTATTGGTTTGGAATTTCAAACTAGTGATGATGAAAAATACAGATCACTCAAAGAGAAATCATGTAATAATATTATAGAAAGTATCAAAAAATCAAAAGAAAAACCTTTTTCATCAATTCTTTTTGGTCTTGGTATAAGATATATTGGTAAAACTACAGCAGAAAAAATTAGTGATCATTTTAAAAGTATTGATAAATTAATTAACGCAACTTATGATGAAATTATATCAGTTGATGAGGTTGGAGATAAAATAGCAGTAAGTATTTTAGAATACTTTTCCGATCCTAAAAACATAGATATTGTAGAAAATTTAAAAGGTTTTGGTCTCAATCTTAAAGTAGATGATAAAAGAAAAGAATTAAAATCAAATAAATTAAATGGTTTAACTTTTGTGGTTTCCGGAAAATTTTTGAACTTTTCAAGAGACGGTATAGAAAAAGAAATAGAAAGTAATGGTGGAAAAGTTGTTAAATCAATATCAAAAAAAACAAACTACTTAATAGCTGGTGAAAAAATGGGGCCAAAAAAGAAATTAAAAGCTGAAGAATTAGGAATTCAATTAATATCAGAAAATAACTTTATCTCTTTATTATGAATATTATTCTTAAAAGTATTAACAATTTAAAAAAAAGAAGATTCAAAATAAATAGAGCTTCTACAAGTTATTCCAACTCAAAGAATATTGGTGTACTTTATACCTATATAGATGAAAATAAACAAAGAGCTGTTAATAACTTTGTTAGTAGTTTAAAAAAAGATGGAAAAAGAGTTGATTTATTACCTGCCATTCAAAAGAAAAATGCTGATAACAGATACTTTAAAACATTTAAAGTTGACGAAATAAGTACTTTTGGGAGTTGGAAAAATAATAATGTAAATCTATTTATATTTCAAGAGTATGATTTTTTAATTTATCCAGACTTAATAGTTAGCCCCGAAATGGAAAATATTTTAATAAGATCATACTCAAAATGCAGAATAGGTTTTATTAGATCTAATAAAAATTTATTTGAAATGGTTTTAATGTCTGATAATGAATTTGATATTGAATACAGATTAAAAAAACTTTATAATTATCTTAAAAAATTGAAATAAAAAAAGGTGACTTAAAAAGTCACCTTTTAAATAATTTTTTTTAAAAAAATTACATTGAATTCTTTTTAGATTGAACCTCTTTTCTTACGTCTTGAGCCCAAACTTTTAAAGCTTGCATTCCCTTTCTTACTCTAGTTCCAGCAGCTTTATTTCCTTTATCATAAAATTTAGCAAAGTCGCCTCCCAAACTTTCAACTAAGCCAGTTAATTCATCGTATCTACTCATTGTATAAAAATTTAAATTAAAAAATAGTACTGAGACAATTTATATAAAAAATCGTAAAATCTAGAAGATTTAAAGGTTTTTTGGAAAAATTACGTCAAAATAGCACCTTTTTCACCCATTTTTTGATAAAAACCATCATCAAGCTTTAATTTCACTTCTTTAAAGGCTTCGATAGTCTCATTTACATCATCAATAGTGTGTGAAGCAGTCGGTATAATTCTTAACATAATTACACCTTTTGGTACAACAGGATATATCACTCCAGAGCAAAATATATTATATTCAGATCTAAGATCTTTAATTAAATTAGTACATTCATAAACATCACCTTTTAAAATTACAGGAGTTACAGGAGACTGAGTAGTACCAATATTGAATCCACTATCCTTTAATCCATTTTGAATTGCATCTACAACCTCCCACAATTTATTTTTAAACTCAGGGTTTGATCTCAATAGTTCTAGTCTTTTCAAATTTCCAATGACTAAAGGCATAGGAAGTGATTTAGCAAAAATTTGAGATCTTAACTTATATCTTAAATTATCTATAATGTCTGCATTACCGGAAACAAAAGCTCCTATGCTGGCCATAGACTTTGCAAAAGTTGAAAAGAATAAGTCAATACCATCCTGAACACCCTGTTCCTCACCTGATCCTGCTCCTGTCTTACCCATTGTACCGAAACCATGAGCATCATCAACCAGTAGCCTAAAATTATATTTCTTCTTCAGTTCAACAATAGAAGATAAATCACCCATATTTCCAGACATACCAAAAACGCCTTCAGTAATAACTAGTATTCCTCCACCTGTTTCATTAGCTATCTTAGTAGCTCTATCTAGCTGACTCTTTAAATTATCAATATCATTATGTGGATAAACAAATCTTTTTCCAATATGCATTCTTAATCCATCTATAATACAAGCGTGGCACTCTGAGTCATAAACAACAACATCTTTTCTGTCAAGAAGTGAATCAACTATAGACAAGACTCCTTGATAACCATAATTGAGAAGTATAGAATCTTCTTTATGAACAAATTCTGATAATTCTTTTTCTAGTTTTTCATGATGAACTGAGTTTCCTGACATCATTCTTGCGCCCATTGGATATGATAAACCCCAGTCCTTTGCGGCATCTGCATCGGTTTTTCTTACCTCGGGATGATTGGCTAAACCTAAATAATTATTCAGGCTCCAATTCAATACTTTTTGCCCCTTAAAAGTCATTCTAGGGCCTATTTCTCCCTCCAACATAGGGAACATATAATAATTATCATCGATGTGAGAATAGGTGCCAAGAGGACCCTTATCTTTCAGAATTTTTTCAAATAAATCCATTTATTTTTAAGTTTATTTTTCGCAAAAATAATAACAATAGATTTAAAAAAAATAAATAAAATGAAATGTTTTATGATCCTACTTCTACAGAAATAGAGGCCTCTTTAGAATTAGACTTACCACCTCTCTTCTCGTCTTTCTTAATCTTAATAATTGTACCATCTTTTAACTTTTGTGAAATTGCGATGTAGGGACCCTTTATTACATCAACGTCATCTTTAAGACCAGATATAATCTCAATATTCTCAAAATCACTTATTCCAGTTTCAACTTCTACCATCTTTGCTTTGTCACCCTCCTTAATAAAAACAACTTGTTTTATAGACTCAACACCTAAACTATCTTTTTCTGTCTTAGTAGTTACAGATGATATTGGGACAACTAATATATCATTTTTTTCTTGAGTTATTATTTCGACACTTGCAGTCATTCCCGGTTTAAAAGGATTTTTAATACCCTCATTTTCAACTAAATCACTAAATGATTCATTAATCACCCTAATCTTAACTTTAAACTCTGTGACTGCATCAGGAGATGGTTTAGGATTTGCAGTACTTGCAATTTCAGTTACTACACCTTTAAAAACCATATCATATATGTTGTATGCATCAACATCAATATTTGTTGTATCACCGATTTCTACCCTGACAATATCATTTTCATTTACATCAACTCTAACTTCCATAATTGAAAGATCAGCTATTCTTAATAACTCGGTTCCAGCCATTTGTGAGGTTCCAACAACTCTTTCTCCTAACTCAACACTAAGTAATGAAACTGTTCCTGTCATTGGTGCAATAATACTTGTCTTTCTTAAATTCTCTTCGGATTCATCAACAGTAGCCTTAGCACTTTTAACAACATACTCACTAGCTTTCACACTTTGTTTACTTGATTCTAGATCTTGTTCCGAAACTTTAAAATTTGTTTCAGCAATCTCATATTCAGAATTTGATATTACATTTTGATCAAATAAAGATTTTTGTCTTTTAAATTCTAGCTGTGACCTTAAGAACTGTGCTTCTGACCTTGATAAATTTGATTTTGAACTAGAAAGATTTGCTCTAACTTGATTATAATTTGCCTTGGCTCTTTCTAATGCATTAATAAAATTATCTGGTCTTATTTTAACTAGTAGTTTCCCCTCATCAACAAAATCTCCTTCCATTATGTTTAACTCAATAATTTCACCAGGTACTTCAGGACTAACTCTGACTTCTACCTCGGGTTGAATTTCACCTGATGCCGTCACAAGTTCTGTTATCTTTCCTTTTTTAATAGATATAGTTTGAACTTCAATAGGTTTGACCCCTCCTATCCAACCGAACTGCCTACCAATTAGTATTACCACGATGCCTAAGACAATGAGAGAACCAATTATAATTAATGCTTTATTCTTCATATTAAAAATTTAATTCTTTTCCCTGATAAAAGTCCAAGACTTTTACTTTAAATATATAATCGTACCTAGACGAAATTAAATCATTTTTTGCTCTTACGAGATTATTATTTGCAATTTGATACTCAGTATAATTCACAGAACCTAAATCATATTGACTTTTTATTATCCGAAATGACTCTTCAAGTGCTCGAACCTGCTTAATTGAGGCATTATATGTTTTAGATGCAGCTAACGCATCATTGTACGAGCTTTCAATTGTTTGCCTTACCTGATTTTTAGCTTCTATGACATTTATGTCAGCAAGCTCTTTGTTTAATTTAGCTCTTTTAATATTTCCAGAAACCTGATATCTATTAAAAAGTGGTATAGATATTGAGAATGATAATGATTTACTTAGATAATCCTTCCATTGCTCTAATAAAGTAAAATTTTTATCAGAACCGATAACGTTAGGCACAAGCGAAAGAGATGAAACTGTTTGTATTGGGTCATTTGTTAAATACCCAATTGTTGTAGGCTCCATTGAAAAACCGTCATAAAATTGTCTTTCTCTATTTGCATAACTTGAATAATTTGAATTAAAATTAGATGAAACAGATATTGTTGGGTACCTACCGCTCCTAGATATTCTAAGATCATATAAACTTGATTCAGCATTTTTTTCAGCACTCTTAATTTCAGGTAAAAGACCAATAGCAATTTCATAAATTTCTTCTGAATTAGATCCAATAACTGTTGATGGTATCATATCCAAATCAGGCCTAGAAACTCTAATCTCTTTCCTTGTCTCTAAAAGTAAAATCTGTTTTAGTTGTAAAATTGATAATCTGTAACCATTTTCTTGTTGAATTAAACTCAATTCATCACCTGCAAGCTGAGCATCTAAATTTAATTTATTAGTTACAGGAATTGAACCAGCATCAACTAATTTGGATATCCTTGACAGCTGTTCTTGTGTAGAATTTAATTGAAATCTAGCATTATCTAATCTATCAAGTGCTAACAAAACATTTAGATATGAGCTAACAACACTGAGCATCACATTATTAGTTGTATTCTCTAAATCAAAGACACTCTTCTGAAGTAATGTTTTTGATTTCTTGATATTATTTCTTACAGAAAAACCCGAAAATAAATTTAAACTCGACTGCACGCCAACACCTGAATAATTAGAACTATTTGCAATGAAAGTATTTGTTGTTGGATCAACTGACCTACCCCAGTTGTTACCATAATTAGAAAATAAGTTTAGTGATGGTGTTTGTTGTAAAATTGATTGAGAATAACCAATTCTCTGTAATTCTTGATTTATAATACTTCTTTTTAATTGTAAATTATTTTCTAAAGCTATCTCAATACATTGAGTAAGATCTAGATCCAGATATCTTTCACTTTGAGAAAAAAGCTGATTGACGAAAAAAAATAAAATAAAAAATGATTTTCTCATATCGTTTTAGATGCTATTTTAATAAAAACCTTTTGTTTTTTAAGGTGCAAATATAGTCTTAATAAATTCTAAACAGAAACTTGACCTTTAATGTGAGGATGTGATCTATAATCTAAAAGTTCAAAATCATCATATTTAAATGAAAAGATATCATTTACATTGGGATTGATTTTCATCTTTGGAAGTGGATAAAAATCTCTCTTGAGTTGAAGATTAACTTGATCGATATGATTTAAATAAATATGTGCATCACCAAATGTATGAATGAAGTCACCTAGTTTGAAATTACAGACTTGGGCTATCATCATTGTAAGTAGAGAATAGGAAGCAATATTAAATGGCACACCCAAAAACACATCAGCGCTCCTTTGGTACAACTGGCATGAGAGTTTATTATCATTAACATAAAATTGAAAAATTGTATGACAAGGTGGTAATGCCATATTCTCAATATGAGGAACATTCCAGGCACTAATTATATGTCTCCTGGAATGAGGATTATTTTTTAAATTTTTTATCAAAGTCTCAATCTGATCATGAAGATCCCCATTTTCATCTTTCCATTTTCTCCACTGAACACCATAAACTGGACCTAGATTTCCATCTTTATCTGCCCACTCATCCCATATTTTTACACCGTTATCATTAAGATATTTTATATTGTTATCTCCTTTAAGAAACCAAAGTAGTTCATAGATTATTGATCTTAAGTGTAATTTTTTAGTTGTCAAACATGGAAAACCTTCATCTAAATTGAATCTCATTTGATGGCCAAAGATACTAATAGTTCCAGTCCCGGTCCTATCAGATTTCTTTTCACCATTTTTTAAAATTCTTCTGAGTAAATCGTGATATTGCTTCATTATAAATTAAGTAAATTTAATTAAGTAAATAGAAATTGATAATCATTATGATAAGAAAGTTTCTAATAATTTCAATTATTATTATTACGGGAATCATTTTATATTTTTTTAATATAAAAAAGGATACTAATAGTATTTGGGATTTAGTTCCAAGTAAATCAATAATTATTCTTGAACTTGATGACCCTTTTAAAAGGTGGACAATATTAAAAGAAAAAATCAATGACTCTCCTCTCCATAAATTATTAAGAAGTCATGAAGACATAATTAATGATACTGATATTTTCTTAGATGAAAATCTAGAAATTTTTTCAAAAAATAATAAACTGATAATATCTTATATTCAAATATCTAAAAAGGATCTTGAACCAATCTATATTGCTTATAAGAAAAATTTAAATTTTGATTTTTTATCTGATAAACTTAAAGAATTAGAATATAAAAAAAATCAAAGAAATTTTAATGATCAGATTATACATGAGTTCAATAAAAATGATAAGAAAAAAATATTTTTAATATTAGATGATTTTATAATTTTTTCAGAAAGAGCAATTTTAATTGAAGATGTTATAAGGTCACTTAATAATTATAATATTCAATACAAAAGCTTAAATAGTCAACTTTATAATCAGATTCAACTTAAAGATGACCTTGGCAATTTGTACATCAATATAAAAAGTATTTATAATTTTATAAAAGGAGATATACCATCAAAACTCATTGATAAATCTTTTAATTTTTTAGATAAAAATTTATTCTTTGATATTTCCTATGATAATAATATTTTAAACCTCAGTGGGTTCTCTTCACCTCAAAACAATAGATTAGTTGACGAAAGTCTTGAAGATGATTCAATGATTGAAACCCTACCAAACAATACAATTTTTTATACTCAGAAGAATACTTCAAACCTCACAAATTTTTCAATTATTAATAACTTGAAAGATTCAATACCGAGCAAATTTTTTGATTTCTTTTATTATGAAATAGGTAGTTTTATATCCGATAATTCGTTTTCAAATACTTTAGAGGAAATTATTATTCTTAAAGAAAAGAAAAAGTACAAAATCACATTTGAGGACTCTTTAAACCATAAAGAAGAAAGTATTTTTATTATTGATGATAGTTTAATTAATAATTTTTTTTCAAAAACTATTATTTCAAATAAAGCTTACAAATACCTTTATAAGCAAAATGAATATTTATTTTTTTCCTCAAACATATCCTCTTTGAAAGGATATATAGATAAAGTTGTAAAAAAAGAATATTGGAATCGAGAAATTCAATTTAATAGGTTTTATAACAAACTAAATAAAAATCAAAATTTTACTATAATAACTGATTTAGAAAAGCTATCAAGATATCTAAAATTTAAATATTTAGATTACTATAAAAATCTAGGAGTACTATCTATTCAAACTAAGATTGTAAATGATAAATATTTCACTAGTATTAATCATCAAGAAAAAATATTAAGAAATATTAATAATTCAAACTCAAAAAAAATATTATTTAATGCTTCATCTGATTTAATAATGAAACCAAATATAATATTTAGTCACGTTGACAATACACCAGAGGTAATATCACAAGATAATTTTAATAGAATCTATCACCTATCAAATAACCTAAAAAAAATATGGAGTGACTCTATAGAATCAAAAATAAATTCAAAAATTTACACTATTGACTATTATAAGAATAATAAAAAACAAATCATTTTCTCAACAGAGAATAAAATTCATAGCTATGACAGAAAGGGAAATAAATTAATAGGATTTCCAATTGAAGACCCATCAATAAATAAAATAAGTCATCTTAACATAATTGACTATGATCAGTCAAAAAGATATAGAATTGTTGTTGCTAATGAATTTGGTGAAATTTTTTTTATGGATAAAAGTGGAAGAAAATTAAGAGGATGGAATCCAATGAAAATGAACGAAGAACTAGTTCAAGAGCCTTTTCATTATAGAATAAAAGGAAAAGACTACATATTAATTTTACTAAAAAATGGAGAAGTTCACCTTAAAAATAGAAGAGGAGAAAATTACAGTGGATTTCCACTCAAAATAGATGGTTCTATAAATAATAGATCATTTACTAAAATAACAACCTCAACTAAAAGTAGTTACATTCAATTAATTTCAGAATATGGCATAATATATAAAATATCATTTGAAGGAAAAATAATATCAAAAAGCGAAATGCTAAGAGAAACAAAAAATTCAAAATTTTATATGTTGCTTGATGCTTTTAATCAAAATCCAGAATTTATTACTGTTGATGAAAATAAAATCAATAAAAATAATAACACAATTGAATTTTCAAGAACAGACGAAATTAATTTCCAAAATTATAATTTTGGAAACAACAAAAAATTTATTGTTTTAAATGATAAAAATTCAAATAAATCCTATTTTTTATCTTACGACTTGGAAACTTATTTCCCTCCAATTGAGAATGAAAATGATATATCAATATTATATTCGAAAGGATCATTTAAATTATATTCTACATTTAAAAATACATTAGCTATGATTGAATTAAAAAAATAAATATTTTTAAAAGAATAAATAATACCAACATGAGAAAAATACTATCTATACTAATACTTTTTATAATTTCCACTGATGTTTTAGGACAAAGAAAGAATAGAAAAAATAATTCTAACTCAAATACAATTTCCTATGAAATTCCAGATATCAAGTGGAGATCAATTGGACCATACAGAGGAGGAAGATCCGCTACAGTTAGTGGTTCAAATAGTTCAAAAAGCACGTTTTATTTTGGTTCTACTGGTGGAGGTGTATGGAAAACTATTAACTCTGGTGTTACATGGAAAAATATTTCAGATGGATATTTTGGTGGATCTATAGGAGCAGTTACAGTTAGTGAATCAGATCCAAATATAATATATGTAGGTGCTGGTGAAAAAACTGTTAGAGGGAATGTTTCCCCTGGATATGCTGGCTTTTGGAAGTCATATGATGCTGGTGAAACATGGAAAAGAATGAACCTTGACATCAATCAGGTACAAGTTGGAAGAATAGCCGTTCATCCCAAGAATCCAGATATAGTATATGTAGCAATAATTGGAGATTTATTTAAAAATAGTAATGATAGAGGTATTTATAAATCAATTGACGGTGGTGAATCATGGAAACAAGTTTTATTTTCTAATGAGAGATCAGGAGCTGTTGACATCTCAATAGATAAGAATAACCCTAGAATTATATATGCATCTACTTGGAATATTAGAAGAACACCATACAGTTTAGAGAGTGGCGGTGAAGGGTCTGGCTTATGGAGATCTACTGATGGCGGAGATACATGGAAAAATATTTCAGGTAATGAAGGGCTACCAACTGGTTTATGGGGAATAAGTGGAGTTTCAGTTTCACCAGTAAACCCAAAGAAAATTTTTGCATTAATTGAAAATAAAGATGGAGGTTTATTTAGATCAGACGATGGAGGAGAATCATGGAAAAGAGTAAATGATGATAGAAATCTGAGACAAAGAGCATGGTATTATACTCGTGTTTATGCAGACACACAAAATGAAAATAGAGTATATGTAATGAATGTTTCTTTTTGGAGATCTGAGGATGGAGGAAAATCATTTGATAGATATAGGACTCCTCACGGTGACCACCACGATTTATGGATTGATCCTAACGATAACTCAAGATTAGTAGTTGGCGATGATGGTGGAGCACAAGTTAGTAATGATGCTGCGCTTAGCTGGTCAACATATATGAACCAACCTACTGCACAATATTACAGAGTAGCAACAGACAATAGTTTTCCATATAATATTCTTGTTGCTCAACAAGATAATAGCACACAAAGAGTTCCACACAGAGTAAATTCTGGAGGAATTGGAGAAAGGGATTGGGAACCTTCAGCAGGAGGAGAAAGTGCACATATGGCAGCTAAACCAGATAATCCAGATATTGTATTTGGTGGTAGCTACGGTGGATATCTAACAAGACTAGATCATAAAACAGGAGAAGTAAGGACTATAAATGTATGGCCTAATAATCCAATGGGCCACGGAGTAGAAGATATGAAATATCGTTTTCAATGGAATTTTCCTATATTTTTCTCTCCTCATGATAATGATAAACTATACACAACCTCAAATTATTTTCATGTAACAAAAAATGAAGGACAAACTTGGGAGGTAATAAGCCCAGACCTTACGAGAAATGAACCTGAAAAACAAGGGCCATCAGGAGGACCTATTACTAAAGACAATACTGCAGTTGAATATTATGCTACCATATTTGCAGCATGTGAGTCACCATATGAAAAAGGACTTCTTTGGGCTGCATCAGATGACGGAATGATACATGTTTCTACAAATGCAGGTGAAAACTGGAAAAATGTTACCCCTCAAAATGCACCAAAGTATTTAATGTGGAATAGTGTAGAACCTGATCCATTCATAAAAGGAGGCCTATACGCAGCAGGAACTCTTTATAAAACTGGAGACTATAGACCTTACTTATTTAGAACAAAAGATTATGGTCAAACATGGGAAAAAATTGATAAGGGTATTCCTAATAATCATTTTACAAGAGTTTTGAGAGCCGACCCTAAAAAAGAAGGTTTATTATACGCAGGAACAGAGTCAGGAATGTATATTTCTTTTGACGACGGAAGTTCTTGGAATTCATTTCAGATCAACCTTCCTCTAGTACCTATTACTGATTTAACTATCAAAAATGATAATTTAATTGCAGCAACACAGGGAAGATCAATATGGATAATTGATGATCTCACCCCATTACATCAATTAAATAAATCCAATCTCAATAATGATTTTCACTTGTTTAAACCTATTGATAGTTATAGGATGGGAAACCCAAGTTGGGGAGGATCTTCGCCTACTCAAGGTAAAAACCATCACAATGGTGTCGAAGTTTTCTTTAATATTGACAAAAAATTCATTGACAATAATTCAGATATTTCCTTAGAGTTTTTAGATGAGAATCAAAATACTATTAAAAAATATTCTTCAAACGATAAAAAATCGCCATTAAAATTAGATGGTGAAAAAAATTCATTTGTATGGAATATGAGGCATGATAACGCTGAAGGTTTTGATGGACTTATAATGTGGGCAGCTGGATTGACCGGTCCTAAATCTTACCCAGGAACATACTACGTCAAACTTAATGTTGGTGAATCAAGTATGATGGAATCATTTAAAATATTAAAAGATGAAAGAAGTTCATCCTCAAACGAAGACCTCAAGGAACAATTTGAATTTTTAATTGGAATTAGAGATAAAGTAACGGAGATACATAAAACTATAAAACAAATTAGATCAACAAGAGAACAATTAAATAGTTTAAGTAGTAAACTTGATGAAAACCATGAAGAAATTAACAATTCAATTAAAGATGTAGTGAAGAAAATTACAAATATTGAAGAAAATTTATATCAAACTAAAAATAGAAGTGGTCAAGATCCTCTTAATTTTCCTATTAGACTAAATAATAAACTTGCTCATTTAACAAGTGTAGCTGGTAGAGGTAATTTCAAACCTACAGATCAAATGTATGGTGTAAGAGATGAGTTAGTTAATTTAATTAATTTAGAACTTGAAAAATGGAATGAAATTAAAGATTCTGAATTGGATAAAATCAATACAATGATTCTAGAAAATAATATTCAATTGATAAGTATTAATTAAATTCGCTTTTTTATTTAATACTTATTTTCATGAGTAATATTGTTGCTATTGTTGGACGTCCAAACGTTGGAAAATCAACCCTTTTCAATAGATTAGTCGAAAGAAGACAAGCAATAATTCATGACGAGAGTGGTGTTACAAGAGATAGACATTACGGTATATCAGATTGGAATGGAAAAATATTCACAGTAATTGACACTGGAGGTTATGTTGAAAATACAAATGATATTTTCGAAAATAAGATAAAAGATCAAGTTATTCTTGCATTAAATGAAGCAAACTTAATTCTTTTTATGGTTGACTGTAAGGATGGACTCTCTCCACTAGACATTGATTTTGCAAAAATTATTAGACAAATACATAAAGATGTAATAATTATTGCTAATAAAGCAGACAACAGAGAAATAGAATTCAACTCCAGTGAATTTTATAAATTAGGATTAAAGGATATCCCTATTGTACCAATATCATCAATTAGTGGATCTGGAACCGGGGAACTCTTAGATAAAGTTGTAACTAAATTAGATAATTTTGAAACCCAAATAACTGAGGACCTCCCACGAATATCTATACTGGGTAGACCTAATGTAGGAAAGTCCTCATTCATTAATTCTATACTTGGTGAGGAAAGAAATATTGTTACTGATATATCTGGGACAACCAGAGATTCAATAGATACAAGATATAGACTATTCAATAAGGATTTTATCATAACAGATACAGCTGGAATAAGAAAAAAAGCAAAAGTCAAAGAAAATATTGAATTTTACTCTGTAATGAGATCCATTCAAGCATTAGAAAATAGTGATGTTTGCATAATAATCATTGATGCTCAGCAAGGATTCGAAAGTCAAGATATGAATATTTTAGGTTTGGCAGCTAAATATAAAAAAGGAATTGTACTTATGATTAATAAGTGGGATCTTATAGATAAAGATCATAATACATCAATAAAATATAAAGAAGAATTAGAAAGTAAAATTGCTCCATTGAATTATGTACCAATAGTATTTACCTCCGTAATCAATAAACAAAGAATTCATAAAGTTTTAGATTATTCCTTAAAAGTTTATGGTGACAGACGTCAAAAGATGACTACATCTAAACTTAATAATACAATCTTACCAGAAATAAAAAGATATCCTCCACCTGCTACAAAAGGTAAATACATAAAAATTAAGTATATAACTCAGTTACCTACAAAGACTCCAACAATAGCTTTTTTTTGTAATTTACCTCAATATATTAAAGAACCATACAAAAGGTTTCTCTCAAATAAAATTAGAGAACATTTTTCTTTAGAGGGTGTTCCAATATCTCTAGTTTTCAGAAAAAAATAAAACTGAATATTAATCAATTAAATAGTATTTTTGTTCATGAAGTATAATTTCGCCGATATTGAAAAAAAATGGCAAGATCACTGGCTAAAAAATAAAACGTTTAAGGCTAAAATAAGTGATAACAAGAAAAAATATTATATCATGGATATGTTTCCATATCCATCAGGTTCAGGCTTACATGTTGGACACCCCCTAGGATATATTGCATCGGATATAATTTCAAGGTATAAAAGACTTAAAAATTTTAATGTTTTACACCCTATGGGTTTTGACTCATTTGGTTTACCGGCCGAACAGTATGCAATAAAAACTGGACAACATCCAAAAGTTACAACTGACTCAAATATCAAAAAGTTTAAAGAACAATTGAATCAATTAGGCCTATCTTTTGATTGGGATAGAGAGGTGAGAACAAGCGATAGTAAATATTATAAGTGGACACAGTGGATATTCCTTAAATTGTATAATAGTTATTTTGATAAAAGAAAAAATAGAGCTCGACCTATAGAAGATTTAAAAATACCTAAAAATCTTAGTAAAGATGAAATAAGCAAATTTAAAGACTCTAAAAGGTTAGCATATATTGACGAAGTTGATGTTAATTGGTGTGAGGAATTAGGAACAGTACTTTCTAATGAGGAGGTAATAGGTGGCTTTAGTGAACGTGGTGGTTTTCCTGTTATTCGCAAACCTATGAGACAGTGGGTAATGAGAATAACTGAATATTCTGAAAGACTTTTGAGTGACTTAAATAATTTAGATTGGCCAGAATCAATTAAAGTTTCACAAAAAAATTGGATAGGAAAATCAGAGGGTGCTGAAATTTCTTTTAATGTAAAAGGAGAAAATAAAATAAAAGTATTTACTACCCGACCCGATACTATTTTTGGAGCAACCTACCTAGTATTAGCTCCAGAACATAAATTAGTAAAAAAAATCACAACTCAAGATAATATTAAAAATGTTGAGAAATATATATACACAACCTCAACCAAAAGTGATCTAGAAAGGCAAGAAAATGAAAAAAATAAAACTGGAGTCTTTACTGGGGCATATGCAACAAATCCAATATCAAAAGAAAAAATACCAATTTGGATTTCAGACTATGTACTTGCAAGTTATGGGACTGGAGCTATAATGGCAGTTCCTGCCCACGATTTAAGAGATAATGAATTTGCTAAAAAATTCAACCTTAAAATTATAGAAGTTATAAAAAACCCTACTAATGAGAAATGTTACACTGGAGACGGTGAAATAATTAATTCAGGAAAATATAATGGCATTAATAATATTGAGTTCAAAGATATTGTTAGTGATGAGTTAAATAAGATTGGTCACGGACTAAAAACTATAAATTATAAATTAAGAGATTGGATATTTACAAGACAGAGATATTGGGGAGAACCTATTCCAATCTTACACAAAGGAAATCAAAGAGTTTCTGTTAAAGAATCTGATCTTCCAGTAATTCTTCCAGAAGTTGAAAGTTATTTACCTACTGATGATGGATTATCTCCGTTAGCAAGAAATGAAAAATGGTTAAATATTAAATTAAATGGGACAAATTATAAAAGGGAGACTAATACTATGCCTCAATGGGCTGGTTCTTGTTGGTATTATCTCAGATACTTAGACCCAAATAATATAAAAGAATTTGCAGAAAATAAAAAAATCAAATATTGGATGCCAGTTGACCTGTATATTGGAGGAGCCGAACATGCTGTTCTTCATCTTCTGTATTCAAGATTTTGGCATAAAGTTCTATATGACCTTGGGTATGTAAATACGACTGAACCATTTAAAAAATTAGTGAATCAAGGTATGATTCTTGGTAGATCAAATTTTATTTATAGAATTAAAGGATCTAATAAATTTGTATCATATAATTTGAGAAAAAAATATGACTATACTAAGATTCATGTTGACGTTGGGCTTGTCAGAAATGATAAGTTAGATATTTCAAAGTTTTTAAAATCATCTCAAGAATATAAATCTGCAGAATTTTTATTAGAAGGTAATGATTATATATGTGGTTTTGAAACTGAAAAAATGTCAAAATCAAAAAGCAATGTTGTAAATCCTGATATTATTATAAATCAATATGGTGCCGATACTCTAAGAATGTATGAAATGTTCCTTGGTCCTATTGAACAATCAAAACCTTGGAATACAAATGGCATAGAAGGTGTATATAAATTTTTAAATAGATTTTGGTCATTATTTCATCTTGACAATAAATTCTATACCGATGATCAAGAGCCTAATAATGAAGAATATAAAGTATTACACACTGCCATAAAAAAAATTGAAAATGATATAAATAGACTATCCTTGAATACATGCATAAGTCAACTAATGATTTCTGTAAATGAACTAGTTAAATTAAAGTGTAACAAGAAAGAAATTTTAAGACCAATGACTATCATCTTATCACCCTTTGCCCCTCATTTATGTGAAGAGTTATGGGAAAAGATGGGATATAATTCAAGTATTTCTGAAGCTAAATACCCTAATTTTGATAACACTTATCTACAAGAAGATAAACACGAGTATCCAATTATGATAAATGGAAAACTAAGAACAAGGCAGAGTTTTTCACTTAGCAGTTCTGAAAAAGATATCAAAAAAGTAGTTTTAGAGAATGAAATAGTTAATAAATGGATCAAGAATCAAAATATAAAAAAAATAATTATTGTTCCTAGAAAGATTATAAATATAGTTTTTTAATTACCACTTAAAAAAACTTCTGAAACTTTCACCTTAAGTTCATTAACCCACATTTTATACATTTTCTTAGATGGATGTAATCTGTCATTAGTTAATAAGGTCGAATCAAATTCTGCCAATCTGGAAATATCTGTGACATTAAAATATTCAATATTATACTTTTTAGATATTTCTTTATTTATTCTATTATACTCATCTATCTCTTTAGATATCTTTTCTCTATCCATATCTACAGCGAATGGCGTAACACCGTAATCTGGTATAGAAAGAACAAAAACATTTGAATTTTTTGAGTAAGAAATTGATCTTAATAATAAATTCTCAAACTCAACAATATAATCAGATATATTTAAATCTCTATATTGATTATTTACTCCTATAAGGAGAGTAACCAAATCATATTTTTTATTATTATAAGTAGATAAACTATCAATTAATTTAGATGTTGTCCAACCAGTTTTTGCAATAATATTTATAGAATCAATTTTAATTCCATCAAATTTTAAATCATTTACTAATTGTACAGGAAAAGAATTTTCATATTTAACTCCTTCACCCACGGTATATGAATCACCAAGTGCTAGATAATTTAATTTTTTATTAGAATATTTTTCTTCAGTAGAACATGATATAAAAAGGATAATAATGAAAAAAAAATATTTATTCATGAAAAAATTCTTCTTATAATAACAACTATTACACCAACAATAAACATTAAAATTGATATTTTATTCACAGTATGCATTGCTTTCAAACTAAAATTTGATTTTTTATTTGAATCCTTTTTTCTGAAGAAATAATTGAGGACTTCAGAAAAATCAAAGTAATAGGATATTTTATTTTGTTTCTTTTTCATAATATTTAATTAAGGTTCAATCCAATTTCCATCTTCTTTTATCAATTCGATCAATTCATCTACACCATCTTTATAGTTTATTGCTCTTTTAACAACTTCCTGACCTCTATAAAGGGTAATTCTATCTTTTCCTGAACCTACATATCCATAATCAGCGTCTGCCATTTCTCCTGGTCCATTTACAATACAACCCATAATACCTATTTTTAAACCCTTTAAGTGATCAGTTCTTTCTCTAATTTTTGCTGTTGTTTCTTGTAAATCAAATAGTGTTCTTCCACATGAAGGGCAAGAAATAAAATCAGTTGAAGTTACTCTAACTCTTGCAGCTTGAAGAATTTTAAAACTTAGTAAGTTAATCTTAATAATTTCATTAATATCTATTTTCTCGGAACGTAAAAATATTCCATCACCATAACCTTGTATAAATAATCCACCAAGATCAGTTGATGAATATAAAATAAGTTTATCAGAATAATTTTTATATGTATTTGATAATATAACAGGTATTTTTTTATTCGAAAGTCTCATAAATGTAGCTCGTAAGTCAGGCATATTATGAGGATTATCTGAGTCAATAATTATAACAAAATTATTAGGAATTTTTAAGCCTTCTTCCATGATATCATCGCAACCTATTTTCAAGAAATTTAACTCATTCGAAAAATTATTTAAACCTCTCAAAAAGTCATGATATTCGATTAAAGGATAACAATTTTTATTTGAATTTAACTTTATCCATGTATTATAATCATAAATTAAATTATAATTCAAATCTCTAATATTTGATAGGTTTTTTCCAAGGTACAGGTAGTCAGGTGAATTATCCTGATTTTCCCATTTTTTATTTTTGATATTAAAATTTATACCTAACTCTGATAAATTTTCATTTGATAATTCACATTTTGAAAAATCTGATATTACTATCGGTAAGTAATCACCACCAATGTTAGAGACTTCATAAGATTCTCTTTTCTCGTAATGAAAAGCTGAAAAATTAATTTTTTTAGGGATTTTTATTTTTTTATGACCAGGACGATGATCATACCTATCTACGAGAATTTTAGCAATAGGAGATTCAAACTCTGGCTCCTCCGTCAAGGAAACTCTTACAGTGTCTCCAATACCATCATCTAGTAATGTACCAATACCAATTGCTGACTTAATTCGACCATCCTCTCCCTCACCAGCTTCTGTGACGCCAAGATGAAGTGGATATTTTTTTAGACCTGAATCATCAATTTTTTCTACAAGTAATCTATATGCATGAACCATAATTAATGGATTACTAGCTTTCATCGAAAGAACAATATTATAATATTTATGATCTTCACAAATTCTTAGGTATTCCAAGGCTGATTCAACCATACCCAGCGGAGTATCACCAAATTTACTTAGAATTCTATCAGAAAGAGAACCATGATTTGTTCCTATTCTCATAGCAGTACCATTTTCTTTACAAATTTTAATTAGTGGTGAAACCCTATCATATATTCTTTCTATTTCTTCATTATAAGATTTATCATCATAATCAATTTTTTGAAACTTTTTCTTATCAGCATAATTTCCTGGATTAATTCGAACCTTTTCTACAATATTTGCCGCAATTTCAGCAGCATTTGGAGTAAAATGAATATCGGCAATTAATGGTACATCGTAACCTTTTTGATTAAGTCCTTTTTTTATATTCCTAAGATTTTCTGCGGCTCTTGGTGTAGGTGCCGTGACTCTAACGAACTCACACCCAGAATTTACCATTCTTATAGCTTGATCAATAGTAGAATTTGTATCCATGGTATCAGTTGTAGTCATAGATTGAATTCTGATGGGATTACTACCACCAATTCCAGAATTTCCAATATTTACAGAGATTGAGTCTCTCCTATTGTACTCAAATAAATTTTCATTTAGAAATTTACTCAATGTAATAAAATTTAAATATCACCAAGTTGTGGTCGAATTATAATCTCTTCAACATTAGCTCCTTTAGAGGTGTTATATGCACTAACAATTGAATTAGAGACATCTTCTGGTTTAATAAAACGTTCATCTGGTAAGGATGTTCCATCCCAACTACCAGTTCTTGTTGCACCAGGTAAAACTGAAGTAACTTTTACATTATAATTTTTAAATTCTTCTCTTAAACATAAACTCATACCATATAATGCAAATTTTGATATACAATACGACCCTCCATTATCATAAGCAACTTTACTTGCAATTGAACAAATATTAAAAATGTGACCACTTTTTTGCTCGACAAAAAAATTAGATAAACCCTTCATTACCCAATAATTTGAATAAAGATTAGTGTCAATCATAAATTTCAGAGCATTTATATCTTCATTAATTAATTGACCAGGAACAAATGTTCCAACGTTATTTACTAGAACATCGATATGAGATGTATTACTCGAAACAAATTTTGTAAACTTGACAGCATCATCTTGTTTAGACAAGTCGACGTTTGTATAGAAAAGTTTTACATTTTGATCGATATTTTTTACTTCTTTTTCAAGAATTTTCAAATCTTTTTTGCTTCTTGAACAGGTAATAATATTAAATCCATTTTTTACAAATTCCAATACGGTTGATCTACCTATACCCTTTGATCCACCAGTTATAACAGCAGTTTTTTTCATAAGAATAGAATGATTGAATAATTTACAAATTTGTATGTATATTAATAAATAAAAAAAAAATAAATTGAAAAATTTTGGAAAGTACCTTCTCTTTTTAATTTCATTATTTGAAAGAAGAGAAAAAGTAAAAACCTATTTTAACCTGACTATAAATGAATGTATTAAAATAGGTTATGACAGTTTATTCATAGTTTCAATTGTTTCTATTTTTATGGGAGCAGTTACGACCATTCAAACCGCATTTAACCTTGTAGGACCCCTAATACCTGATTATGTAATATCTTTAGTTGTTAGAGATATGACTCTTTTAGAACTTTCTCCAACAATAATTGCAATAGTATTTGCAGGAAAAGTAGGTTCAAATATTGCAGGTGAATTAGGTACCATGAGGATAACTGAACAAATTGATGCTCTTGAGGTAATGGGTGTTAATTCTAGCTCATATTTAGTCTTACCAAAAGTTATTGCAGCAATGTTAATGTTTCCAATCTTAGTTATAATTTCAGCAACTCTAGCAATGGCTGGTGGTTATACAGCTGGAGTTTTAACAGATGTAATAACTGGTCAGGAATATATTTATGGCTTAAGATATGAATTTAACCCTTTCAATATTCCTTTTGCATTAATAAAATCATATGTTTTTGCATTCATTGTTGCATCAATATCATCATTTCAAGGATATTACACTTCTGGTGGCGCACTAGAAGTTGGAAAGTCAAGTACTAATGCAGTTACTAATAGCTGCATCGCAATATTAGTAGCAGATTATATTTTAGCTCAGGTTTTATTATGATACAAATAAAAAATATATCAAAATCATTCGAGGATAAAAAAGTTCTTCATGACATATCAGGAAAATTTGAAAAAGGTAGAACAAATTTAATAATAGGATCAAGTGGCACGGGTAAAAGTGTACTTCTAAAATGCCTAGTTGGATTATTAAAGCCTGATATTGGAAATGTATTATTTGATGGAAGAGACTTCACTAATGGAGATAAAAAATTAACAACTGAGGTTAGAAGAGAAATTGGAATGTTATTTCAAGGGAGTGCCCTATTCGATTCAAAAAATGTTGAAGAAAATATAAAATTTCCTTTAGATATTCTTACCAATATAAATGAAAATGAAAAAATTGATAAAGTTAACCACTGTTTAGAACTAGTTGGTTTAGAAAAAATTAATAAAAAAATGCCATCGGAACT
>CAZKLB010000016.1:0-13384 GCA_964553685.1 uncultured Marinoscillum sp.
ATGACATGGAAAATGGAAGAGTTTTTTGGTCAAATTGGAATGGTTTAGGTGATGTTACATCACAGATGCAGGTAGTTAGAGGTTTAGGTGTTTCTAAACTTGCAATAGGTTCTATTGGTGGAACCATTAATATTGTAACTAACTCTATTAATACTAAGAAAGGTGGATCTTTTCTTCAACAAGTTTCAGATTATGGTCAATATAAAGAAACTTTATCATACAATACTGGTCGAACCAAGAACGATTGGGCAGTGTCTCTTTTATATTCAAGAACAGATGGAAAAGGTTATGTTGATGGAAGTTATGTCCACGCAAACACATACTTCCTATCTGTCACAAAAGAGTTTAATGAGAATAATTCGTTAGTGTTAACAGCTATTGGAGCACCTCAAAAACATGGACAAAGAGATCAGTATATCACACCTGCAGAGGTTGAGAAATATGGTCATAAATACAACAGAGATTGGGGTATTTATAATGGAGAAGAGTTAAATGGTAGAAATAATTATTATCATAAGCCTCATATTGTTTTAAATCATTATTACAATATAGATGATAATACATCGCTCAATACTTCTGTATATGCTTCATATGGAAAAGGTGGTGGATCTGGTCCATTAGGATCTTATGGAAGATACTATGGAGATCAGGATAGAACAGCTGATGGTTTAATTAATTGGGATGCTGTAGAAGCTGACAATATTGCTAATAACGGAGGTTCAGCAAGTTATGGATTAGCAACCACAAAAGGATCATCTTTGATTCTTAGAAACTCAGTTAATAACCATAGATGGTATGGTGTTTTATCTAATCTTGAGCATGAGTTTAATGAGAATCTTTCATTAACTGTCGGTCTTGATGCAAGAACATACACTGGTGAACATTTTAGAGAAGTTAGAAATTTACTTGGTGGATCTCACTGGGTTGAGTTATATAAATATACCGTGGATTATAGTAGAAACTCATCTAAATCCTCATATGGTGATGGAGGTATAAGGGATCATTTAAAGTATGTGAATGAAAATTCAACATCGTTATTTTTCACTAAAACTCCTGAAAATCAGAGAATTGCCTATGATAACGATGGTGTCCACAGATATGCTGGACTTCATAGTCAACTAGAATATAGTAATGACGTAGTATCTGCATTTGTAGGTGGGTCTATTTCAAGGACTCAGTATGAGAGAATTGATAGAATGAATTATGCTGGTATTGAAAATGGTGGTCAGGAACAAAAATCAAGAAAAGTTAATATCACAGGACACAATTTAAAGGCAGGTTTTAATTTCAACTTTTCAGATCAAAGTAATATCTACATGAATTTAGGTAGTTTTTCAAGGGCTCCATTCTTTAATTTTGTTTTTACTAACTATCAAAATGTAGTAGTTGATCCTCTTGAAAATGAAAAAGCTAGAGCGATTGAATTTGGATATGGATTTAGATCTCAAAAGTTTTCAATGAAACTTAACGGTTACATGACCAAATGGGAAGATAAAGGTTTACTCTCCCCAAGGGTAACTATTAATGGAATTGCAACAAGATCAGCAATAAGAGGTCAAGATGCTCTCCATAAGGGTGTTGAATTAGAATGGAATACTAAATTTACACCTCAGCTTGATATTGGAGGTATTATATCTCTCGGTGAGTGGAGATGGGCAAATAATGTTCAAGGTGAAATTAGAACAGATGATTTAGAAATTATTACTGTTGATATTTATTCTGAGAATGTTTTTGTAGGAAACCATCCACAAACACAAATTGGATTTAAAGGAAGGTATCAAATTAATAAAGTTTTAGATATAGGTGGTCAGTATTTGTATAATGCAAAGCTTTACTCAGATTATGATGTAAGTGACAGAGATGACCCAGGTTTAGTAAATATCCAACCATTTCAACTTGATAACTATGGTGTACTAGATATGAGAATTGGTGCTAAATTTAATTTAGGAAGTTTAGGTGCTTATGCACAAGTCCAAGCTTATAATTTATTGGATAAAATTTATTGGGCTAGAGGAGTAGAAAATAATAGGGAATTAGGAGAAGGTTTTCCAAGTTATGGAAGAACTCTAAATTTCTCTCTTAAATTAAATTTCTAGAATTATATAAATTTTTAAAAAAGGTCATCTTTATGATGACCTTTTTTTATTTAAGTATTTGTTTTTAAATTTTATAAATTACTTTTGTATAAATAAAATTATGGTTGTGAAAATTAAAAATATATTATTCTTTCTTTTAATAATTATCATTGGTTGTAACAGTGTAGAGGAACAACCTGACTTTCAAGGTGATGATCCGTTAGATATTCAAGCTAATCTATTAAATGGTACATGGATTTTAAAGGACCAGTCCTCTGCTGTTAGAGATGGCTCTGTAGTCTCTGATTTTAAAGATCTTACATTAACATTTACAGGTGGAACTAAAGATGGTGGTACTTATGGAACCACTAATTCCATAGATTCTGATGTATGGCCAAATTCTGGTGCTTGGGAATTTCAGAATGGAGATAGAAGTAAATTACTTAGAAGCGATAATGTTTCTGTAAGTATTTCAGTAACTCAATCCACTCTAAAGACTAGTTTTACAGTTACAGGCGGTCTAAAGGAAGGCAATTGGGTTTTCGATTTTGTTAAGTAGTAATTTTATAACCTTATCCATTAGATGTTAAAATATTTTAACCTCTTATTGGGTCCCACTCTTTTTTCTATATTCTTCTTTATTGTTGGTCCTTTTGAGGGAATGACATCTGAGTCTCATGGAATTTTTTGTAGCGTATTGTGGATTGCTTCATGGTGGATAACTGAGGCAATACCAATCCCAGTAACATCTTTACTCCCGCTTGTATTATTTCCAGTTACTGGTGGATACGACCTTGGACTAACAGCCAGTGCTTATGGAAATGATATAATTTATTTCTACCTGGCAGGGTTTTTTATAGCTATTGCAATGGAAAAGTGGAATTTACATCAAAGAATAGCATTAACAATTATTTCTATTGTTGGAACAAATAAAAAAAATATGATTCTTGGTTTTATGTTAGCAACTGCATTTTTATCTGCATTTCTATCTAATACATCTACAAGTATTATGATGTTACCAATTGGTATTGCAATAATTTCTCAAGTTTCAAAGAGTAAAAAATATAATCACAGTAATTTTGGAAAGGTTTTAATGCTTGGTATAGCATATTCAGCTTCAATAGGTGGTTTTTCTACCTTATATGGGACACCTCCAAATTTGATATTAAAATCTAATATTCAACAATTCTTTAATTATACAATTGATTTTGATCAATGGTTTTTATTGGCACTTCCTCTTTCAATAACTCTTTTATTTATTTGCTGGGTATATTTAGTTAATTTTTCATTTAGTTTATCTTCAGAATCTTCAATAAGTAAAAATCAAATAATAAATAAGTTAAATGAACTTGGTAAAATAAAATATGAGGAAGTAATTGTATTAATTATTTTTTCTCTTTTTGTGATTACTCTTCTTTTAAAAAGAAAAATTCAAATTTATATTATATCAATTGATGATACAATTATTGCAATATTTTATGCTATTCTCCTTTTTATTTTCAATTCTAAAGATGGAAATAAAAAAATCATCAGCTGGAAGGATAGTACCAAATTACCATGGGGCATAGTTTTATTATTTGGTGGAGGGTTATCATTAGCAGCAGCTATGCAAGGAAGTGGGCTAACTTTATGGATTGGTGAAAAGTTATATGGTTTAAATACTTTTAGTGTAATTATAATTGTTTTATCAATAGTTTTTGTTGTAAACTTTTTAACGGAGATTACCTCAAATCTTGCTACTGTATCAATGATTTTACCAATTTTAGCAACTCTAAGTATAACATTAGGGCTTCATCCATTCGTCATTATGATAAGTGCAACAATAGCTGCTTCATGTGCTTTTATGCTTCCAGTAGCTACACCACCAAATGCCGTTGTTTTTGGTTCTGGGTATTTAAGAATTAAAGATATGATTAAAACTGGACTGTTTATGAATTTAATTTCAATTCTATTGGTTACTTTATACGTTTACTATATTTTACCTGAAATTTTAGGTATTGATATTACTGTATTTCCAGAGAGTTTTAAGAAAGATTAATAATTGAAGTATCCTTATCAACAATATCATTTTTATCATTTGTAGCAATTATTATTCCCATTTCACCTGATACATTCTTATACATTTCTTTATATAAAGATTTTCCATCTTTATCTAAGTTTGTAGTTGGCTCATCTAAAAACAGAAATTCAGATTTAGTATTAAAAGCTATTAGTATTTTTAGTTTTTGTTCTGTGCCAGAAGATAAATCTGAAATAAGATTATTTTTGTATTTTTTTAATCCGAAATAATCGATTTTCTTTTGAATTGATTTTCTTTCATCTCTAAATGTAAAATGAAACTTAAGAAGTTCTTCCAATGAAAGCTCATTTATTAATTCTTGATAAGGAGCTGAAAAAAAGATATTTTTTATAATCTCTTCTTTACTTAAATTTTTATTATTTGACATATAATCTATATTTCCTGAACTAGGGATTAACAGATTTGCAATCATTTTAAGTAAAGTAGACTTACCACTACCATTTTTTCCTAGAATTGCATAGGATTTTTTTTTAAACTCTTTAGAAAAGTTTTTAATTACTTTTTTAGATCCAAATTTTTTTGAAATATTTTGACAAATAATTTTCATTGTCAATCTAAAATTCCCTTTATTATTCCTCTCTCACTATTTTCCAAAAAATTAACAACTATGCTTTTTTCGGATGATTCTTTTATGTCTGATTTAATTTTTTCGATTGCCTGAGAATTATTTCTTCCTTCTAAGTAAATTATTCTATAAATATTTTGTATTTGATTAATCTGATCCTTGGTGAATTTTCTTCGTTTTAATCCAATTGAATTCACCCCCCTGTAACTTAATGGATCTTTACCGGATTTGCAGTATGGTGGAACATCTTTTCTTACTATTGATCCACCAGCTATCATAGAATGACATCCAATTTTTGTAAACTGATGTACTAGAGATCCCCCTCCAATAATTGCAAAATCTTCAACTGTAACATGACCAGCTATCTGAACAGCATTAACAATAACACAATTATCTTTTATTTCACAATCATGGGCTATATGAGAATAAGCCATTATTAGACAATTCTTACCAACTTTAGTTGTAAGCTTATCTTTTGTTCCTCTACTTATAGTTACATATTCTCTTATTGTTGTATTATCATCAATAATTACAGTCGTTTTTTCACCGTCAAATTTAAGATCTTGTGGAATTGAACTAATAACTGCACCAGGAAAAATTTTCACATTATTTCCAATTCTTGCGCCCGAGTATATCGTAACATTATTACCTATCCAACAATTTTCTCCTATTTCAACATTTTTATCAATATAAGAAAAAGGTTCTATTATACTTTTTTTTCCTATTTTAGAACTTTTGGATATAAAATTATTGCTCATAATTAATTTTTGATATTGTAGCTGTCATATTTCCATCTCCAACCAAATCATTTGATACAAATGCCTCTACTTTCATTTTTGCAATCCCTCTTTTAATTGGTGATTCAAACCTTAATCTCATAATTAAAGTATCACCTGGTTTTATCATTTTTCTAAATCTAAAGTTTTCCACTCCAGCGAGGTAAGGTATATGATTTTTTGGATCATCAATAGAATTCATTACAAGAATCCCACCAACTTGAGCTAAAGCCTCAATTAAAATAACCCCCGGCATAACTGGATTTCCAGGGAAGTGTCCTTCGAAGAATGGCTCGTTTGAAGTAATGTTCTTGATACCAACTACTTGGGAATCATCCAAGTAAGTTATTTTATCAACAAATAAAAATGGATATCTATGCTTTAGAATTTTTTTGATACCATTTATATCAAGTACAGGTTTTTGACTTGAATCATATTTTGGCGCATTAATATTTTTCTTTTTAAGAGACTTTTTTAAAATCTTTGCAAACTCAATATTAGATTTATGTCCTGGTCTTGCAGCAATAATATGACCTTTTATTGGTCTACCAACTAATGCTAGATCTCCAATTATATCAAGGAGTTTATGTCTGGCGGGTTCGTTCTTATATTTTAATTCTGTATTGTTTAATATTCCTTCTTTTTTAACTTCAACTTTTTTTCTACCCATCATTTTGGATATTTTATCTAATTTTATTTTATCTAATACTTTATCTACAATGACTATTGCATTATTTAAATCACCTCCCTTGATTAAATTTTTATTGAAAAGCTCTTCAATTTCATGAAGGAAACAAAATGTTCTTGCTCTTGATATTTCCTCTTTAAATTTAGAAAGTTTATTTAAGGTATGGTGTTGACTGCCTAGAACTTCAGAATTATAGTCAACCATACATGTTATTCTATGGTTGTTATGAGGATAAACAGCAATTTCTACATTATTTTCATCATCTTTGTAATGTATTTTATCAGAAATTTCAATATAATTTCTTGCTGCGTCTTGATCTTTAAATTCACATGATTCTAAACACTCTAAAAATTCAATTGAGCTACCATCTAAAATTGGGATTTCTTCTCCATCAATTTGAATCAGTATGTTATCAATTTGTAAACCAACAATTGCTGCTAAAAGATGTTCAACTGTAGCAACTGTAGCATTATTTTGGGATAATGTAGTACCTCTTTCGACTGTTACAACATTATCTACATCGGCATTAATTATTGGTTTATCTTTTAAATCAATTCTTTGAAACTTTATTCCATGATTAATTAGTGCAGGATTGAATGTAATATTAGCTTTTTTTCCAGTGTGTAATCCAATACCTGAAAGCCTTCCTGAATTTTTTATTGTTCTTTGAAAGTTCCTCATTTAGACTGCAAATTATATAAAATTTCCTCTATTTTATTAATTTTTTCTTCTATTGATGGTAATTTTTTAATTATCCTATATGTTCTAACAAATTTGTCTTTTTCAACAGCAGGGAAACCTATTAATGTTTGTCCACTCCTTGAGTTTTTTGTTACTCCAGATTGAGCAGCATATTTGACGTTATCACCCATTTTTAAATGCCCAACAATTCCAACTTGTCCTCCAATCATATTATTTTCACCTACGCTAGTTGAGCCAGCTATACCTGATAATGCTGCAATAACTGTATTTTTTCCAATGGTCACATTATGAGCTATCTGTACAAGATTATCAATTTTAACTCCACTATTAATTATAGTTGAATCAAGTGTTGCCCTATCGATGACTGTATTTGAGCCGATACTAACATTATCTTTGATAACTACATTTCCAATTTGGGGAATCATAGTATATTCACCATTTTCTGAAGGTGCAAATCCAAATCCATCACTTCCAATTACTGAATTCGAATGAAACACACAATTTTTACCTATTTTAGATCCAGTATATATTTTAACTCCAGGGTAAATAATACAATTATCATCTATTACTGAATTATTACCTACATAACAATTTGGAAATATTTTAGTGTTATTTCCTATTTTCACATTTTCACCAATATATGAAAAAGCACCTACATAAACATTTTTTGATATTTTAGAACTTTCATGAATGAAAGATGGATTTTCAATACCATTTTTACTTAATATATTTTGTTTATTAATTTCGGTCAATAAAAGTGCAAATGATGTATATGCATCTTTGACCAATAAATATGTCTTATTTTTATCTATTGAAGTATAATTTCTATTATTGATTATAATAGCTGACGCTTTAGTTGATTTTATGTATTCAAGGTATTTATCATTATTTATAAAAGTAATATCTCCCACATTTGCATTTTCTAAAGAAGATACACCTGTAATTTTCAATTTTTCATCTCCTATAATTTTTCCGTTAAATATTTCTGCAAGATTTTTGATTTTAAAATCAATATTATTCATCATAATCTAATTTATATTTGATATCAAATATTTTGAAATGCAAAGATATAAGATTTTATGGGTAGATGATGAAATTGATCTTTTAAAGCCTCACATACTTTTTCTTGAGCAAAAAAGTTATAAAATAGAAAAATTTTCTGATCCTTTTTCTTTAATTGAGTATATCAAAACTAATAATGATTTTGATCTGGTTTTAGTTGATGAAAATATGCCAGGTAAAACAGGTCTATCTCTCATTAGTGATATAAAAAAAGATTATAACTCAATACCTATAATTATGATTACTAAAAATGAGGAAGAAAATATTATGGAAGAAGCAATAGGATCAATGATTAACGATTATTTAATAAAACCTTTGAATCCAAATCAATTACTTATATCAATTAAAAAGGTATTACAAAATACCAGTATCATTGAAAAAAAGTTAAATGCTGATTTTTTAAGCTCATTTAATAGTATCTCGAATAAAATAAATCAAAATGAAAATTTTAAAGATTGGATTGAAACCTATAAAAGTATTATTGACTGGGAGGTTAAATTTGAAAATAATACTGGAACAGAATATCAGAATATTCTTATTGATTTAAAAAAAGATGCAAATAAAAATTTTTCTTCATTTATAATAGAAAACTATGAGTCTTGGGTACAAGAAAAAACAGAAGGTCCTATTTTATCACACGAACTATTAAAAAATAAAATATTTCGTCATTTAGATCAGAAGCCTATTTTTTTTATAATTATTGATAATTTAAGGTTAGATCAATTTAAATCTATAGAAAATTATTTATCTAAAGATTTTTTTCTTAATGAAAACGAACCCTATTTTTCTATTATACCAACTACAACTGAATATTCAAGAAATTCAATATTTTCTGGACTAAACCCTCTAGAAATGAGTGAATTTGAAACTGATTTATGGTTTGATAAGAAGGATGGATATAATAATAATGAATTCGAATTCTTAGATAGAAATTTTAAAAGAAATAATTTATCAGTAAAACACTCTTACACTAAAATCATTAATCATGAGGACGGAATAAAGTTTACAAAAAAATTTTCTGACCTATTAAAATATGATTTCAATTCAATAGTTTTCAATTTTATTGATATGCTATCACATGCTAGATCTGAAAATAAATTATTTAAAAATTTGATCTATGATGAAGTTTCATTTAGATCTGTTGCTAAATCATGGTTTAAAAATTCTCCATTAAGTATATTATTGAAATTTCTATCAACTAAGGATGTTAAAGTATTTTTAACAACAGATCATGGTACTCTTAGAGTGGATAAACCAGTTCTAGTAAAAGGGAATAAGGAGACAAATAATAACTTAAGATTTAAATTTGGAAAAAATATTAACACCAACGAAAAAAAATTATATGTATGTGATAATGGTGAAAAAATAAAATTACCGAAAGGCAATATATTTTCAAAGTATATATTCTCATCTGAAAATCAATATTTATTATATCCTAAAAACTTCAACTACCATTCAAAAAATTATAAAGATACCTTTCAACATGGAGGTATATCTATGGAGGAAATTATTATACCTTTTGTTGAACTAATTCCTAAATACAAATGATTAAAAATTTTAGAAGTGTTAGTTTAGATCAATTTTATCCAATTTATGAATATATTTTTATAAGAAATAAACATAAAATTATATTATTTAATGGTGAAATAGGGGTAGGAAAGACAACTTTAATAAAATTTTTTTTAAAGATGTTAGAAGTTAAAGAAACTGTAGTGAGTCCAACTTTTTCTATCATAAATGAATATAAATCAAATGATGGAAGGATCATTAATCATTTTGATTTATTTCGTGTAAAATCTCAAAATGAAATTCAAAATTTAGGTATAACTGAATATTTAGAGTCCTCAAATTATTGTTTAATAGAGTGGCCTAATCTATTAATTGATTTAATTGATGAAGAGTATATCATCATTAATATTTATAGGAATAATGAAATCGAAAGGGATTTGGAAATACTTATTAATTAACTTTTCTTAATTTAATTTCTGTAAATTTTTTTTTTGTATGAAGTGGAAAATTACTTTTCATTATCCAATGATAGTACTCAGGATTTGAATTAAATACTTTTTCCACACTTTGATTTTTATATTTACCAAAATTAAATATTTCAATATTTTGAGAATCTTTAATAATTCTACCAGATATGTCAACAATGTTATTTTCAATTATGGATCCTATTGAATCAATGTCTTTTGATATTTTACCCAAAACATTACCCTTATTATCTATAACTTCCATATTTTCATATTTTTCTAATTGTTTTTCAATTATTTCAACTGTTGCAGAGGTGTCTGCGTAAGCATTATGAGCATTTTCAAGTTTTTTATTACAATAATACTCGTAAGCAGCAGATAAATTTCTTTTTTCCATTAAATGGTATATCCTTAAAGCATCTATAATTTTAATATTATTAATTTTTAAATCAATATCACACCTGATCAATTCTTCAATTAAAATTGGTAAATCAAACTTTAAGATATTAAACCCTCCTAGGTCACATCCTTTTATAAATTCAAATATTTCAGAAGCATATGATTTAAATGGCTTTAAGTTGATTACATCTTTGTCTTTAATTCCGTGAATTAGGCTACTTTCTCTTGATATTGGAATCTCTGGATTAACTCTGTAAGATTTTTCTATTTTACTTTTATCAGTATTTATTTTGATAAGTGAAATATCAATTATTCGATCATTAATAATATCTAAACCAGTGGTTTCTATATCAAAAATAACTACTGGTTTATTTATTTTCATTTATTACTTGATCAAAATTTAATCCATCAAAGTTACCAGAGGACATAAAAAGTTTATTAAATGGTTTATAATTAATATTACTCACAATTTTCAATAGAGAATCTCTATCATTAATGAGTTTTATTTTTTTATTATTAAAACATTTTTTTAGTAAAGACAAGTCAATATTTTTAATTTTATTTTTATCTAATATTCTTTGAGATAAATATAGAATACAATCATCAGCCTGATTTATTGTGTTTTTATATTTTGGAAGAAAATTTACATTGAGACTACTTGAACTATGTAGTTCATATATTACCAAAAGCTTGTTATTGAAATTATTTTTTACTGCATCTATGGTAGAATTTAATTTTGATGGAGAATGAGCAAAATCTCTAAAAATTTTAATTTTTTTATCTAATAATATTTGTAATCTATTTTCTGGTAGTTTATAGGATGATATTGCTTTAAAAAACCTTTTATCTTTAATTCCAAGCTGTTCACAAACAGTCTTAGCTGCAGATATATTTTGCATATTATGTCTCCCAAAAAGCTTGATTTGATGATTTTTTCCTTCTGAATCAGTTAAATATGTATTCCCATTATTAACTAAGGATTTTTCCTCAGAGTATGATCTAACTGTAACCAAATCTTCATCAATATTTTGAATTAATTCATGAATATTTTCATCTTTTTCATAAAAAATAACTTCACCACCTTTAGGTGTCTTCTTAATTAATTCATGAAATTGTTTTTTATACTTTTTCTCAGTTTTAAATACATTATAATGATCCCATTCAATTCCATTAATTAGTACAATATGATGATCATACTTAAGAAATTTTGGTTGTCTGTCTAATGGACTAGTAAGATATTCATCACCTTCTATGATTATAATTGGATCATTTGATAATTTAAGATTTCTTTTAAATGTACTTACTTTGGCACCAATTAAATAATCAAAATTTATTTTATTGAATTTAAGAACATGCATTATCATGGAAGTAACTGTTGTTTTTCCATGGCTTCCTGCAATAACTATTCGATGCTTATTTTTAGAAAAATTTCTTATAATCTCGGGATAAGAATATATTGGTATTTTTAGTTTTTTTGATTCTATGATTTCAATATTATTTTTTTTGGTATGCATACCTGTTATAACAACATCAATTTTTCTTGTAATATTTTGTTTATAATAACCAAGTTTTGAAGGTAAAAGACCATATTTTTTAAGATTAGATTTTGATGGATCGTAAATGATATCATCACTTCCGGAAATTATATGACCTAACTTTTTTAAGTTTATTGCAAGGTCATGCATTACGCTTCCTCCAATAGAGATTATATGAATTCTACTATTTTTTTTGAATTGCATAGCACCAAAATTATATATATTTATGTGTAGAGCAAATATTATTTGATCTTCTTAACATATGTTGATAATATCTTGATAATTATAAAAATTTTTCGTACATCAACTTATAAATTTTATATAGGTTTGTCAAAATTATTTAATGAAAGAGAGTAGTAGTTATTTACCTAAAAATGTAAGTAGAAATCTTACAATTAATAAGAATTTAAGTCTTGGAAAGTTACCTCCTCAAGCATTAGATCTAGAGGAATCTGTACTAGGTGCTCTAATGTTGGAAAAAGATGCTTTAACGAATGTAATTGATATTTTAAAACCAGAAAATTTTTATAAGGATGCGAATCGTGAAATATATCAGGCAATCATTGATCTTTTTAATAATTCAGAACCAGTAGATCTTTTAACAGTTACTGCCCAACTTAAAAAAAATGGTAAGCTTGATTTAGTTGGTGGATCATACTATGTTACTCAATTAACCACGAGAGTAAATTCTGCTTCAAATATTGAGTATCACTCTAGAATTATTTTAGAACAATCCATAAAAAGACAATTGATAGAAGTTTCAGGTGAAGTCCAAAAAGAGGCATATGAGGATACAACAGATGTATTTGATTTATTGGATAATACTGAACAATCTCTTTTTGATATATCAGAGTCTCATATTAGAAAAAATTATTCTCAGGTAAGTGGGATAATGAAAGAAGCCATTGAAGAATTAGAATCAAAAAAGTCTAAAAAAGATGGTATCACAGGAGTGCCATCAGGTTTTATTGATTTAGATAATATCACATCTGGATGGCAACCATCTGATTTGGTTATTATTGCTGGAAGACCTTCTATGGGAAAAACAGCATTTGTTCTTTCTATGATGAGAAATGCATCTATCGATCATAATATGCCTATGGCAATTTTTTCTCTAGAAATGTCATCATTACAAATTGTTAATAGACTAATTTCCTCTGAAGCTGAACTTGATAGTGATAAAATTAAAAAAGGAAATTTAAAAGATTATGAATGGCAACAGTTACTTCATAAAACCGATCAATTAAATAATGCCAAGATTTTTATAGATGATACACCTGCACTATCAATCCTGGAATTGAGAGCTAAGTCTAGAAGGTTAAAATCTCAACATGATATACAATGCATCATAGTTGATTATTTACAACTTATGTCAGGTGAATATGGCAAGTCCTCTGGGAACAGAGAACAAGAAATTGCATCCATATCAAGATCGTTAAAGGCTATTGCTAAAGAATTAAATGTTCCTGTTTTGGCACTCTCACAATTGAGTAGAGCTGTTGAAACTAGAGGTGGTGATAAAAGACCAG
>CAZKLB010000016.1:13484-26635 GCA_964553685.1 uncultured Marinoscillum sp.
GCACTCTCACAATTGAGTAGAGCTGTTGAAACTAGAGGTGGTGATAAAAGACCAGTTCTCTCAGATTTAAGGGAGTCAGGTTCAATTGAGCAAGATGCTGATATGGTGCTTTTTATTTATAGAGCAGATAGATACGATATAAATGAGGATGAAGATGGAAATCTTACAGCTGGTGTTGCTGAAATATTATTAAGAAAAAATAGAAATGGACCAACAGGTAAGGTTAAGCTTAAGTTTATAGAAAGATTTGCTAAGTTTGCTGATATGTCATCAAGTGATGGAAATGAGAATAGAAAATATCAAAGTAAAGCTAATGGTGGTTTTAATTCTAATGAAGATAATCCATTTTAAAATATGAAAATTTTAGTATGTATTTCCTGTGTTCCTGATACAACATCTAAGATATCTTTTATAGATAATAAATCATTTAACTCAGATGGTGTTCAATACATTATTGGTCCATATGAAGATTATGCCTTAGCAAGAGCGGTTGAATTAAAAGAATCTAATTCTGATATTGATATTAGTGTTATTAATGTTGGAAAAGAAAGTACAGAACCAATTTTAAGAAAAGCTTTAGCAATAGGTGCCGATAGAGCATATAGAATTAATTTAGAACCAAAAGATTCTATATCTGTTGCTAAATATTTAAAAAAATTTATTGAGGAAAATAATTTTGATTTAATATTAATGGGGAAGGAGTCTATTGATTATAACTCAGGAAATGTTCACCATCTTGTTGGGGCTATGCTTAATATTACTTCATTTTCTCCAGTAACTTTTCTGGAAGTCGATGGCGACTCTATAATTATTAAAAGAGAGACTGATATAGGAATAGAAAAAATCAAAACCAGATTACCTTTAGTTCTAGGTTGTCAAGAGCCAATAGCCGAATGGAAAATCCCAAACATGAGAGGAATAATGAATGCAAGATCAAAGGAATTGAAAGTTTTAGATTATGGTGAAGCTGATTCTGTAATTTCTTTTAATAATTATAATGTTCCTACTAAAAAAGAAGAAGTTAAATTTTTTGATAAGGATGATGTTAAGGGATTAATTGATGAATTAAAATTAAAAAATATATAATGATTAGTCTAGTATTTCTTGATTTCAATAAAGATAGATTGAAAGATTCTTCAAAACAGGCAATAAGTTTCTCTAACCTATTTAATGAAAAAGTTTATGGTATTACTGATATAAATGATAAAGATTATCTCTCAACTCTAGGTTCTAATGGTTTAGATAAAATATTTATTGTAAAAAATTTAGAAGATGTAAAATCCTATATCGATATAGTTGAGAATAATAAAGTTGATAATATTATTCTGTCAACCAATAATAGATCAAAATATATATCTTCTAACATTTCAGTCTATTTAGATATGCCTATCATTTCAAACGTTTCAGGAGTGCCTTCTAAAAGTGATGACATTTCAGTAAAAAGTACTATTTTCTCAGGAAAGGCAGATGTTACTATCAATTTATCTTCAAAAAAATCAATTTTTATACTAGCAAATAATATCGTTGATATCGAAGATTTCGATAAAAAAGTTGAATTGCTTTCTCTAAATTCTGATGAACAAGATATTAAATCATACGAGATTCTTGAAACTAACAATATTGAAGGGGATATCCTTCTAACAGAAGCAAATGTTGTAGTTTCTGCAGGAAGAGGCTTAAAAGGTCCTGAAAATTGGAATATGGTTGAAGATCTAGCTAAAACTTTAAAAGCAGCAACTGCATGCAGTAAGCCAGTATCCGATGCCGGGTGGAGACCTCATCATGAACATGTAGGCCAAACAGGAATAAAAATATCGCCTAACATTTATTTTGCTATAGGTATATCAGGTGCTATTCAACATCTTGCAGGAGTAAATTCCTCAAAAAAAATTATTGTAATAAATAATGATCCTGAAGCACCTTTTTTTAAATCCGCTGATTATGGTATTGTAGGAGATGCATTTGAGGTTGTACCAAAAATTATTGAAGCTCTCAAATAATCAATGAAAAAAATAAAACTTAAGATTTTAGGGTTATCCTCAAGTGTTGATACTCAAACTGGATCTTTTGCACTTGTATTAAAAGAGGAAAATGGTGAAAGAAGATTACCTATAATAATTGGTATGTTTGAAGCTCAGTCAATTGCAATGGAAATTGAGAAAATTATTCCAAATAGACCGATGACTCATGATTTATTTAAATCCTTATCATCAAAATTAAATTATGTTGTTAATGAGATTATAATAACAGACATCAAAGATGGAGTGTTCTTTGCTAAAATAAATTTTACCGATTCCAAGAAGAAAATTAGTATTGACTCACGACCTTCAGACGCTATCGCAATAGCTATAAGGTTTAATGCAGAAATTTATGCATCAGAAAAAGTTTTAAATGATGCTGGAATTTTGTTTGATGAAGTCAATGTCGATAAGAAGGTAAAAGAGTCAAATGAAAAGGTCAAAACCTTAAAAGATATGTCAATAAAAGAACTTAATGATACTTTGTCATCATCTATTTCAGACGAAAACTATGAATTTGCGGCTAGGGTTAGAGACGAAATTAAAAAAAGAAATTAATGGAAATTATTAGATTTCTAGTAGGTCTTTTCTTTATAATATTTATAGCTTATCTGTTCTCATCAGATAGAAAAAATATAAGTTGGAAATTAATTTTATCTGGAGTGTTTCTTCAAATGATTTTTGCTCTCTTGATTTCTAATGTAAGTTTTATTGAAAGTATTTTTAGAACAGTTAGTGAATTTTTTGTTTTATTGATCAGCTTCTCAAAGCAAGGAACCTTATTCTTATTTCCTGATGCATCATTCAACGGATTTGCTTTCTCTGCTCTACCTGTAGTTATATTATTTTCATCCATTAGTTCATTTTTATATTATTTTGGAATATTACAATATATTGTTAAATCTATTGCTTGGGTTATGTCCAAAACAATGAAATTATCTGGTGCTGAATCTTTGTCTGCAGCTGGAAATATATTTTTAGGTCAAACTGAAGCACCACTTCTTGTAAAACCATATATTAAAAATATGAGTAGATCAGAACTTATGTGTTTAATGACTGGTGGAATGGCAACAATAGCAGGAGGTGTTTTTGCTGCGTATGTTGCATTATTAGGAGGATCAAATCCTGAAGAAAATCTAAAATTCGCAACTATTCTACTTACTGCTTCAATAATGAATGCTCCTGCTGGAATTGTAATGGCTAAAATATTTTATCCTGAAAATAAAAAAAATAAAATAAATCAAAATTTAAAGATTAATCAAGAAGATATTGGCTCAAATGCAATTCATGCATTAGCCAAAGGTGCTTCTGATGGACTTAAATTAGCTTTTAATATTGCGGCAATGCTTTTAGCCTTTTTGGCTGTTGTTTATATGCTAAATCATTTCTTAACATATGTTGGAGATATAACAAATCTGAATAATATTATACAGACTACTTCAAATGGACAATTTGATAAACTTTCAATGGAGTATATATTAGGACAAGTTTTCAGAATTTTTGCATTTATGATTGGAATAAGTTGGGATGAATCTGCTTTAGTTGGTAGTCTATTAGGACAGAAGTTTGTTTTAAATGAATTTATTGCCTACGTAGATCTTTCTCAAATGAAGATGGAAGGAGTTTTATCTGAGAAATCGATTATAATATCTACATATGCTTTATGTGGTTTCGCAAATTTTAGTTCTATAGCTATTCAAATAGGAGGGATTGGATCAATGGCACCTAGTAGACAAGAGGAAATTTCTAAATTAGGATTTAGGGCATTAATTGCTGCTACCTTAGCTACTCTTTTAACAGGAAATATTGCAGGTATAGTTATGACCTAATTTTTTTTATAAAATCTAACTGACCTTTTGTAGAATTATCAATATTAGATCTGTCTTTACTTTTTATTTTATCGTAAACTTCATCAGATAATTTCTTACCTAATTCAACTCCCCACTGATCAAAGCTATTTATATTCCAAATACACCCTTGGACAAAAATTTTATGTTCATATATTGCAATTAATCGACCAAGATTATAAGGAGTAAGTTTATCAAAAAGTAATGTGTTAGATGGTTTATTCCCTTCAAATACTTTAGAATTTTTTACAATTTCATAATTATTATACACGCTCTCGCCTCCTATTTCTTCTTTGACTTCCTCAATGTTTTTTCCTTTCATTAATGCCATTGTCTGTCCAACCATATTAGATAGTAATATTTCATGTAATTCTTGTTTCTCATTATTTGAAATTACAAAGCCTATAAAATCACAAGGAATTTTTTTGGTTCCTTGGTGAATAAGTTGAAAAAAAGAATGTTGTCCATTCGTCCCTACATCTCCCCATATTATGGGTCCAGTATTATAATTTATTTTCGATGAATCTTTAGATACATTTTTACCATTGCTCTCCATATCAGTTTGTTGTAAATACATAGGCAAATATTTTAGATAGTTATCATATGGTAAAATTGCATGCGTTTCGCAATTATGAAAGTTATTATATAGAACACCTAAACATGCTAGTATAATAGGAATATTTTTATCAAATGGCTGATCTTTAAAATGGTTATCTATTTCATTTGCTCCGTTTAGTAACCTCTCAAAATTTTGAAATCCAATTTTTAAAATAATTGGTAAACCTACTGATGACCATAAAGAGTACCTTCCACCTACCCAGTCCCAGATTGGAAAAATATTATTTTCTGCTATCCCAAATTCTTTTGCTTTTTTGGCATTAGAAGTTACTCCATAAAAATGCTTTCTGAAACTATCATTATCTTTAGATTGATCACAAAACCAATTTTTACATACATCTGCATTTTTTAATGTCTCAATTGTTCCAAAAGACTTTGAGGAGATAATAAATATTGATTCTTCAGGATTTATATTTAATAATACTTCGGAAAGATTACTAGGGTCAACATTTGATATAAAAAAATTATTTATATCTCTATCTGAGTAATATTTTAATGCTTCACATATCATTTTTGGACCTAAATCTGACCCACCAATTCCAATATTAATTACATTTTTAATTTTTTTTCCCGAATAGCCTTTTACTTCTCCATTTTTGAATTTTTTTGAAAAGAATTTTAATTTATCAATACTTTTTTTGACATTATTATCATATAATTTTTTTGTTTTTGAATTATAACTACCTCTTAAGAGAAAGTGTAATACAGATCTATTTTCTGAGGTGTTGATTTTCTCACCATTAAATAAATCATTTATTTTGCCTTTGATGTCAATTTCATCTAATAGATGAAAAAATAATTTCATCATTTTGTCATCAATATGATTTTTTGAAAAATCTAGAAGTAAATTTTTCTCTTGAATAGAAAATTTATTGAATCTATCTTTATCCATTTTAAATAAATCATTTAAAGATTTTTCTGAAATATTTTTAGAATGATTCTCAATATTTTTCCAGGAAGATAATTTGTCTAAACTACTCATAGTTATTTTTAATATTTAAAATTTCTTCTTCAATAAGATTAGATAATTTTATTTTATTCATATCACTATTATCACCTGATAAACTAAAATAAAACTTAATTTTTGGTTCGGTTCCAGATGGCCTTAAAGTCATAGAATAATTTTTTTCTGAAATTAATTGAATAACATTTGATTTAACATTAATTACAGGATTTTTTACTTTCTTATTATAGTCTATAACTTCTTTAACTCTGTCTCTAAAAATTGTTTGCGGAGGATTATTTCTATATTTATCCATAATTTCATTTATCTTATTTTTTCCTTTAATTCCCTCCATTTTAATCGTATAAAGTTTTTCTATAAATAGTCCATAAGTCTCATAAATTTCTTCAAGAATGTCATTTAAGGATTTGCCTCTATCTTTTGCCCAGTTAGCAATCTCACATATGTATGCACAAGAAATTATTGCATCCTTATCTCTCACAAAGTCGTCAACAAGGTAACCAAAGCTTTCTTCTCCACCTGCTATAAACTTTTCTGTTTTTTTATTTTTAATTAGTTCTGCTATAAACTTAAAACCTGTAAGTGTAGAATAAGATTTAGCTCTAAAATCTCTAGCAATTTTATCAATTAATCTTGTAGTAACTATTGTTTTAGCAACATAAGGAGGCTTATCTATCTTTTTTATATCAAGGTTTTTTAAAGAATAATATACAATTAATGAGGCAAGTTGATTGCCATTCAAAATTTTAATTTTCCCATTATCAAATATGGCTACTCCAACTCTATCTGAATCTGGATCTGTAGCAAGAAGTATATCTCCATTTTCTTTTTTTAATTTTTTTATTCCCAGTTCAAGTGCATCTAAATCTTCTGGATTTGGAGAATTAACAGTTGAAAATTCAGGATCCGGTAATTCTTGACTTTTGACACTACTGATATTTTTGAAACCAAAAGCTTTTAGTGCATTAGGAATCTGAGTAATTCCTGTTCCATGAAGAGAAGAAAAAATAATTTTTAAATTTGATTTTGAATTATCATAAACTGATAAACTTTGAATTTTATCAATATATTTTTTATCAATTTCATCATCAATTTCATAAATAAGTTCACTGTTGTAATTAAAATTTATTTGATTGAAATCATATATTTTTTCAACCTCAGAAATTATATTTTTATCGTGAGGAGCAGTAATTTGACCACCATCATTCCAATAGACCTTATAACCATTATATTCTTTTGGATTGTGAGAAGCTGTAATTACTAATCCACAAGAACAATTTAATTCCCTGACAGCAAATGATAATTCTGGAGTAGGCCTTAAATCGGTAAATATGTAAGATTTAATATTATTTGCTGAAAAAATTTTTGCTGCCTGGATACCAAATTCTTTACTAAACCTTCTGCTATCATAAGCTATGACTGCAGTTTTTTTTGTATTATCAAGATTAATTAAATAATTACATAAACCTTGAGTTGCTAGAGATATGGTGTATGTATTTATTCTGTTACTTCCAATACCTATAATCCCTCTCATTCCACCAGTCCCAAATTCAAGTTTTTTATGAAAACTTTCTATTAGATTATTTTCATTCTCTGGTTTAAGTAAATTATAAATTTCCTCTTTCTCTTTATCCTCTAAATTATAATCAAGCCATTTTTTTGCTTCTCTTCTTGATTCTTTTACAAGATCTTTTCTTTTAAATTGCATTCAGATTAGTAACCTAGTTTATTTCTTACTCTATTTATAACACTAGCTGCAATTACCCTAGCTTTATCTTCACCTTTCTCTAAAATTTTATGCAAATGATCTGGATTTTTGATTAAGTCAAAATATGAATTTCTTTCATCTTCATAAAGATCCATTATTAGATTAAATAAATCTTTTTTGGCATTCCCATAACCATATCCACCATCCAAATAATTATTTTTCATTTTATTAATATCATCTTTTTTTGCTATTAATTTATAAATATTAAATACGTTACATGATTCTGGGTCTTTTTTATCTTCAAGTCCCTTACTATCAGTTACAATGGACATAATTTGTTTTTTTAGTATTTTTTCACTTGCAAAAATATCGATGGTATTTTCATAAGTTTTACTCATTTTTCTACCATCAGTTCCAGGTATAGTTTGAACATTTTTGTCTATTCTACTTTCAGGAATTATAAATGTTTCTCCGTAATTATGATTAAAGGATTTAGCTATGTCTCTAGTAATTTCTAGATGTTGTTTCTGATCTTTTCCCACTGGAACAATTTCAGAATCATATAATAGTATATCTGCTGCCATTAATACTGGATATGTAAATAATCCTGAATTGATGTCGGATAAATTATCAGATTTATCCTTAAAAGAGTGAGAATTAGAGAGCATAGGGTAAGGAGTAAAGCAGTTGAGGTACCATGCTAATTCACATACCTCTGTAATTTTTGATTGTCTGTAAAAATAATTTTTTTCATAATTAAACCCCATCGCAATCCATGAAGCTGCTACTGCTAAAGTATTTTCATTCCTTTCTTTAGAATCTTTAATATTTATAAGTGAGTGAAGGTCAGCTATAAAAAAAAGAGACTCATTATTAGAATTTTTTGATAATTCAATAGATGGATTAATTGCACCAAGTATATTTCCAAGATGAGGCTTTCCTGAACTTTGAATACCAGTTAATATCCTTGACATATATATAAAATTAATTGAATTGTTTAATTGATGAACTATAATTATTTATATATTTTTGATTAATATGAAAAAAACAACATTATATATAGCACTATTTTTTTTACTTTCATCATTTATTCAGAAACCAAATATAAGTTTTGAAGTTAATGAACATAATTTTGGTGATGTTAAAGAAAATGATGGAAAGGTCTCATATAAATTTATGTTTACCAATAATGGTCAAAATGCATTAAAAATTCTTTCTGTTAAACCATCATGTGGATGTACCACCCCTGATTGGTCTAAAAATGAAATAAAACCTGGTAAAGATGGGTATGTAATTGCTGAATATAACCCCAAGGGTAGGCCCGGTGTTTTTAGAAAATCATTGTCTGTTATAACTAGTGATAACAAAAGGTCTTTAATTTTTATTAAAGGGAAAGTAATAAATTAATTTTTTTCCTTTAATATCTTTTTTTTCATATATTGAATTTAACAACAGTACTAAACAATGAGATATATTCTTTCATTACTTTTATTTATTTCTCCTTTTTTAACTTTTTCTCAGGAAGGTTTTCCCCTCAACGGTGTAGAAGATGTAAGAGATAATCATTATGCGTTTACTAACGCTAATATTATTGTAGATTATAATACAAAAATTGAAAATGGTACCCTAATTATAAAAAACGGAATAATAACTAATGTTGGTAAAGATATTACAATACCTGAAGGGATTAGAAAATTTGATTTGAGTGGTAATTATATATACCCTTCTTTCATTGATCTTTATACAAATTATGCAATTGTTGAAAATAAATCTAGGAGCTCATCATCTGGTTGGATGTCAAGCTACAATAATCCCCAAATGCTTTCAAATAAAGATGGGGCATTTTCTTGGAATGAGTCAATAAGGCCAGAGTATAATAGTGTAGAAAATATAAAATTTGATCAAAAGAAATCAAATGATTTAAGGAAAGAGGGTTTCGGATCTGTAGTATCTCATAATATGGATGGTATTATGAGAGGTACAGGTACATTTGTATCTCTTGCTAATGATGTTGAGCAAAACATAATTTTAAGAGAAAAGGTATCAAACCATTTCTCTTTTATGAAAGGGTCCACAAGACAGAGATATCCAAGTTCTCTTATGGGAGCAGTTGCTTTAATGAAGCAATCTTTTTTTGATGCTGAATGGTATAAAGCTAATTCAGGTAAGTTATCCCAAACTAATCTTTCACTTTCAAGTATAAATGATAATAAAGGTTTACCTAAAATAATTGAAGTTAGTGATAAACTTAGAGTACTTCTAGCTCAAAAAATTGAAAAAGAGGTTGGTGTAAAATTCTTAATTAAAGGAAAAGGAGATGAATATCAAAGAATTAATGAGATTAAAGAGGGGAATTCAAATTTGATTGTACCAATAAATTATCCAAAGCCATATAATGTTGATGATCCATTTAAAAATAAAGATATTTTACTTTCTCAGTTAAAACATTGGGAAATGGCTCCTTCTAATCCATATTTTTTAGAGAAGAATGGAATTAATTTTTCAATCACATCACATGGGATTAAAAATTTATCTGACTTTAGAAAAAATTTAATAAAATCACATGAAAGAGGAGCATCTAAGTCGACGTTATTGAAAGCATTAACATATAATCCATCAAAGTTCATTAATATGGATCATAAAATAGGATCTCTTAAAGAATCTTTTATAGCAAATTTTTTTATTTCTGATGGTGATATTTTTTCAAGAGAAACAAAGATTCTAAGCAATTGGGTACAAGGTAAATGGCATAGAGTTGCAGATTCTAATATTAACGATTACGTAGGTAATTACTCATTAGTTTTTGATACTGAAGATGATAAAAAAATTGCCAGTTTGATATTAAATGTAACTGGAAGTAAGGATAATCCAAGTGCAAGTATTTTAAGTGCCAGTAAATCAGATTCTTTAAGAATAAAAACAAAAATTATTGTTGATGATGAAAATATTAATATCTCGTTTAATATTCCAAAGGGTAAATCAGGAGTTACATCAGGTGAGTATAAATTATCCGGTTATTTTTCAAATGGTCGTTTTCTTGGAAAGGGAACTCTAAATAATTTTGATTGGATTGATTGGGTTGCTACAAAAAATGATTCTCAATTAATAGATCAAGATATTAATAAAAAACAAAATATTAAAAAAGATATAGGAATCGGTAAAGTTATTTATCCTTTTGTTGAATATGGAACGGAAACTTTGAAAAGCCAACAAAAAATACTTATTAGAGGTGCAAAACTTTGGACTCTTGAGGGTGATGGAATAATTGAGAAAGGTGATGTTTTAATTGAAAATGGTAAAATTGTTGATGTTGGAGAAGAAATATCCATTAATGAAAAAAATATAAAGATAATTGATGGAAATGGAATGCATCTAACTCCTGGGATTATTGATGAACATTCTCATATAGCTCTTTTTGGAGTAAATGAGGGCTCACAGTCAAATACTGCTGAAGTAAGAATAAAGGATGTGGTGAATTCTGAGGATGTAAATATTTATAGACAATTAGCGGGAGGTGTAACTACCTCACAACTTCTTCATGGATCAGCAAATGCAATTGGTGGTCAATCCGCAATAGTAAAGTTCAGATGGGGTTCATCGCCCGAAGAAATGATTATAAAAGAAGCAGATGAGTACATAAAATTTGCACTTGGTGAAAATGTTAAAAGATCTAGGGCGTCATCTAGTACAAGATTCCCTGATACAAGGATGGGTGTTGAACAAGTATTTGTTGATGCTTTTAATAAAGCTAGGGTTTACGAGAATAAATGGAAAAAATACAATTCACTTACAAAAAAAGAGAGGCTTAGTGCTATTATACCTAGAAAAGATATTGAATTAGATGCTTTATCTCAGATTTTAAATGGTAAAATGCATATCACATGTCATTCATATGTTCAATCTGAAATAAACATGTTAATGAAAGTTGCTGAAAAGTTTGATTTTAAAGTAAACACATTTACTCACATTCTTGAAGGATATAAGGTTGCTGATATTATGGCTAGACATGGAGCTGGAGCTGGTTCTTTTTCAGATTGGTGGGCTTATAAAAATGAGGTAAAAGAAGCAATCCCTTATAATGCAGCCCTTATGTCACAAGCAGGTGTTGTAACATCAATTAACTCTGATAGCAGAGAAATGGCAAGAAGATTAAATCAGGAAGCAGGTAAATCTATAAAATATGGTAATATGTCTGAAGTTGAGGCAATGAAGTTAGTAACACTCAATCCTGCTAAATTATTAAACTTAGATCATAGAATTGGAAGTATTAAAATAGGGAAAGATGCTGATTTAGTATTATGGAATGAACACCCTTTATCTATATACTCAAAACCTTTAAAAACTTTGGTAGATGGTAAGATTTATTTTGATATAGAAGAAGATGAAATTTTAAGAGAAGAAATTAAAAGAGAGAGAGCTAGAATAATTTCAAAAATGAAAAATTCAAATATACCAATGGGAGGCAGAAGAAAACCAATTAAGACAGCACATTTTGAACTTCATTGTGAAGATGAATATGATTATCAATCAACTAATGAAATTAAATTTTAAATAATGTCGAAATTATACTTTTTATTTTTCTTTCTACTATCATTTTATATTAAGGCTCAGGTCCCTGAACCTGTTGGTGATCAAATAAAACCTATAATATTATATAATGCCGAAGTTCATGTTGGTAACGGGACAATTATTGAAAATGGATACGTATGTTTTGACTCTGGAAAAATCACTCATATAGGTGATTTTGATAATTCAACTCTAGGTAATTTTCAAAATCATTTACAGATTGATTTAAATAAAAAACTTATTTATCCAGGCCTCATATTACCTGTTTCAAAGGTTGGACTTGAGGAGATATCTGCGATAAGAGCAACTTTGGATCATACCGAGATTGGTGATATTAATTCAAATATTAGAACTCTTACATCTTATAATACTGATTCAGAAGTAATATCAACTTTTAGATATAATGGTATACTCCTTTCCCAAGTTGCACCTGATGGTGATTTAATTACTGGAAATTCATCTATAATGATGATGGAGGGATGGAATTGGGAAGATGCAGCATATAAGGTAGATAATGGTATACATGTTAAGTGGCCAAGAAAAACCTATCCACCAAGTAGATGGTCAGGATCAACAGAGTTTAGAGTAAATTCTAATTATAAAAGTACAGTTGATAAAATACATAAATTTCTTATTGACTCAAGATCATATTATGATAGAAGGGGTATTATTGATGAAAATAATTTAAAGTTGGAGGCTATGATAGATGTTTTTTCTGGTAAAAAGAAAGTTTATATTCATGCAAATTCCAGAGAACAAATAATTGAATCAGTTCAAACCTTTAAAAGACATGGAATAAATGATTTAGTTATCGTTGGAGCTAATGATGCTCATTATACAATTGATTTTATTAAGGAAAATAATTTACCAATATTATTAAATAATATACACAGAACCCCTTCAAGAAATCATGAAGATATTGATTTGCCTTACAAGCTTCCTTATCTTTTATATAAGGAAGGTATTTTAGTTGGATTGACTGCTTCTGGTTCCCTTCATTCACAAAGAAATTTACCTTTTTTAGCTGGAACTTCAGTAGCATACGGAGTTCCCAAGGAAGAAGCTTTGAAAATGATATCTTATAACACAGCTAAAATACTTGGAATTGATGATGTGACGGGATCTTTAGAGGTTGGTAAGGATGCTAACATAGTTGTATCAAAAGGTGATATTTTAGATATGAGGACAAGTCAGGTTGTTCATGCATTTATAACAGGTAGAGAAATTAATTTAGATGGAAAACAGCAAATCCTATATGATAGGTTTAAAAGAAAGTATTCTGAATAGTTTATAACTTTCCCTCTATACAGGTAGTATAGAGTCCACCTCTAACATTATACTTACTGGTTATTCTAATTTTTTTTGTTTTAAGAATCTCTTTCAAGTCATTGTGTATTCTTTTTGTAACTTCTTCCTGATAGATACCAACA
>CAZKLB010000017.1:0-21305 GCA_964553685.1 uncultured Marinoscillum sp.
GCAGTAAAAAAGAAAGACGATACACATAGAATGGCTGAAGCTAATAAAGCATTTTCTCATTTTAGATTTTAAATAAATATAGATGGCATCAATAAAAGATTTAAATTTTCTTAGAAACATTGGTATAATGGCTCATATTGATGCTGGTAAAACTACAACTACAGAAAGAGTTCTTTATTATACAGGCTTAAGTCACAAAATAGGTGAGGTCCATGACGGGGCAGCAACAATGGATTGGATGGAGCAAGAACAAGAAAGAGGTATTACAATTACTTCTGCTGCAACAACTACATTTTGGAAGTATCCTACACAGCAAGGTAAACTAGTTGATAATACAAGCGATTATAGAGTCAATATTATTGATACACCAGGTCACGTAGATTTTACTGTTGAAGTTGAGAGATCTTTAAGGGTTCTTGACGGCGCGGTTGCTCTTTTTTGCGCTGTCTCAGGCGTTGAGCCTCAATCAGAGACGGTTTGGAGACAAGCAGACAAGTATAAAGTTCCTAGAATTTGTTTTGTTAATAAAATGGACAGAGCAGGTGCTGACTTTCTAAATGTAGTAAAAGAAATAAAAGACAAGTTAAATGCAAAACCAGTTCCATTACAAATACCAATAGGAGCTGAAGAAAACTTTCGTGGTGTTGTAGACTTAATAACTAAAGAAGCAATAGTTTGGAATGAGACTGATTTGGGTATGACTTACGAGGTTATAGATATTCCTGAGGATCTTATAGAAACTGTTGATGAGTGGAGACAAAATTTAGTAGAAAGTGTCGCAGAATATGATGATAATTTACTTGAAAAGTTTTTTGATGATCCTGATTCTATCACTAAAGAAGAAATGATGGCAGCTATAAGAAAAGCTGTTATTGATATGTCTTTTTCACCTGTAATGTGCGGTTCAGCATTTAAAAATAAAGGTGTTCAAGCCCTTCTTGATGCAGTTTGTGCTTATCTTCCATCTCCGCTTGATTTGCCACCAATATCCGGTACTGATCCAGATTCTGAGTCTGAGGTAACAAGGAATCCTAATAATGCAGAGCCATTTGCAGCTTTGGCTTTCAAGATTGCAACTGACCCATTTGTTGGAAGACTTTGTTTTTTCAGAGTATATTCTGGAAAATTAGATGCAGGATCATATGTCTTTAATAATAGAAATGGCAAAAAGGAAAGAATTTCCAGACTCATGCAGATGCATTCAAATAAACAAAATCCTATAAACACTGTTGAGGCAGGTGATATTTGTGCTGGTGTTGGATTTAAAGATATAAAAACAGGAGATACTTTATCTGATGAAAAGTCAAAGATTGTATTAGAATCTATGAGTTTTCCTGATCCTGTAATTGGTTATGCGATAGAGCCAAAACAGCAAGCAGATGTAGATAAATTAGGTATGGCTGTAAGTAAGCTTGTTGAAGAGGATCCAACTCTCAGAGTTCAAACAGATGAAGAAACTGGTCAAACAGTACTAAGAGGTATGGGAGAGCTTCATTTAGAGATTATAATTGATAGGTTGAAAAGAGAATTTAAGGTAGAAATCAATCAGGGTGCGCCACAAGTTGCCTACAAAGAATCTATCCAAAATTCTACTACACACCAGGAAGTTTACAAGAAACAAAGTGGTGGTAGAGGTAAGTTTGCAGATATTGTATTTGAAATTGGCCCTAAAGATGAAGATTTTGAAGGAGACGGTTTACAATTTGTAAATCAAATTGTGGGAGGAAAGATTCCTAGAGAATTTATTCCTGCTGTTGAGAAAGGGTTCAAAAATGCAATGGATAATGGTCCTTTAGCTGGTTTTCCAGTCCAAACAATGAAAGTTAGGCTTTATGATGGTTCTTTCCATGATGTTGATTCTGATTCATTATCTTTTGAACTAGCTGCTGGTATTGCCTTCAAAGCAGCTGCAAAAAAAGCAAATCCTGTTCTTCTTGAGCCAATTATGTCAGTTGAAGTTACAACTCCTGATGAGTTTACTGGTGGTGTAACAGGAGACTTAAATAAAAGAAGAGGTATAATGAAAGGAATGGACATGAAAGGTAATGCTCAAATAATAAAGGCTGATGTTCCTCTGTCTGAATTATTTGGTTATGTTACTGATTTGAGAACTTTAAGTTCTGGTAGAGCGTCTGCTTCTTTAACTTTTTCACACTATAATAATGTTCCTAAAAATATAGCTGAAGATATAATTGCAAAAAATAATGGTGATATTAACTAACTGATTATGGCTCAAAAAATAAGAATAAAATTAAAGTCTTTTGATTACAACTTAGTTGATAAAAGCTCAGATAAAATTGTAAAGGCAGTTAAAACTACTGGTGCTATAGTTAGTGGCCCTATACCATTACCTACACGTAAAGAAATTTTTACAGTCTTAAGATCTCCACATGTTAACAAAACATCACGAGAGCAATTTAAACTTTGTACATATAAGAGACTTCTTGATATTTATTCTAATAGTAGTCAAACAGTTGACGCTTTGATGAAGCTTGAGCTACCAAGTGGAGTCGATGTGGAAATCAAGGTTTAATTAACTTTGATTTTTAAATAATATCATTTTATTTCGTGGGTGCAACGAACTAAATACACTTTACTTTTCTTTTTTTTCTTCTCTTTTTCAAGTTTATTCTCACAGAACTTTCTGAAAACGGATGGAAAACTAATTGTTAATGAAATTGGTGATACAATTCTCTTAAGAGGTATGGGTTTGGGAGGATGGATGGTTCAAGAAGGTTATATGATGAGTCCTAGTGGATTTTCAGGAACTCAATATCAAATTAAAAAGGATATTGAAAAAATTATTGGTGAGGAGGAAACCAATAAATTTTATAATTTATGGCTTGATAATCATGTTAGAAAAATTGATATTGATTCCATGAAATCTTGGGGTTTTAATTTAGTTAGAGCTCCAATCCATTATAACTTATTCACATTGCCTATTGAAGAAGAACAAGATTCACTTTCTTACACTGGTTTAACAAAAGGTTTTATTCTTTTAGACTCATTACTTAAATGGTGTAAGGAAAATGAAATGTATTTAATGATAGATCTTCATGCAGCGCCAGGAGGACAAGGGTATAATGCAGACATTTCTGATTATGATTCAACAAAATATTCGCTTTGGGAAAGTGAACATAATCAAAGTAAAACGGTTGAACTATGGAGAAGAATTTCTGAAAGATATAAAGATGAAGAATGGATTGCTGGATATGATCTTATCAATGAGCCAAACTGGGAAATACCTGAAGGTATATTATTAAGAGATCTATATGAAAGGATAACTGATGCTATAAGAAACGAGGGTGATAATCATATCCTTTTTATTGAAGGAAATTGGTTTGCTAATGATTTTACTGGGCTTACACCTCCATGGGATGACAATATTGTTTACAGTCCTCATAAATATTGGAGCCCCGTTGATCAAGGTTTTCTAGATTGGCTATTACCATTGAGAGATACCTTAAATGTACCTTTATTTATTGGCGAGACTGGAGAGAATTCTAACCTTTGGTATAGAGATGCAGTTAAAGTTTTTGAAGAAAATGGTGTTGGTTGGGCTTGGTGGCCTTTAAAAAGGATTGGAGCAATACAACCACCATTATCAATTAATTATAATAAAAACTACAATAAACTTGTAGATTACTGGAAAAATGATGGCCCAGAACCTACAAAATCTGAAGCTATTTCTGGTTTATTACAATTAGCTGAGGATATAAAACTTGAAAATTGTTTTTTTCATAGAGATATAATTGATGCTATGTTTAGACAACCTTATTCCAATGAGACCATCCCCTACAGTGATAATTTTATTCCTGGAAAAATTTATGTATCAAATTTTGATATGGGGGTCATGGGTCACGCATATTATGACGCTGGTTCGAATGCAAATTATGGTGGGAACTTTTCTGCTTGGAATAGTGGTTGGGCATTGAGAAACGATAATGTGGATATACAATTAAATAAAGATTCGTTATCAAATGGTTATAATATTGGTTGGACTGAGACCGATGAATGGATGAAATATTCGGTTATAATTGATTCATCTGGTCTTTATGATGTTGATGTTAGAGTTGCTACAGAAGATAATGATGGTTCATTTTATTTTAAAATGGAAAATGACCAACTGTCTGAAATAATTCAGGTTCCAAAAACAGATTCTTGGGAAGATTGGATAAATATTTCAGTTGATTCGCTTGTGATTTATAAGGATAATAAAGAATTGTATTTTTATGTTAATAAAGGCACATTCAATTTAAGTTACTTTGATTTTAAAAAAATTGGTAAAATTTCAGATGTTCAATCAAAATATATTTCATCTGTTACAAGTGATGAAAATTCTATTTTAATAACTTTAAATAAAAATATTGATCAATCTATTGATATTAATCTAAGTGATTTTATTTTATCAATTAATAATCAAAATGTTGATATAGAAAAAGTAAGTTATTCTATGTTATCGTCAAGATCAATTTTATTAGAGCTTTCACAGCTAATATTACCAACTGATACATTAAGAATATCATATGATGGAAATTCAATTAAAACATCTGATAATCTTAACCTGAAAAATTTTCAACAGGAGGTTGTTAAGAATACTATTTCGTTTGTACATAATATCCCTGGAAAAATTGAAGCAGAATATTTTTACTTTCAGAAAGGGATAGAAGTTGAGTCAACTACTGATACAGGGGGTGGACAAAATATAGGAAGTTTGGATGATGGTGATTACGCAGAATATTTTGTTAATATTATTGATAGCGGAACTTACAATGTAACATTTAGATCAGCTGCAGATCCTGCTTGGTCCTCTGGTGGTCAATTAGAGTTATCAATTTATGATTCTACAACATCAAATTATATATCACTCCAAAATGTAGTTTTGCCTCAGACTGGAGGGTGGCAGCAATGGAAAAACACAAGTAAGGGACTTACATTACCTAAGGGTGAGCATCTTATTAGACTAAAAGTAATTCAAGGCCCATTTAATTTAAATTGGTTTTCTTTTGATGATTCAGAGTCCCTTGGATTACCAGTTCCTGGTAAAATAGAGGCTGAAGATTATGTAAAACAAGAAGGTGTGACCTTTTTAAGTCAGTCCAACAGTGATATTCAATATATTGGATATTTAGATTCTGCTGACTATACAGATTACATTATTGATGTTAAAAAGTCTGGTATTTATGATCTGAGCTACAGAGTTGCTTCAGATGGAAGTCAGAGTTATGCTAATGGCGGAAAAATTGAATTACAAAAAATATTAGAATCCGGTGAATATGAGATATTGCATACTATTTCGTTTCCAGCAACGAATGGCTGGGAGGACTGGGTTACCTTTAACGAGTTCCCTAAAATAAATCTAGAAATGGGTGAGATAAATATTAGAATGATGTACAAAAAAACCCCATTCAATTTAGATTGGGTTCTTTTCGAAGAATTTACCGGTGAAGTTTTAGGATTAGAATTAAATGATATAAGAATTAAAGTATTCCCTAATCCTACTAAAGGTGCTTTGAATATAGAATCTGATTTTGTCCCAAAAGAAACTATTAATTATAAAGTTATTGATAATTTAGGTTCATTAATATTTGAAAGAAGTGTTAATTATAATTCTAGAATAAAAGATTTGATTAATCTAAATAATGTACCATCTAACATGGTTTTTCTTATAATTTCTGAAGGAGATAGAGTTATTTGTGTTAGGAGAGTAATTAAAGAGAAATAATTTTAATTATATCTCTTATTTTTCATCAAAAAATAAGTTTTCTAATATTTGAAGAGATAGCTTAAATTGTTATCTTTGCACACATTTTGACTAAAAAAATTGGTCATAAATTTAATATTATGTCAGGAATTATAGGTAAAAAATTGGGTATGACGAGCGTTTTTGATGCTAAAGGTAAAAGCGTTGGCTGTACCGTAATTGAAGCAGGGCCTTGTTTTGTCACACAAATCAAAAATAGGGATACTGATGGATATAGATCTATCCAGTTGGCATATGACGATATAAATCCAAAGAGCCTAAATAAATCATCTAAAGGTCATTTTGAAAAATCTAAGGTCACTCCTAAAAGAAAGCTTATTGAATTTAGAAATTTCAGAAAAGAATTCGATGAAAAAGTAAAACTTGGGATGGAGATTAATTTAACCGATGTTTTTAATGAAAATGAATTCCTTGATGTTACTTCTGTATCTAAGGGTAAAGGTTTTCAAGGTGTTGTAAAGAGACATAATTTCGGTGGTGTGGGTCAAAACACACATGGTCAACATAACAGAAATAGAGCTCCTGGTTCAATTGGTGCGGGTTCAACTCCTTCAAGAGTTTTTAAAGGTATGCGTATGGCTGGAAGGACTGGAGGTAATAAGGTAACTATACAAAATCTTAAGATATTAAAGATTGATAAAAAAGAAAATTTAATTTATGTAGGGGGATCTGTACCCGGGGCGAAAAACTCATATGTAGTCCTCTCAAATTAATAAATAATGAAAGTAGATATAAATAAAATTTCTGGAAAAACAAGTGGTAAGAAGGTCACTCTATCAGATAAGATTTTTGCTATTGAGCCTAATGATCACGCCATATATCTTGATGTTAAAAGTTTTTTGGCTAATAAGAGACAAGGAAATAGTAAGGTTAAGGGAAGATCTGAGATTGTAGGTTCAACCAGGAAAATTAAAAAGCAAAAAGGTACAGGTACAGCTCGTGCAGGTAGTATTAAATCTCCTCTTTTTAGAGGTGGGGGTCAAATATTTGGTCCTGAGCCGAGAGAGTATAAGAATAAGGTTAATAAAAAGTTAAAAAACCTTGCAAGAAAATCAGCCCTATCATATAAGGTAAAAGAGAAGTCATTGGTTATTCTAGAAAAGTTTAATCTAAAGTCTCCTAAAACTAAAGAATTTGCCGGTATACTTTCAAACTTTTCAATCCTTGATAAAAAATCTATATTCTTTTTAAATGAGGATAATAATAATATTGTACTTTCTTCAAATAATTTAAAGAACGCATCTGTAAAGAATATAAATGAAATCAATACATATGATATTATTCATGCTGATAATGTTTTTATCGTTGAAGATTCTGTTGAAAAATTAAATGAAATTTTAAATTGATGGCTGTTTTAATTAAACCAATTCTTACTGAAAAAGCTACTTCCTCGAATGAAAGTGGAAAATTCTCATTTATTGTTAATAGGAAGGCAAATAAAATACAAGTAAAGAAAGCTGTTGAAAAAACTTATAAGGTTAATGTTATAAGCGTAAATACTATAAACGTATTAGGAAAGTCCATTTCTAAATTTACTAAAACGGGTATAGTTAATGGTAGAAAGCCTTCATACAAAAAGGCAATTGTTCAATTAAAAGAAGGTGAGTTTATTGATTTTTACTCACAGGTTTAATTTCTAATACTATGACAAAAAAAATAAGACCAATTACTCCTGGATTAAGATTTAGAATACCTCCCTCTTTTGATGAGATAACTACTAATAAACCTGAGAAATCACTTGTTACAACATTGAAAAAGTCTGGTGGGAGAAATAGTAGTGGAAAGATGACTGTTAGAAATGTTGGTGGAGGTCACAAAAGAAAGATTAGAATTGTTGATTTTAAAAGAGTTAGGGATGGAATTGAAGCAAAAGTAAAATCTATCGAATACGATCCAAATAGATCTGCTAATATTGCTTTAATAAACTATTCTGATGGACATAAAAGTTATATTATTGCTCCAAGTGGGCTGATAGTTGGACAAAAGGTTATATCTGGAGATTCTGCGCCAATTGAAATTGGTAACTGCTTAAAACTTAACGATATTCCTCTTGGTACAATTATTCATAATGTTGAACTTTTTCCTTCAAAAGGTGCATCACTTGCAAGAAGTGCTGGTTCCTTTGCTCAACTTGTTGCTAAGGAGGGAAAGTACGGGACAATTAAATTACCTTCTGGAGAAATGAGACTTGTTCTGTTAACATGCAGAGCTACTATTGGTTCTGTATCTAATTCAAATCATATGAATACAAGGCTTGGAAAGGCTGGTAGAAATAGATGGCTTGGTAGAAGACCTAGGGTTAGGGCTGTTGCTATGAATCCTGTTGATCACCCTATGGGAGGTGGTGAAGGTAAAGCTTCTGGAGGTCATCCAAGGTCAAGAAATGGATTATATAGCAAAGGCCTAAAAACAAGAAAGAAAAATAAATATTCAGATAAATTAATTATTAAAAAAAGAAAATAATATAAAATGGCAAGATCACTAAAGAAAGGACCGTACATTGATTTCAGACTTCTAAAAAAGATAGAAGTTGCGAATGATAAGGGTAGCAAAAGTGTTATCAAAACATGGTCCAGAAGATCAATGATTTCACCAGATTTCGTTGGCCATACATTTGCAGTCCATAATGGAAATAAATTTGTTCCAGTATTTGTTACTGAAAATATGGTTGGACATAAATTAGGTGAATTTTCTCCCACTAGAAACTTTAGAGGTCACGTAAATAAGAAAAATAAATAATGGAGGCAATTGCTAAATTAAATAATGTACCTACCTCACCTCGAAAAATGAGGCTGATTGCAGACCTAATTAGGGGTAAAGAGGTTGATATGGCGCTTAATATATTGAAATTTGATTCTAAGGTTGGATCTAAGAAAATGGAAAAGCTACTACTGTCTGCAATTGCAAATTGGCAGGATAAAAATAAAAATGAAAAAATTGAGGAAGCAAACTTATTTATTAAAGAGATCTTTGTTAATGGTGGTAAAATGATCAAAAGATTGCGTCCTGCTCCACAAGGAAGAGCACACAGGATAAGAAAAAGATCGAACCATATTACAATGGTATTAGATAATTTAATCAAAAAAACAAAAGAAAAAGATGGGACAAAAAATTAATCCAATAGGTTTAAGATTAGGTATTATCAAAGGCTGGGAATCTAGCTGGTATGGAGGAAAAAACTTTGCAGATAAAATTGTTGAGGATCAGAAGATTAGAAAATATATTAACTTCAGGATACCTAGGGGTGGTATATCTAAAGTTGTAATTGAGAGGACTATGAAACTCCTTGAAATAACTATTCATACCGCAAGACCGGGAATAATTATTGGTAAAGGTGGAAGTGAAGTTGATAAACTAAAAGGAGAGCTTAAAAAGCTAACTGGTAAAGATATCCAGATTAATATTTTTGAAATTAAAAGACCAGAAGTAGACGCGAAACTGATTGGTGATTCAATAGCTCAACAGTTAAGAGCAAGAATTTCACATAGAAGGGCAATGAAGCAAGCTATTGCTTCTGCTGTTAGAGTTGGTGCCAAGGGTATAAAAGTAAAAGTTTCAGGTAGAATTGGTGGTGCTGAAATGGCAAGATCTGAACAATACAAAGAAGGTAGAACACCTTTGCATACTATAAGGGCTGATATTGACTATGCTATATGTGAGTCACAAACAATTTATGGAAAAATTGGTGTAAAAGTTTGGGTTTATAAAGGAGAAGTTGTTGGAAAAAGAAATCTATCTCTAAATGTTGGAAGTAAAAATGCATTTAAAGCTTAATAATTAATATAATGTTACAACCTAAAAGAACAAAGTTTAGAAAAAAGCAAAAAGGTCGAGTCAAGGGTATTGCTCAAAGAGGTCATACCATTAGTTTTGGATCATTTGGTATTAAGTCTCTTGAAGCTGGTTGGATTACATCAAGACAGATTGAGGCTGCAAGGATTGCTGTAACTAGAAAGATGAAAAGAGAAGGTCAAGTTTGGATAAGAATTTTTCCAGATAAACCAATAACTAAAAAACCTGCAGAGGTAAGAATGGGTAAAGGAAAAGGAGCACCTGAATATTGGGTTGCTGTAGTTAAACCTGGGACTATAATGTTTGAGGCAGGTGGTGTGACTACTGATTTAGCTAAAGAAGCATTAAGATTAGCTGCACAAAAATTACCGGTTAGAACAAAATTTGTTACAAGAAGAGATTACGTAGAATAAAATGAAAAATTCAGAACTAAGAGCACTTTCATTAGAAGAACTTCAAAAGAAGTTAATAGTTGAGAAAGATAACCTCGAGAAGCTCATCTTTTCTCATGCTGCTACTCCAATTGAAAATCCTATGAAAATAAAAGTAGCGAGAAAATTTGTCGCCAGAATTAAAACAGAAATTAATAATAAAGCTAAATAGTTATGGACAGAAACTTAAGAAAACAAAGAGAGGGTAGAGTAACTAGTAATAAAATGGATAAAACAATAACTGTTGAAGTTCTAAGAAGAGTAAAGCATCCTATTTATGGAAAGTTTGTTAAGAAAAGTTCAAAGCTTACTGCTCATGATGAAAAAAATCAATGTGATATTGGCGATTTAGTAAAAGTTATGGAGACCAAACCTATTAGTAAAAACAAGAGGTGGAGATTAGTTAAAATTGTTGAAAAGGTAAAATAATATGATACAGCAAGAAAGTAGACTTAAAGTAGCAGACAATAGCGGTGCCAAAGAGGTACTTTGCATACGGGTACTAGGTGGTACAAAGAAAAGGTATGCATCTGTTGGAGATAAAATTGTTGTTTCTGTTAAGAATGCAATCCCATCAAGTTCAGTTAAGAAAGGTGCTGTTTCTAGAGCTGTTGTTGTTAGAACTAGAAAAGAGGTAAGAAGAAAGGATGGGTCTTACATTAGGTTTGAAGATAATGCCGCAATACTTTTAAGTGAAAATGATGAATTAAGAGGTACCAGGGTTTTTGGTCCTGTGGCAAGAGAGTTAAGAGAAAAGAACTTTATGAAAATTATTTCATTAGCACCAGAAGTATTATAAGAATATATTTATGAAACTACATATTAAAAAAGGAGATACAGTATATGTTTTGTCAGGAAACGACAAGGGTAAAACAGCCAAGGTATTGACTGTTTTTCCTAAAGATTACAAGGCAATAGTTGAAGGATTAAATCTTTCTACTAAACATATTAAACCCTCTGCAGATAACCCAAAAGGTGGTATAGAAAAACAAGAAGCACCAATACATATAAGTAATCTTATGTTAGTAGATCCTGCTGATGGTAAACCAACAAAGTTTTACAGAAAAAGAAATAAGGAAGGTAAGATTGAGCGTTTGTCTAAAAAAACTAATAAAGTAATATAAGATGGCTATATCAAGATTGAAAAAAATGTATACAGATGAGATTGTACCAAATTTAATGGAAAAGCTTAAATATAAGTCTGTTATGCAGGTACCAAAAATTAAAAAGATTTCAATTAACCAGGGTCTTGGAGCTGCTGTTAATGATAAAAAACTTATTCAAGCAGGTGTTGATGAACTTACACTTATAGCTGGTCAGAAAGCTGTAGCTACTAAAGCAAAAAAATCTATATCAAATTTTAAATTGAGAGAAGGTATGCCTATTGGTGCTAAGGTAACCCTTAGAGGGGATATGATGTATGAGTTCTTAGATAGATTAATTTCTGTGGCAATACCAAGGGTTAGGGATTTTAGAGGGTTAAATAATAAAGGATTTGATGGTAACGGAAATTACACATTAGGAGTAAAGGAACAGATAATATTTCCTGAAATTAGTATAGATAAAATTAATAAGGTAACTGGAATGAATATAACTATCGTTATTGATTCTAATACTGATAAAGAAAGTTTTGAATTATTAAAGGCATTTGGTATGCCTTTTATTTCAGCAAATTAAATTAATAATATGGCAAAAAATGCGATAAAAGTCAGAGAATTAAAAAGAAGAAAATTAGTAGAAAGATACGCTGCTAAGAGAAAAGAATTAAAAGCCAAAGGGGATTGGGAAGGTTTGGATAAACTTCCTAGAAATTCATCGGCTGTAAGATTACACAATCGATGTAATTTGTCAGGCAGACCAAAAGGATATATGAGAAAATTTGGCATATCAAGATTAGAATTTAGAAAAATGGCTTCTGAGGGTAAGATCCCAGGTATAACTAAAGCTAGTTGGTAATTTTTTATTAAAATGATTAAATTTGCAAGCTTTTTAAAATTATGATATGAATACAGATACTATTGCAGACTTTTTAACTAGAATTAGAAATGCTATAAGTGCTAACCACCGTATAGTTGAGATTCCAGCATCTAATACAAAAAAAGAAATTACTAGGGTTTTGCATGAAAAAGGTTTTATTACAAATTATAAATTTGAAAATAATGATTCTCAGGGTTCTATAAAAATTGCTCTTAAATATAATCCTAGAACCAAACTTTCTGCAATTGAGAAGATCGTCCGAATTAGTAAACCAGGTTTGAGAAAATACGTTGGTTCAGATAATTTACCAAGAGTACTTAATGGTCTTGGAATAGCAATATTATCTACCTCAAAAGGAGTTATAACTGATAAAGAAGCAAGAAAATTAAAAATTGGTGGTGAGGTTTTATGTTACGTTTATTAAAAAATTATAAAAGATGTCAAGAATAGGTTTAAATCCAATATCAATCCCTGAAGGTGTTACAATAAATGTATCGGGTTCAAATATTAATGTCAAAGGACCAAAGGGGGAGCTGAATCAAAAATTTGATTCTGATTTTAAGACATCCATTAATGACAACATATTTACTATTCAGAGACCTTCAGAACAAAAAAGACATAAATCACTTCATGGGCTTTACAGATCACTTATCAATAATGCTGTGATAGGTGTTTCCGATGGATATGAGCATAAGTTAGAGCTTGTGGGAGTTGGTTTTAAAGCTTCAAATCAAGGTAATCTCTTAAATTTAACATTGGGGTATTCTCATAATATCTATTTTCAAGTTCCCGAAGAGATTAAAGTGTCTACAGAAACACAGAAGGGTAAACCACCTGTTATCACTCTAAATGGAATTGATAAACAACTAATTGGTCAGATTTCAGCAAAATTGAAATCATTAAGACCTGTAGAACCATATAAGGGTAAGGGTGTTAAATTTGTTGGTGAATACGTTAGAAGGAAAGTTGGTAAAACAGCAGCTGCATAAATTTTATAAAAATGAGTTTTAGTAAAGAAAGTAGAAGGTTAAAGATTAGAAAGAGTATCAGATCAAAGATTGTTGGTACAAAAGACAGACCTCGTCTTACGGTATTTAAAAGTAATAAAGCTATTTATTCTCAAATTATTGATGATGTAGCTGGTAATACCTTAATATCTTGCTCATCGTCTGAAATAAAGAAATTTGGTAATAATAACGTGACGTCTTGTAAAGAGGTTGGATTGAAATTAGCTGAAAAGGCTAAGAAAAAGAAAATTAATAAAGTTCTTTTCGATAGAAGTGGTTATTTATACCATGGTAAAATTAAATCTTTTGCAGATGGTGCAAGAGAGGGTGGATTAATATTTTAAATATGAAGAATATAAAAGCTAGTGATTTAGAGTTAAATGAAAAAGTAGTATCTATTCAAAGGGTTGCTAAAGTTGTAAAAGGTGGTAGAAGATTTAGCTTCTCTGCAATTGTTGTAGTTGGGAATGAGAATGGAGTTGTTGGTTATGGTTTGGGTAAGGCTAATGAAGTCACAAATGCTATCATCAAAGGTACTGACGATGCAAAGAAAAATCTTATTAATGTACCTGTATATAAAAATACAATCCCACACGATGTTCTTGGAAAATATGGAGGTGGTCTAGTCTTAATGAAGCCTGCTTCACCTGGAACTGGAGTAATTGCAGGAGGTGCAATGAGAGCTGTTATGGAAAGTGCTGGTATAAAAGATGTTTTAGCTAAGTCAAAGGGTTCTTCAAATCCACACAATGTAGTAAAAGCTACTTTTGATGGTTTGATGAGATTAAGAGATCCACTTGCTGTATCAAAACAAAGGGGTGTAAGTTTAAATAAGATTTTCAATGGTTAAACAAAAGAATATAAAAGTTTCAATCACTCAGGTTAGGAGTACAATATCTCAATCATCAAGACAGAAGAAAACCATCTCGGCTTTGGGTCTTGGAAAGATTAATAAGGTAGTGGAACAAGAACTGACTCCACAGATAAAGGGTATGATTGATAAGGTAAATCATTTGATAAAAGTAAAAGAAATAAAATAATGAAATTACATACATTAAAACCAGCAGAAGGTTCTACTAAAGCAGGTAAAAGAATTGCCAGAGGCCAAGGATCAGGACGTGGTGGTACTTCAACCAGAGGTCACAAAGGCGCTCAATCAAGATCAGGTTATTCAAGAAAGGCTGGGTTTGAAGGAGGTCAAATGCCTTTACAAAGAAGAGTTCCTAAATTTGGTTTTAGATCTCCTAATAGAATTGAAACAAAACCTATCAATTTGGATACTTTACAACAAATCTGTGAAAAGAATAAAGTAAAAGAGGTAAATCCAGAATTTTTAATAAAAAAAGGATATGCCAACAAAAAAGATCTTATAAAAATTTTAGGAAGGGGTTCATTAAAGGTTAAAATTAATGTAACTGCTCACTATTTTTCTGCTTCATCAATCAAAGTCATTGAGAAGCTTGGTGGAAAAGTAAAAAAAATTAATGATTAAATTATTTGAGACTATAAAGAATATCTTCTCGATAGAGGAATTAAGAGATAGAATAATCAATACTGTCGGTTTTTTGATTATTTTTAGACTTGGTTCATTTGTTGTATTGCCAGGTATTGATCCTGATAAATTACAGCAAAATGTTGGTGGAATATTTGGGTTATTAGATACTTTCCTTGGTGGTGCTTTCAGCAACGCATCAATTTTTGCCTTAGGCATTATGCCATACATTTCTGCGTCAATTGTTGTCCAATTGCTTGGAGTCGCATTACCTTATTTTCAAAAATTACAAAAGGAAGGAGATAGTGGTAGAAAAAAAATGACTCAAATAACTAGGTATCTTACTATTGTGATATGTATGTTTCAAAGTACTGCTTACATATCTGGAACTATTCCTGCCGAAGCTATATTAGTCCAAAGTAAGTTTTTATTTACTTTATCAAGTGTAACAATTCTTACTTCAGGTACCATTTTTTGTATGTGGCTAGGTGAAAAAATAACTGATAAGGGTATTGGAAACGGTATTTCTATGTTAATAATGATTGGCATTATTTCAAGGTTTCCTGGTAGTATAGTTGCTGAAGCTCTTTCAAGAGGTATGAGTCAAGCTTTAATCTTTATTATTGAAATTGGTGTTTTATTTTTAGTTGTCATGTTCACAGTAATGTTAGTACAAGCAATAAGAAGAATACCAATTCAGTATGCGAAGCAGGTAGTTGGTAATAGTCTCTATGGAGGTAAGAGACAATATCTTCCTTTAAAAGTAAATTCTTCTGGCGTTATGCCGATAATTTTTGCTCAAGCATTAATGTTTTTACCTGCTATAATAGGCCTACAGTTTGCTGAAAATTCAGATTTTTTTCAATATATTGCAACCTCTTTTTCAAACATGCAGTCATGGCTATATAATGTGACATTTGCAATATTGATAATTGCCTTCACATTTTTCTATACTGCAATTACCGTCAACCCTAATAAAATGGCTGACGATATGAAAAGAAATAACGGATTTATTCCGGGAATTAAACCTGGTCCTGATACATCAGATTTCATATCAAATGTTATGGATAGGATTACATTACCAGGTTCAATTTTATTAGCTGTAGTTGCTATATTACCTGCATTTGCGATGATGTTTGGTGTGAATCAGAGCTTTGCTCAATTTTACGGTGGAACATCCTTACTAATTATGGTAGGTGTAATATTAGACACTTTACAGCAAATAGAAAGTTATTTACTGATGAGACATTACGATGGAATGATGAAATCAGGTAAAGTTAAAGGAAGAAGTATTTAATTTATGGCTAAACAAAAAGCAATTGAGCAAGATGGTATTGTTACCGAAGCACTATCAAATGCAATGTTTAGAGTTAAGTTAGATAATGGTCATGTTGTGACAGCTCATATTTCTGGAAAGATGAGAATGTTTTATATTCGACTCTTACCGGGGGATAAGGTTAAACTTGAGATGTCACCCTATGATTTAACAAAGGCTAGAATAACATTTAGATATAAATAAAATGAAAGTTAGAGCATCAGTCAAGAAGAGAAGTAGTGATTGTAAAATCATAAGGAGGAAGGGAAAGGTATATGTAATTAATAAAAAAAATCCTCGATTTAAACAGAGGCAAGGATAATTATGAGAATAGCAGGTATAGATATTCCAGACAATAAAAGAGGGGAAATCTCTTTAACTTACATTTTTGGTATAGGAAAAAGTTCAGCTCAAAAGATTTTAAAAGAGTCTGGGATTGATCCCAATAAAAAAGTTTCAGATTGGTCAGAGGATGAATCTAATAAAATAAGAAATGTAATATCTGGTAATTTTATAATTGAAGGTGACTTAAAGTCAGAACAAAGGTTAAATATAAAAAGATTACTAGATATTGGATGTTATAGAGGTCTTAGACACAGAAAAGGTTTGCCAGTTAGAGGACAAAAAACAAAAAATAATTCAAGAACAAGAAAAGGTAAAAGAAAAACTGTTGCTAATAAAAAGAAAGCTGTTAAATAATGAATAAGAAAAAAGATAAGTCTAAAAAGAGAGTAGTTGTTGTAAATAAAAATGGGCAGGCACACATTAAATGCTCATTTAATAATATCATTATTTCTATAACTAACGAAACTGGCCAAGTTATATCTTGGTCTTCTGCCGGTAAAATGGGCTTTAGAGGATCTAAAAAAAATACACCTTTTGCAGCTCAAATTGCAACTGAAGATGCAGTTAAAACAGCTTATGAACTTGGTTTAAGAAAGGTAGATATTTTTATTAAAGGACCAGGTGCAGGAAGAGATTCTGCAATAAGAGCAATACAAAATGCGGGATTAGATGTTGTGTCAATTAATGATGTAACACCTTTACCTCATAATGGATGTAGACCACCTAAAAGAAGAAGAGTTTAAATAAATAATAATGGCTAGATATACAGGACCAAAATCAAAAATTTCTAGAAAATATGGTGAGCCAATTTTTGGTGATACAAAAGCTTTGGAGAAAAAACCACATCCTCCTGGGCAGCACGGAAGAGGAAGAAGAAGGAAAAAATCTGAGTATGCTGTTCAATTAGCAGAAAAACAAAAGGCTAAATACCTTTATGGTATTTTAGAAAGACAATTTAGAAATATGTTTGATAAAGCATCAAGAAAAGATGGAATCACTGGTGAGAACTTATTGCAATTACTAGAAGCAAGACTAGATAATGTTGTATATAGATTAGGTATAGCTCCTACAAGAAGGTCTGCTAGACAATTTGTATCTCATAAACACATAACTGTTAACGGTGATGTTGTTAACATACCATCTTTCACAGTCAAAGAGGGTGATATGATAAGTGTTAGAGAAAAGTCTAAGTCACTATCCGCAATTTCTTCCAGTCTATCTTTGAAAACATCTAATAAGTACAAATGGTTAGAATGGGATGATAAGAGCCTTTCAGGTAAACTTATTACATACCCAGATAGAGAGTCAATACCAGAAAATATTAATGAACAGTTAATTGTAGAATTATATTCTAAATAAAAATATTGTATAAATAAACTTTAAAAATTATGTCACTACTTTCATTTCAATTGCCAGACAAGATAGTAATGGAAAAAGCTGATGATTTTCATGGAATCTTCACTTTTTCACCTCTTCAACCAGGTTACGGACTAACAATAGGTAACGCAGTAAGAAGGGTCTTATTATCATCTTTGGAAGGGTATGCTGTAACAGGGATAAAAATTCCAGGTATTCAACATGAATTTTCTACTATCGATGGTATAGTTGAAGATGTATCGGAAATTATATTAAATCTTAAAAATATAAGATTCAAACCTACTGTCGAAAGCCCTGAGAAAAACTTTTCTGTTTCTTTTGATAAAAAAGGTACAATGACCGGAGCCGATATTGGAAAAAGTAATAGTTCTTTTGAGGTTCTTAATCCTGAACAAGAGATATGTACATTAAGTAAAAAAGTTAAATTTTCAATTGAGTTAAAAGTTGAAAAGGGAAGAGGGTATGTAACATCAGAAGAAAATAATTCTAGTTCTTCAGATGTAGGCTTCATTTCAATTGATTCTGTTTTTACCCCAATTATTAATGTAAAATATAGTGTTGAAAACACTCGTGTTGAACAAAAGACGGATTTCGAAAAACTTATATTAGATATTCAGACTGACGGTTCAATACATCCTGAAGATGCGCTTAAAGGTTCAGCTCAATTATTAATCAAGCATTTTTATTTATTTTCTGATAATGATATGGAATTTGCTGAAGATAATTCTGATGAAATTGAAGTAGTAGATGAAGAGCTTCTTCACATGAGAAAATTATTAAAAACTTCACTAAATGATCTCGATTTGTCTGTAAGAGCTTACAACTGCTTGAAGGCTGCAGATATTAAAACCTTAGGAGATTTAGTTAGTATTGAAATTTCTGATATGATGAAGTTCAGAAATTTTGGTAAAAAATCACTTACTGAACTTGAGGAACTTGTTGATAATAAAGGACTAAGTTTTGGTATGGATTTAGCTAAATATAATTTAGATTAATTAATTCATGAGACACGGTAAAAGATTTAATCATTTAAGTAGAAAAGCTCCGCATAGAAAGTCAATGCTTTCAAACATGGCGTCTTCTTTAATTATTCATAAGAAGATTGAGACCACTGTAGCAAAAGCAAAAGCTTTAAGAACATATGTAGAACCTTTAATAACTAAATCTAAATCGGATACAACTCACTCAAGAAGACAAGTTTTTTCACTTCTTCAAGATAAAAATTCTGTAAATGAATTATTTAATAATGTGTCTGAGAAGATCGCTGATCGTCCAGGTGGATACACAAGAATTATAAAAATGGGAAATAGACTTGGTGACAACGCTGAGATGTGTGTAATTGAACTTGTTGATTACAATCTTCTTTTACTTGGTGAAGAAAAAGATAAGAAAACAAAGTCTAGAAGAAGAAGAAGAAGAAAGACAACAACAAAGCCTGTAGATGATAAAAATATATCTCCAAAGTCCAAGGATGATAAGTCTAAAAGAGATAACACTAATGATAATAAATCTACTAAAAAAGGTAAAAAGGATAAAGAATCTAAGTAGTATTTTTTTTAATTATTATAATTTAAAGGGATTAATTTATTTAATCCCTTTTTTATTTTATTTTTGAAAATAGATGGGATTTATAACTAGAAAACCAGCAGTTCTTATTTTGGAAGATGGCTCAATCTTTAAAGGTTTTTCACTAGGTAAAATTGGTACTGCGACTGGAGAAATTTGTTATAATACTGGGATGACGGGTTACCAAGAAATATATACTGATCCTTCATATTTTGGTCAAATAATTATTAATACCTCTTCACATATCGGAAATTATGGAACAGTTGATGATGAACAGGAGAGTTCAATTCCACAAATTAATGGAGTTGTAATTAATGAATATTCAGAGACTTACAGTAGATCTAATTCTGATGAGAGTTTAGAAGAGTATTTTTTAAAAAATAATACAGTAGCCATCTATGATATTGATACAAGAAAGCTAGTAAAGCATGTCAGAGATAAGGGAGCAATGAACTCAATTATTTCGAGTGATGATTTAGATATTGACTCCCTGAAAAAGAAACTTAAAAAAGTTCCTCAAATGAAAAATCTTGAGTTATCATCAAAAGTAACGACAAAGAAAGAGTACTTATATGGTGATGAGAGCTCTGATTTGAAAATTGCAGTTTTAGATTTAGGCTGTAAAAAATCAATACTTGAAAATTTTAAAAAAAGAGGGGCTCTATGTAAAGTTTTCCCTGCTAAAACAGAATTCAAAAAAATGAACGAATGGAAGCCAGACGGATTTTTTATATCAAATGGACCCGGTGATCCTGCTTCAATGGATTATGCTGTTGAAACTGTCAGAAAAATTTTAGAACATAATATTCCTCTATTTGGAATATGCTTAGGACATCAAATTTTAGCTAGAGCTTGTGATATTTCAACATATAAGTTACATAATGGTCACAGGGGAATTAATCACCCCGTAAAAAACCTTGACTCAGGAAAATCAGAGGTAACCTCTCAGAACCATGGATTTTCCGTCTCTCTAGATGATATAAATAACTCAAAAAATCTCAAACTTACCCATATTAACCTTAATGATGATACTGTTGAAGGAATAAGGATTAAGGGTAAGAAAGCTTTTTCAGTTCAGTATCATCCAGAATCTTCACCAGGTCCACATGACTCAAGGTATCTTTTTGATGATTTTATTAAAATTATCAGTGGTGGGTAAGATTGATCGGGTTATTGCAAGACAAATTTTAGATTCTAGAGGTAATCCAACCGTTGAAGTTGATGTATTTTCTGGTGGTGTTATGGGTAGAGCAGCTGTACCATCCGGTGCTTCTACTGGAGAAAATGAAGCTGTTGAACTAAGAGATGGAGATGAAAAATATCTTGGTAAATCTGTTTATTCAGCTGTTGAAAATGTTAATTCAATTATATCTAAAAATATAATTGGAAAAAAGTGTTCAGATCAAAGAGAGATTGACGAATTATTAATAGATTTAGACGGTACTCATAATAAATCAAGTCTTGGAGCTAATGCAATATTAGGTGTTTCTTTAGCATGTGCTCACTTGTCAGCAAACATATCAAAAGAACCTTTATATAAATATCTTGGTGGTGAAAAGGCAAATCTTTTACCTGTTCCCATGATGAATATAATAAATGGAGGGTCTCACTCCGATGCTCCCATAGCATTTCAAGAATTTATGATTCGTCCAGTAGGTGCCGATTCATTTAGTGAGGCTTTACGATATGGTACGGAGATATTTCATAATCTTAAATACCTATTAAAATCAAGAGATCTAAGTACAGCAGTAGGTGACGAAGGTGGGTTTGCACCAAACTTTATCGGTGGAACTGAGGAAGCAATAGAAATTATACTAGAAGCAATTGAAGAATCTGGTTTTAAAGTGAATGAAGAAATAACTCTTGCTATGGATTGTGCAGCATCAGAATTTTATAAAGATGGGTTATATGATTATACATTATTTGAAGGGTCAAATGGCAAAATTAGAAATTCTGAAGATCAAGTTCATTATCTCAAAAGCCTTGTTGAAAAATATCCAATAGATAGTATTGAGGATGGTTGTGACGAGAATGATTGGGAGGGATGGTCGATGCTAACAAAGGAAATTGGGAAAAAGTGTCAACTTGTTGGTGATGATCTCTTGGTTACAAATTTGAAATACCTTAAAAAAGCAATAGAAAATAAAAGTGCTAATTCAATATTAATAAAACCTAACCAAATTGGTACTTTAACAGAAACAATCAACGCTATAAAATTGGCACAAGAATCAGGTTGGAC
>CAZKLB010000017.1:21405-23558 GCA_964553685.1 uncultured Marinoscillum sp.
GTAATTGATTCAAATGGTTTTATAAATAGGTTTAAACTTTCAAAAAAATTATCAGAATTAAATATTGAAAAAGATTTTTATAAAGAAGAAATCAAAAATATTTCTGATGAAAAAAATCGTTTTGAAGCAGATAATGAATTATTAGAGAAATTTGCAAGGGAAGAGTATCTTATGAAAAAAAAATCTGAAGATATATTTTATATAATAGAAGAATAATTATGAATGAGAATAGTAAAGATTTTTTATTTAAATATTTAAATAACCATTCTCCAACAGGTTTTGAGTCACCTGGACAAAAAATATGGTTGGATTATATTCAACCATATATTGATGATTACATATCTGATACTTATGGTACTGTTGTTGGTGTAATAAATCCTGAAGCTGAGTACAAGGTAGTTATAGAAGCTCATGCCGATGAAATCTCTTGGTTTGTAAATTATATAACTGAGGACGGTTACATATATGTTATTCGTAATGGTGGTTCAGATCATCAAATAGCTCCATCTAAAAGAGTAAATATTCAAACGGAAAAAGGAATAGTCAAGGGAGTTTTTGGTTGGCCAGCAATTCATGTTAGAGATCCAAAAACTGAACAAACGCCATCTCTTAAAAATATTTTTATTGACGTTGGCTGCTCCTCAAAAAAAGAGGTCGAAAAGCTTGGTATCCATGTTGGTTGTGTCATTACTTTCGAAGATGAATTGATGGAGCTTAACAAAAAATATTTAACGGGGAGAGCTCTTGATAATAGAATGGGAGGTTTTATGATTGCGGAAGTAACAAAGAGACTTCATGAGAATAAGAAAAAATTAGATTTTGGTCTATACATTGTAAATTCAGTTCAGGAAGAAATTGGATTAAGAGGTGCACAAATGATTGCAGAAAGAATAAAACCTAATGTTGCTATTGTTACTGATGTAACTCATGATACAAATTCTCCAATGTATGATAAGAAAAAAAGCGGTGACATTAAATCTGGTAATGGCCCTGCTTTAACATTTGGACCGGCGGTACAAAATAATTTATTAAAGCTTTTGATAGATACAGCAAAATCTAATAAGATAGCCCATCAACTCATGGCTGCTTCTAGATTTACTGGTACAGATACTGATGCATTCGCTTATTCAAATGATGGTGTGGCCTCCGCTTTAATTTCGCTTCCTTTAAAATATATGCATACTACAGTTGAAACTGCTCATAAGGATGATATTGAAAACTGTATCAAATTAATGTATGAGTCTGTTCTAGCAATTAAGAAAGATCAAGACTTCAGATATATCAAGTAATCTCATATCCAACTTTTAATAGATCTTTCCAAAAATTTGGGTATGATTTTTTTACAACTTCAGGATTATTTACTTTTAAATTAAGCTCAGATGCTAATGGAGAAAATGCCATTGCCATTCTGTGGTCTTCATAAGTATCTAGTATAAAATTTTTAGGAAATTTATTTTTTCTCTTTTTTAAAATCCAGTGATTGTCCATATCTAAAAAGTTACATCCAATTTTTTTTAGCTCACTTTTCATTGCTAACAATCTATTAGTTTCTTTAATCTTTAAACTCTCTACTCCATAAAGTTTTAGCTCAATCTTCATAAAGGCTGCTATAACAATTATTGTCTGAGCTAAATCTGGACAATCTTTAAAATTTAATTCAATACTTTCTAGCTGACTTTTAGACTTTTTAATTAAAATACCGTCATCTTCATATTGTGTTTTAACTCCAAAAAGAATCATAATTTTAGAGATAATTTTATCTCCTTGAAAAGAATTTTCTCTTAGCCCTAGCAGCTTAAGTTTATCTATTTGATTATTTATACATACTATACTATACCAATAACTTGCTGCTGACCAGTCAGACTCTACATAATACTCTCCACTTACGTATTTTTGATGATTGATTTTTATTTGATTCTTTTCAAGCGTACTTTTTATGCCAAACTTTTCCATTAATTTTAAAGTCATATCAACATAAGGTTTACTGTAAAATGGTTCTTTAATATCTATGAAAAGCCCATTCCCTAATGTGGGAGCAATCATAAGAAGTGATGAAATATATTGACTGCTTACATCACCTCGAATTGCTATTGAGTTTTTTATTTGATTTACTTTTTGTTCAATTTTGATGGGTGGGTATCCTTCATTTTCTA
>CAZKLB010000017.1:23658-25494 GCA_964553685.1 uncultured Marinoscillum sp.
ATTTTTATTTTATTATTTGATAAAGCTTTTAATATTAGTAATCGATTGCTTTCACTTTTTGAAGAGTTTAATTTGATTTTTTTTGAAGATAGTTTTCTAAAACTTACATTATAGCTTTTCATTTTATAATATTATTGTAATACTCTAGACTTTCTATTATGTGATTCGGGGATATTTCGTGGTCATACTCACATTGCCCAATTTTATTCAAAATACAAGTCCTTATTTTATCATCTATATTTTTTTTATCGTGATATGCATTTCTAACTATCTCCTCGAAATATCCAATTGTATTATTACCAAAAATACTCTTTATTATATCTACAATTTTATTTAAATCTATAGTGCTTAATTTATTTAGTTTATGAGAAAGATAGGCTTCACAAATAATTCCTATTGATATAGCTTCTCCGTGTAGAAATCTATTTTCTTTATTTATATATGTTGTCTCAATTGCATGTCCAATAGTATGTCCAAAATTTAAAATTTTCCTTGGACCGTCTTCTTTCATATCCTCATTGACAACCTTTGATTTTATTTTTATTGAGTGTTTTACTATTTCTAGCCAATCACTTTTTTCCCAGTTTGAATTCAAAATCTGATCGAGCTTTTTCTCATCTCTGATAATACAATGTTTTATTACCTCAGCAAAACCTGATCTTAATTCTCTTTTTGGTAAACTTGCTAAAAATTCTGGATCTACAATAATTAGGTTTGGTTCTCTAAAGATTCCTATTTGATTTTTATAATTATTAAAATCTATTCCCAGTTTTCCTCCGACACTTGCATCTACTTGGCCAAGTAAAGTAGTTGGAATATTTATAAATTGGATACCTCTTTTATATGTAGAAGCAACAAAACCACCAAGGTCACATATTACACCACCACCTAAATTTATTATGAGAGACTTTCTGTCAAAATTTAATTTTGTTAATATCCCCCAAACATTAGAACATGTTTGTAAGTTTTTATTTTCTTCACCAGATTTTATTTCTATTTCATGATAATTAAAGTCAAGAGAATCTTTAAGCTTATTTAAACAGCTAATTTTAGTATTTTCGTCAACTAATATGCCAATTTTTGAAAAATTTGAATGAGATATATATTCAAGAAGAAATTCCTTGGCATTACCAATTTTAATATGATTAGGGATCATATTTTAAAATTAGCCTTTTTTTTATTTATTATTTTATTTTGAACGTTGATTGAACCAAGATGTATAACCTTATATAAATCTTCAATAAAGTCTTTATCTAAGTTTTTATCAAGAGCCCATTTTATTCTTGATTTAAATATTTTATTCCATCTGTCAACTTGAAAAGTTGTTAGGTCTTGTTCTTTTTTAAACTCACCTATTTTTTCTACGAGGCTTATTCTCTTAGCAATTATATCTATAATTTCTTTATCCACATCATCTATATTTTCTCTAATTTCTTCAAGAAGATGTTTGTAAGAACGATCTTTCTCCTTAGTATTTTTAACCTTTAGATCATTTTTTATTTTTAATAAACTTGCTGGGGTTACTTGTTGTTTTGCATCGCTCCATGCATTATCCGGATCTATATGAGATTCTATAATTAATCCATCATAACCAAGATCAAGAGCTTTTTGTGATGTTTCAAATATCATATCTCTATTACCACATATATGAGAAGGATCGCAAATCACCGGTAGATTAGGAATATTACTTTTGAGATCAATGGCTATTTTCCACATTGGTGCATATCTATACTTAGAATCTCCAGTGATAGAAAACCCTCTATGAATTGCCCCAATCTTATTAATGCCTACTTTATTTACTCTTTCTAATGCGCCCATCCACAATGAGAGATCTGG
>CAZKLB010000018.1:0-8256 GCA_964553685.1 uncultured Marinoscillum sp.
AATGTTAAGAAAAAAGAACTTAAAAAGATTAATAAAAAAGAGATTAACTTTACATAATTATGATCAAAATTGATAAACTTTTAGATGCAATCTCAAACTTTTTAAAAGATAGGCTTGAACAAACAAAGGGTGATATAATTAATAAGATATCTTCAATAATAGCTAAGTTAATTTCTTTTTTAGTTTTAATATTAATACTCTTATTTGCCCTAGGATTCACCAGCATTGCTGTTGGAAATTATTTGAATTCAATTTTTGAAAGTGAGTACTTAGGTTATGGAGTTATCAGTTTATTCTATGTTATTATTTTCATTATTTTATTCAGATTTTCAAAATCTGGTAAACTTAAAAATATCATAGAATCAGAATTTAATAAAGGACTTAAGAATTAGATTTCGTTCAAACGCTTTCTCATTTTACCAGCCTGTACCCCAAACATGAGTTTAAACCTCCTACAGAAATAGGCTGTATCTTTAAATCCAACGTCGTTGCTTATAACCTTTATTGCATCTTTATCTTCCCTTATAAGCTGAATAGCCTTCTCCATTCTTCTCTCTTCTATATAATCTTGAGGAGAAAACCCTATATTATTTCTAAAGAACTGAGTCACATAATCTTCGGAAATATTCAGGTGCTTTGATAATATTTTATTTGATAGATTTTTACTTAGGTTTGAATTAATAAATTCAAATAAATCCAATATTTTTTCATCATTAAAAAATTTAAAATTTTCCTCTATCCCAGAAAAGAGTGGTTGTTTTGATAAAATGCTCCTTATAATTTCATAAACTAACTGATCTGTTACCAACTGAATTACTTTTGACGAACCTACTAGCTTAGTTTTTAATTCATGAATAATTTTTTTAAATAAAACCGATAACTCCTTATTATAAAGATTATAAACATCAAGATTTTTAGTATGAAAAATATTTACTAAGTCGTAAGCTTTAACGTCAAGATTAATGATTAAATACTTATCAACCTTGGGCCTATTACTAATTAAGTTATCCTCGGAAATAAACTTACTCTTATTATCAATGAAATCCTCATAAGCTAATGTTTGACTCCTCTTAGAACCAAATGAGAGGGATATAGTATTATGTGCTGGAATAAATAAAACAGCATCTTTCTCTAATTTTTTTTTATACTTCCCGTATCTAAAATTACCGTAAATTGGGAAGATAATGGTATTATCAATATCATAAAAGTTTGCAATAGTAAATGACTTTTTAACATCAATAACACTGATACTCTTCAGTGATATTGATAAGTTTTTATCTATTACCTGAGTGAATGTTTGATCCATTTTTTAATTTAATAAACCACAATAAGAAAACCCACATTAATTATGTTTTTTATCCTTTGGATTTAGTCCCTTTATTAGAGAAGTAGTGGAAATCCCTTCAATTAATGGAATTGTTTTTACAGTACCTCCATTTTCTAATATAAAATCTGAACCTACAATATCTTTTTTAAGATAATCTCCACCCTTAACTAAAACATCAGGGGTAATAAGTTTAATAAGATTTATTGGGGTTTCCTCTTCAAAAATTAAAATGTAATCTACATACTTAATTGATTCCAGTATCTTAGCCCTGTCATTCTCATTGACAATAGGCCTATCATCTCCTTTGATCAATTTTATGGATTTATCTGAATTTAAACCGACTATTAAAATATCTCCGAGCTTTTTTGATTCTTTTAGTAAATGAATATGTCCTGGGTGAATAATATCAAAACATCCATTAGTAAAAACAGTTTTTTTATTCTTTGACTTAATATCCTCAAAAAATTTTAAACTATTTTTTTCAGTAATAAACTTTCTACGCATTGGACCTAATTTTCATAAATAATACTAGAGAACTAAATAAACCTAAAATTGCTAAACAAATAATTTGGGAAGTATGTAGAATAGTTGCAAAAAATAGGCCTGTTTCATAATCTATACTATATCCAATTAATATTGAAGCAACTAGGAAGTGATAGGCACCAATTCCAGCATTAACCGGAACAATCATTCCTAAAGATCCAGCGATGAGAACTGCTAAACCTACAACTGGGCCTAGGTTAGATGTCTCATTAATAGAAAAGAATATTACATATCCCATAAAAAAATAAATTAACCATAAAAGTACAGTTGAAATTAAAAATCTTTTATCTGTAAGGATACCCTTAGCAGAGAAGAATCCCTCTTTGAATTCACTTATTTTCTCTTCAAAATACGATGACTTATTTTTTAAAAATTTAAAAACATAAGTAATGACTAACACTATTAATAATAAGATAGAAATGGATTTTATATCAATTGATAAACTTCCAAGTATATATTCATCAATAAAACTGTAAAAAATATCAAATTCAATAACTAGCAGAAAAATTGTTAGTAATAGCAATGATAAAATATCGATTATTCTTTCAGAAACAACGGTTCCTAAGGATGTAGACACATTAATTTTATTTGTTTTTGATATAAGGTAGCACCTTACAAAATCATTAAATCTTGGGATAAATAGTGCAAAAAAATATGAAACAATAACTACATGGGTTGTTATATAAGTTGAAAATTTTAAGTTTGGTTTATGCATCAAGAGATTCCACCTGTACGCTCGGAGCACATGTTCAAAAATGGAAATAAACATCGAAAAATAAATCCAAGCGTAATTTATTGTATCAAGTTTTTCTAAAAAGGATTGAAAGTCTATATTCCTAAATACGATATATGTAAGAAATATTCCTAGAGCTAATGAAAGCAATGTATTGATTATAATATTTCTATTTTTCAATTGAATCTAATTTTTTGACAAATCTAGCTCTAATATATTATGATAAATAAATAGACATTGAATAAATTTTAAAATAGAAAAGTGACTTATTTTAGTTAAATTTGTAACACAATCAACAAATCAATTACAAAAAATTAATGGGTAAGTCATTCAGAATACTATATGTTGCTACAGAAATTAAGCCTTTCTTGAATAATACGTACGTCTCAGAGATTGTCAGAAAATTACCTCAGGCCATGCAGGAAAAGGGAGTTGAAATTAGAATACTTGTACCTAAATTTGGGCTTATTAATGAAAGAAAAAATAGACTTCACGAAGTTGTCAGACTATCTGGTGTTAATATCCCTATAGGTGATGATGATAAGCCTTTAATCATCAAAGTAGCTTCTATCCCGACTGCAAAACTTCAAGTTTATTTCATAGATAATGAAGACTATTTCAAAAGAAAAACAATCTTTAATAACAAAAGTGGAAAATTTCATTCTGATAATGATGAGAGGTGTTTATTCTTCTGCAAAGGAGTTCTTGAAACAGTTATAAAACTTGGTTGGTCTCCGGATATAATTCACTGTAACGACTGGATGAGCTCACTAATACCTCTTCTAATTAAAACCTCATATAATGAACAACACATCTTTGAAAATTCAAAGTGTATTTTCTCTATATATGATAATAGTTTTAAAGAAAAACTAGATAAGAAAATGGCCGAGAAAATAATTGATGAAGATATTAACAAAGATATGCTCAAATCTTTATCTACACCGGATTATAATGGTCTCATAAAAATTGCTTCAGAGTATGCAGATGCCGTAATAAAACCATCTAATATTAAGAATAAAACATTGGAAAAGTTTATTTCAGATTTTTCTTCAAAAAATAAAGTTCACGAGATTGAGGAGGGAGATAAATTTGTTGACTCGCATTATAAATTATATAATGAAATTCTTAAATAGGAATTTAATACTCTTCTTTATTTACCTTTTTTCTTGCGATCAGACCAGTGAAATCGGTATTGACGAATTACTTAGTGATAAAAAAGAAAAGATAAAAGTTCATTATGTTGAAATTCCACTAGAAGTTTCAAACATATACTATGATAGCGTGAGAACAGATGATGGAGAACTTTACTTTGGAAAAATAAATGACCAGGTTTTTGGTGACATAAAATCAATAGCTTATACCCAATTTATATTTGAACCTGGATCAGATATCCCTCCTATGCCTGGGGAAGTATCTGAAAATTATTACGTACCAAATGACTCCTCAATTTTTGATTCAGCTAGATTGTATCTAAAACTCTCAAACGTATTTGGTGATTTTTCTGATGATGAACAAGAAGTGACACTTAGTCAGATTGAAGATACCCTATTCTCATCCGCCCTATATACATCAAATAAATACACTGAAATAAGTCCTCCAAGAGGTATCATAGGATTTACAAGATTTAAATTTTTAAATAGAGATACGTTTCTTACAATACCTATAAAAGATACATATGGAAAATTTTTATTGAACAAAATAATTTCTGGTGTTCAAAATGTTGAATTAATGGATCAATTAAGAGGAGCTGCATTAGTCCCTGGGGAAAATAATTCTCAAATTTTTGGATTTGATCTTGAAGATTCTAGATCAAAACTTGTCGTATACTTTAATAACCCTATAGCATTAGATGGTTTTCCAGAAATGGATTCTTTAGAATATGTATTTAGATTTAATTCGCCTCTGACAAAACACTATAGTTACTACGATATAACCAGATCATCCAGTGACCTATCACTAGTTGATGGACTATCTAAGAATGAAAAGTTTAATGTAAATGATAAAATATACTGGCAACCTGCAAGTGGTATTTTTCCAGTAATCGATCTAAATAATTTTCACATTTTCGCAGATACTGCAAAAAATATTGTGCTTAATAAGGTACAAATTGTAACTGGCCCCACTGAAATTCCAAATACATTACCTCCGCCCAAAACACATTATTATATTGCTAAAGAAAATAATACACTAAACCCAATTGGTATCATTTCTAACCCTGAAAATAATATTATAATGCAGGATAACGCCTATTTTTCATCTGAAAGCGACCCTGCAGAATATGTTTACGATAGTATTATTTCTTTTTCTTATAAGGGAGAGTCAACAATTTTTTTTCAAGAATTAATTTCAGGAACAATTGAAGCAAAAAAAATAATTTCATTTCCAGATAATCCAAACATTTTTAATCAATTAGTTATTGATAAAAATAAATTTTATCTAAAAGTATTCTATACAAAATACAAAGATTCCAATTGATTAGAGATTTAGAAATCTGTACATTTAATCTTACTGACACTAAGGTCGCTTCAAATCATAAAATATCGAGAATTGAATTATGTGAAAAAAAAGATCTTGGAGGAATAACTCCTAGAAGAGAATTAATAAAAGAAAGTTTACAATTAGGCACACCTATTCATCCAATTATTAGACCAAGAGGTGGAGATTTTAATTACTCTAGTAGAGAGTTTGATATAATGTTAGATGATGTTAGTTTCTGCAGAGATAACCGGTGTTCGGGAATAGTATTTGGTTTTCTTAATAAAAAAAATGATGTAGATATTTCTCTCTGTAGAGAAATAATAAAAGTATCTGGAAATATGTCATTAACATTTCATAGAGCATTTGATAAAACAAGAAACCCTTTCGAATCAATGGAAAAAATTATTGATTTAGGTTTCGATAGAATTCTTACTAGCGGTCAAAAAAGTGATGCAATTAGTGGCCTTAGACTAATCAATGCATTAACTGAAAAGAGCAATGGAAGAATATCAATTATGCCTGGTGCAGGAGTAAGATCATCAAATATTGATATATTATTAGAAAATAACAAAATCTCTGAATTCCACTCGTCATGCTATATAAATAATCTATTTTCCGTTAAGGAACTCAATAGACTTATTAAGAAATTAGAATCATGAATTATATTTCTTAGATAAAGATATTGACTCACTAACCTGAACAAAAAAATATATTAAAATACTTATAACAACAACCTTCTGAGAGGTCACCTGAATGAATAATGAGCGGTTGTCTTTAAATGGACTTGGGCCATACTCCATCACAATAATAAAAAGGAACAGGACAATACAAAAAAGTGAAGAGCTTATGAGAATTCTTTTACTGAGCTTGCTATTATAAACAATTAAAAATTGAATGAAACAATGTATCAATAAAAGTCTAAATGCTGCTTTCACAAAAAAAATATGGGCATCAAACGTAGAAGTATCTGCAGAAAATACTGCCACCAAAACAAAAGAAATTAATGATATAAGAATTGTAGTGAACGAAAGAAAATTTAAGATTTTATTTTTATTGAAGCTTAATTGAATTCTCAGATAAGACACATAAAATAGAAAGTATGATAAAGCTAAAATTAACATGGAAGAATTAAATAGGTATGCTGAAACTGTATTATCCTCACCATTTTTAGCTGTCCACTCACCAAGATTACTAAAAAAATTATAGAAAAATGAATATCCATTAGTATCGGGTTCAATAATGGTACCACCAGGATAAATCGTCATTGAAATAAAATTCAAAATAACGAATAAGAATATCCCTAAATAACCCTGTTTTATAAATATATTACTCATATATAAAAATATAAAATCTATATTTATACTCGTAATTTTATTGAATAGTTATGAAAATAGCAGTAATTGGATCTGGAATATGGGGAGCTTGCACCGCATACCATCTAAATAAAGAAGGTGCAGATGTTGAACTATACGATATGTGGGGAGCAGGAAATTCAAGATCTGGCTCTGGTGGTGCATCAAGAATAATAAGGCTTACATATGGGGATGATAAAATTTATACGGAACTTACTAATAACTCATTTACTTTTTGGGAGAGACTATCAAATGAAAGTGAGAGAACACTTTACGATGAATGCGGTATGCTGTGGCTAGTAAGTCAAGATGATGATAGCTACGTAACAAAATCAAAAGTCCATATAGAAAAAGTAGGACACTCAATTGAAGAAATTTCAAAATCAGAAGCAAAAAAAAAATATCCATTAATACATTTTGATGATATAAATAAAATATATTTTGAAAAGAAAGCAGGAGCATTAATGGCTAGTAGATGCTGTAAAAATGTAGTGAGAAAATTTAAGCAAGAAGGAGGAAAATTTTTTATTGGAGAGGTTAAAATAGATGAAAGAAATCTTGAAAATAATAAATCAATATTGTTTAACGGAAAAAGTATATCTGCCGATAAATACGTAATAGCTTGCGGGCCATGGAATAGAACTTTACTACCAAAAATGTTAAAAGATAAGACATACATTTCAAGACAAGAAGTTTATTATTTTGGAGTTCCTAATGACAGTGTTAAAAAATTCAATTTAGAATCGATGCCATGCTGGCTTGATTTAAATGCTGACAACCCATCATATTATGGCATTCCGTTCCATCTTAACAAAGGTTTTAAAATTTCTTACGATGAGCGATCAACAAAATTTGATCCAGACACTTCAGATAGAATACCAATACCTGAACTCGTTGAAAGAACAAAATCCTATCTATACAGAAGATTTCCAACACTAAAGGATATTCCCATAGCAGAAACCAGAGTCTGTCAATATGAAAATAGTTTAGATGGTAATTTTATTATGAATTATCATTCAAAAAATGATAAAGTTCTTGTTTTATCTGGTAGTTCTGGTCATGGATTTAAACTTGGCCCTGGATTGGGAGAAATGGCTAAAGATGTGACTCTGCATAATAAAAAAATTCCAATAGAATTTGATGTAGCAAGGCTGGATAAAAATAAAACATCTTCTCAGTACTATAATTCACAGATTAAATACAAGGAGAAGAAAAGACTGTTTAATTGAAATGAAAAAATTATTAATTCTTTTAATTTTCTCAATTACATCCTGCCAAGATAATTATGAAAAGTGTCTGGATTTAGAGTATGGATCTGAATATATTAAAATAAGAGGAGTTAGTGAATCGGATAAAAATTATTTTAAATATTTCTGTAAAACAACTGATGTATTTGGTATTAAGATTTATGCAACAGAAAATGTAGCAAATGAAAAGATATTTCATGCTGCTTCTATAATGGCAGAATATTTAGATAATAATGAGGATGGAGAAGTTGATAACCAAAAAATTGTAGATCAGTTAATAGATAAAAAAGTATGGTTGATGATGGTAAAAGATGAATCTGAGTTAGATGATGCAATAAGGATACCTCCTCTTGGAAAACCATTTCAAGACTTACATGATGAAGAAGTATCCTTAGTTAATGGCTCACCTAGGTTTGATGCTAGCCTGGAAGAGGTATTACACCTTATAACCCAACATGGATATGCCAAAGTTTATCCAAATGAATTTGGCGAAAATAAAAATTCAGAAATTGCTAAGTCAATGGATATCGCTAGAGGAGGATATTTTAAAAATGTTCCTGATACTTACCCATCTGG
>CAZKLB010000018.1:8356-24290 GCA_964553685.1 uncultured Marinoscillum sp.
AATATTGTGATTCTAATCATTGAAGTATTTGGAAAGTCTTAAGTATAAATTTTCTCTAATATTTAACCAGAAAAAATTATAGTCTCCAGCGTGGTAACTCTCTCTTTCAAAAATTTTTATCCAAGGAACATTCAATTGTTTTAACTGTAAAGAGCCATTTTTAGATTGTGCACTGATTTTGTAGGGTTTCTTAATTTTTAAATTACCAATAGGCATTTTCAAAATTCTGTATTTAAACATCTGAAAAAAGTTAGGCATCAGCATACCTTTATGATCCCCCAAGCTACTTGGGTTTCCTTCGGAATTGAATGAAATTGGATTTGTAGCCACGATATCTGAATAATATTCGTTATTGTAAGGGTTTACATTGTCCCCAAAAGTATTCCACGACATAAAACAATTTACATCTGATTCTCCGCTACAAGGCTGAAAACTTTTTAATGAATTTCTAACTGGTATACCAACTAAATATGCTAAAAGTAGCTTATCCCTTATCTCTTTTCTGTTATTGATAACCTCGTTTATTAATCTTACAGCATGCATTGTACCCTGACTGTGTGATGCAATAATTATTTTTTTTCCTTTATTTTCATTTTCATAATACTTCAGAAATGCTCTTTTTAAATCATTGAATCCGACATCGTAAGTCTCTTTTGCATATGATCTCAATTTATTATTTTCATATGTAAATAGAGACAGTGATTTATTTGAAAAAATTTCATTTTTATATTCTTTAAAATCTTTTTTTAAAACTGGGTCTAGTGCAATCTCTGTTAAAATTTTACTTGAAGAATAATAAACTAAACCATCATAAAATAATTGCCTGTATAGAGGCGCGTACACATTAGTAATTCCAGAAAAAATACTAGCTTGATTACTTAGAGCTAAGTTATTTACTCTTCTAATATGATCTACATCTTCAGGGTTTGAGTTCCAAAAATTTCCATTATAACCGCCATAATATACGGTGGGGTATATATAAAATACGTCAACTTTATCCTGATAAGAGTTTAAAGAATCGATATAGTTTACAGGAAGTGACACTTCTTTTTTTGGTGAGGCAGCCCAATTCTTCATATACTTATAATCCGGAGCTTTTGGAAATCCCGTATTTGAAACAAGGTATCTTGTTGAATTACAACTGACAAGAGCAATAAAGATTAAAAAATATAGAGTTCTCATAATTTTAAATAAAATAATACTTATATATTTAATAACAATATAAATTTTAAAATATTAAAATGATACTTAAAAAATCACTCCTTTTCATATTAATTATTACGAATATATACATAAATACTAATGGACAAAATAATGAAAATTACGACAGGAGAATGTTTTTTCCCGATTTGGATAATTACAAGACTTTATTAACTGATTTTCATCAACATACTGTATTTTCAGATGGAAATGTGTGGCCAACAATAAGAGTAGAAGAAGCTATTCGAGATGGCTTAGACGCAATTTCATTAACTGAACATCTTGAATACCAACCTTATAAAAATGATATCCCAAACCCTGACAGAAATAGGGCTTATATCATTGCAAGGTCATTTGCTGAAAATAAAAATAAAACAATTGACAAAAAACTTATTGTTATTAATGGTCAAGAAATAACTAGATCTATGCCTCCCGGTCATATTAATGCTATTCTTATCGAAGATGCAAATAAATTACTTCATATTAATGATTCACTGAAAGGTATTGTTGAGGCAAACGATCAAGGAGGTTTCGTTTTTTGGAACCATCCAGCTTGGCCAGCTCAAAGAAGTGATGGAATAGCAAGGCTTGATGAGTTTCATGAATATTTAATTAAAAACAAACTTCTTCATGGGATTGAGGTAGTTAATGAATTATACTACTCTGAGGAAGCGCTTCAAATTGCTCTTGATAATAATCTAACCATCATGGGAACATCAGATATTCATGGCCTTATAGATTGGTTATTTAATGTTCCTAATGATAATGAGTTCTCATCACAAAATAGTCAATATAGTCTTCCAGGACATAGACCAATTACGATTGTTTTTTCAGAAAATAAATCAAAAGAGGGAATAAAAGAAGCTTTATTTGATGGAAGAACGGCAGTATTTTATAATGATATGCTAATTGGTAAGTCAGATTATTTAAAACCCCTTGTTGAAAAATGTTTGGTTGTTGATGGGTCTGAAGATTTAAAACTAGGCTACTCAGAGGATGGGAAATCATCAATAATTAAATTAAAAATTAGAAATATTTCAGATGCCCCTTTTAACCTAAGAAACTTAAATGATTTTACATTTGAAACAAGTGGAGACATAATATATATCGGACCAAATTCTGTCAAGACCCTTTCTATCAAGACAAAAGGTAGGGCTATTAATAATCTAAGCTTTGAAGTACTAAACGGTATTATCGCTCCAAAAACATATTTAAAAGTCAATATTCCTCTAAATAGATGAATTTAAATATCATTAACGAAACAGATAAATTACTTTCTGTTATACTTGGCATTGGTGAGGACATGGGAGACATCCCATCAGCTGATGAATGTATAGATCCAAAAACTAAATTTAATTTACTAAATAATACATATCCGAATGAGAATGACTGTATAAATGAAATTAAATCCTTTTCTAATATACTTAAGAAATATGATGTAGAAGTTTTAAGACCCAATAATATAAAAGGCCTCAACCAAATTTTTACTAGGGATATATCATTTGTAGTTGAAAATAAAATATTTATACCAGAGATAATAGAATCTAGAAATAAAGAGAAAGATGGAATTAAGTCTTTCTTAAATAAAATTAAAACACAAGATAAAATTTCAATACCAAAGAATATAAAAATTGAAGGCGGGGATATAATTCTGTATAATGATTATATATTTATTGGTTTAACTGGCAGCAACCATAATTATAAAGTTTCAAGAACATCACGTAATTCAATAGACTTTTTGAAAGATATATTCCCAAAAAAAAATATAATTGGGATGGACTTAATTAAAGATGACGATAAACCAAAAGAAAGCATATTACATTTAGACTGTACCATGCAACCGATAGGAAAAGATAAGATAATCATTTACGAAGAAGGATTTGAAAATAAAAAAGATGTGAGTGTTTTAAGAGAGATATTTGGAAAGAATAATTTTATAAATATTGGAAAGGATGAAATGTATGAGGGGTGCTCAAATGTATTTTCTATAAACTCTAAAACAATTGTTTCTGATATAACATTTAAAAAATTAAATAGGAAGCTAGAGAAATTAGATTTTATAGTTGAAAAGGTATACTACAGAGAAGTTTCTAAATTTGGTGGTTTATTTAGATGTTCAACTTTACCTTTAAAAAGATTGTCATAAATTAGCCTATATTGTATTTTAATGGTTATTTTAGTATTTAAGATTAGGATACATTAAAGGATACAGTATTGAAAATACAAGTTTGGAGAAGAAAAAGTTACGATAAGAAAAAGAATAACCTTTACTTAAGATATAGGATCAATCAAAATAAGGCAAAAGTTGAGAGCATGAACTTATGGGAATGGTCTGAACCCAAGAGTGAAATAGAAACTAGTCATAATAAAAGTGTACAAATAGCGTGTGATGAAATTATTAGAAGGACAAAGGATGATCTTGATAATAAAAGAAAAACTATCCACCTTGAAATTGAAAATGATAATAATTTTAAGAATTGTTTTTTCAAATATTCAAATATTAATAACACTGAAGCGATCTATAAATTTATTAAAAAGCTAGATGAAAATTTTGATAAAAGGACTAATAAAGAAATCAACAATACTTATCTAAAAAAATTAAAATCTAATATCGAAGAAAATATTGAGGAGAGCGATTTGAATGGGAGCACTGCGGCAAAATATTGGAATAACTTTAAAACTGTACTGATAAACTTAAATCAAAATAAAAAATGTGAATATCCTAAAATTGGAGGCATTATTTACACTTCAAAGAAAAAGAAGAATAAAATATTTAAAAAGAAAGAAATCAAAACTCTCATAAATACTGATATTAAAAAGTGGAAAGACTTAAAAAAGGCATTTTTATTTTGTTGTGATACCGGGCTGAAACTAAGTATTTTAAAAAAATTAAAGTGGGAAAATATTCATAAAAATGACAATACAAGTTTTTACTACTACATGATAAATGATGGTAATAAAAAATATATTAATACTTTCTCAAGCATGACCAGAGAGATACTAGGCAAAAGAAAAAAAAATCATTCTTTAATTTTTAAGTTGCCCAAAAAACAATCAAATATGTCTAAAATATTTTCCGAATGGATAAAGAGATCAAAAATTAAAGGAAATAAAAAATTTAATGATGCTGTTAATACCTATGCTTACAATAAATACAAAAAATCAAAAAATATTTATAAAATATCTGCAGCACTGGGTCACTCATCAATAGATGTAACGAAACAAAAATATGAATACATGAATGAACTTGATTTTTTTGAAGATGAAGTAATAGAAAATAAGATAACTATCAAAAAAAATAAAAATATTAAGAGAACATTGTTTAAGAAAGGCAACTTATTAACGTATAAATAAGGATACATTACAGGATACACTACTTAATAATATAACTTTTATGATAAAAAAAGCAATAAAATAATAAAATAAAATATTATGAAGAATTATAAACAAATTAGCAAAAGGATTATAATGATAAACCCAAAACACTTTAATTATAATGTAGAAACAGCGGATAATAATCATTTTCAAAAAAATAACATAGATTTTTCAGAGAAGAGAAGGAATGAAAAAGCATCACTTGAGTTCAAAGGTTTTATACAAAAATTAAAGGAGAAGAAGATTACAGTAAAAGTTTATGAAGATAGAGAAGATGTAAAAACTACAGACAGCGTTTTTCCCAATAATTGGATTTCATTTCATCAAGAGGGTAAAATTATACTTTATCCAATGTATTCTCCTAACAGAAGAAAAGAAAGAAGAAATGATATAATTGAAGATTTAAAAGACGAAGGCTTTATCATTGAAGAGATAATTGATTTAACTCATTATGAAAATATCGGATCATATTTAGAGGGGACAGGGAGTATGGTTCTTGACAGAGAAAATAAAATCTGCTATGCAGCTTTATCAGAAAGAACAAGCCACACAGTACTAATGGACCTATGTGAAAAGTTAAATTATAAATTGATACATTTCCATGCATACCAAAGTGTAAAAAGTAAAAGATTAGAGATTTATCATACGAATGTTTTAATGTGTTTAGGTGCTGAATATTGTATAATATGCCTTGATAGCATAGATTGTAAAGAAGAGGAAAAAAAATTAATAAATTCTCTAAAAAAAACTAATAAACAAATAATTGAGATAAGTGAAGATCAAATGAATAGATTTGCTGGAAATATGCTTCAAGTTGAAAATATTTATGATGAAAAATATTTAATAATGAGCAGCGCAGCATATAATTCATTAAATGAAAAACAGAAAAAAAATATTTTATATTACAATGAAATAATCCATAGTGATTTAAGCACAATTGAAACATTAGGAGGAGGAAGCGCAAGGTGTATGATTGCTGAAAATTTTTTAGAAAAGAAATAAAAAAAGTAAATTGTAAAAACTATAAAAAATTATGAAAAAAGCAATACTAACTAAAAAAGCACCTGCACCAATTGGACCTTATAACCAAGCTATAAAATATAATAATATGGTATTTATATCTGGACAGATACCTATGAATCCAAAAGACGGAAAATTAGTAGATTCTGGAATTAGAGAGGAAACTATCCAAGTTATGGAAAACCTAAAAGAGATACTTAAAGAAGCTAATATGGATTTTAGCCATATAGTCAAGACATCGATTTTCCTTAAAAGCATGGAAAATTTTGTAGAGGTTAATGAAGAGTATGGAAAATACTTTGAAAATCTAATTCCACCAGCCAGAGAAACAGTTGAGGTATCAAAATTGCCTCTAAACGTTAATGTTGAAATTTCTTGCATTGCAATTAAGAACTAAATGTCTGAAGATATAAGGTTAAGGTTTGCTCCAAGTCCTACCGGCCCCCTACACATTGGTGGCCTAAGAACTGCTCTTTATAATTATTTAATTGCAAAAAACTTAAATGGAAAATTTATATTAAGGATAGAAGACACTGATCTTTCTAGATTTAACCCAAAAGCAGAAGAACATATAATCAAATCGCTTATATGGTGCGGCCTTAACCCAGACGAAAGCCCTGAAGATCCGGGAAAATATGGTCCTTATAGACAATCTGAAAGAGGAACAATATATAAAAAATATGTAGAATCACTAATAGATAAAGGCGATGCATATTATGCTTTTGATAAAAAAGAAGATCTTGATGAATTAAGAAAAAAGGATGAAAAAAAAGGGAAGACTTTCATATATAATTGGGAAAATAGAAAAGATTTAAAAAACTCAATATCGTTAAGCAATGAAGAAACTAATCTCAATATCAAAAAGGGAAATTACGTAATTAGATATAAAATATTCGATCAAAAAAATAAGGAGGAAAATATTTTTATAAATGATAAGATAAGAGGAGAAATAAGTGTAGATAGAAAATTACTGGATGATAAAATCATTTTTAAAAATGATGGGATGCCAACATACCACTTTGCAAATGTTGTGGATGACCATTTAATGAAGATATCCCACGTTGTAAGAGGAGAGGAATGGCTACCATCATTAGCACTTCACATATCATTATATGAATCATTTGGCTGGGAAAAGCCAATATATGCTCATCTTCCTCTAATTTTAAAACCGACTGGAAAGGGAAAGTTAAGTAAGAGAGATGGGGAAAAGTTTGGTATTCCTATTTATCCTATTGAGTGGAAAGATGAGAATGAAACCTACTCAGGATTTAAAGAGTTAGGTTTTGAAGAAGGTGCATTAATAAATTTTATAAGTTTGATCGGATGGAATCCGGGAAATGAAAAAGAGTTGTATTCTATTCAAGAATTAATAAATGATTTTAAATTAGAAAGGATAATTAAAAGTGGAGCAAAATATGATTATAATAAAGCCCTTTGGTTCAACCAAGAATATATTAAAAATATATCTTCAGAAAAGATCAATGAAAATCTAGGAAATAAAATTAAAACAAAAATGAATGGCCTTATTGATTCAGATAAGGTTTTAAATCTTATAGACTTAGTAAAAGAAAGAGTTCAATTTAAAAAAGACATATTCAATGAATGTATTGTGACGTTAGAATATAGCAGTTCTCTTTTTAATAACAATATAGGTTTCTTTAAAAATATAAAAAATATAAAATCAATTCTAACTGAATTACATAATCAGATAAAAGATGAAAAAAATAAAAATATAAAGGAAATCTATTTTTCTATATTGAATAAAAATAATATTAAAATTGGGATAGGCATGAAATGCCTAAGACTTTGTATAACAGGAAGAGATAAAGGACCAGATTTATTTCAAATAATAAATATTTTAAAAAGAAAAGAGACAATAGAAAGATTAAGTAAAAGTTTAAAAATAATTAATGATTAGAATAGGAATCGTTAAAGAATATAAAGTTCCAAACGACTATAGAACCCCTTTTACACCTTCTCAGGCAAAAAAAATTATGTCTAACAAGATAATGGATGTTTTTTGTCAAAAAAGTGATATTCGATGTTATAAGGATGAGGAATACCTATCAAAAAAAATAAAGGTTGTTGATGACTTAAATGAATCAGACATAATATTTGGGATCAAAGAAGTTCCAATACCAGAACTTATTGCTAATAAAACTTATTTCATGTTTTCCCATACTATCAAAAAGCAGTCTTACAATAGAGAACTTTTAAAAACAATAATAAAAAAGAAAATAAGGCTCATTGATTATGAATGTTTAAAATCAAATAACAAAAGAATTATAGCTTTTGGAAACTATGCAGGAATTGCGGGGACATACAACACTTTGATGGCATATGGTATAAAGTTCAAAAAATTTAATTGGAAGAGATTATCGTATTTTAAAGACACAAAGGAACTTTATAAATTTTCTAACCTAAACCCTTTGAATGATCCAATTAAAATTTTAATTATTGGAAATGGTAGAGTTGCTAGTGGCGCTGTGGAACTACTTGAATCTTTTAATATTAAAAGAGTTTCGATAAAAGATTATTTAGAAAAAGAATTTAGTTGGCCAGTATATTCTCAACTTAAAGTTACGGACTATATAAAAAGTCATGATAATAAAAAGTTTAACGAAATTGAGTACTTTCAAAAACCCGATGCCTTTAAATCAAACTATAAAAAATTTTCGGATAAAACAGATATTTTAATAAATGCAGCATACTGGGATCCTCAATCACCTAAATTATTTAAGGAGGAGGAAATAAATAACAAATTTTCAGCAAAAGTTATAGGTGATATTAGTTGTGATATTGATGGTGCTATACCTTGCACTAAAATAGCTTCTACAATAGAAAAACCTTTTTTTGATTATTGTGTAGAAACCAAAAAAATTACCACTCCTTTCTCTAATGAAAAAAATATAACAGTAATGTCAATTGATAATCTTCCATCTGAGCTACCTAGAGATTCATCAAGATACTTTGGCAATATACTTCTAGAAAAAATCATACCTCTATTAAGTGATGACAATGAAAATATTCTTAAGGGAGCGACAATCACAAGAGACGGCGACTTATGTAAAAAATATGAATATTTGAGAGACTTTATTAATTAAATTTTGACAGAATTCAATAGCTTATAAAATTCGTCTCTTTTATTGTATATATTGAAATCTCCCCCATACATCTCAGTAACTGTTGAACTAGAATAGTCTTTGATTCCACGAGCAGATACACACATATGCTTAGCTTCAATCACTACCATAACACTATCCGTATCTAATACTTTTTTTAATTCATCATAGATCTGAATAGTTAACCTTTCCTGGACCTGAGGTCTTTGCGAATAATAATTAACAATCCTATTTAACTTAGACAACCCGATCACCTTACCACTTGATATATAAGAAACATGAGCCTTTCCAGTTATAGGAAGGAAATGATGCTCACAGGTTGAATTTAGATTAATATTTTTTTCAATAAGCATCTTGTTGTAATTATACTTATTCTCAAATAATGATATTTTAGGCTTATTATCAGGACTAAGACCACTAAATATTTCTTTTACATACATTTTTGCAACTCTGTATGGAGTTCCACTTATACTATCATCATTAAGATCTAGGCCTAATTCGTCAACTATTTTTGTAAAATGCTTTTCAATAGCTTTGATTTTTTCATCATCAGATTTGAAAAAAGCGTCGTCTCTTAGGGGTGTCTTAAGAGAAAACATTTCATGATTATCACCAATTACTTCGATTTTTTTTGTGTCCATAATTATAATTTAATATGTATCTATACTAAAATAAGCGAAAAATGTTTCTAAAATCGACCTGTTTAATTTTTCCAGGTATCTCTTAGTGTGACTGTCCTATTGAAAACCAACCCTTTATTACTTGAGTCTAATTTAAAATATCCCTTCCTCTGAAACTGATAATAATTTTCAATTTTGGCTTCCTTAACATTAGACTCTGCGTATGCACTTTTTATTAATTTAAAAGATTCCTCATTTATTAGCTCTTTGTAATCTAAACTTTTATTCTCATCAGGAAATTCTGTCTTGAATAGCCTATCATATTGGTTTATTGAAATCTTTTCAAAGTTATTTTTATCTATCCAATGGATTGTGCCCTTCACCTTTCTTAAACTTTCTTCGGTACCAGATCCGCTTTTGGATTTAGAATCATATGTACAATAAATTTTAGTAATATTTCCGCTTTCATCTTTCTCAACACTATCTCCCTTAATTATATAAGCATTCTTGAGCCTTACCTCTTTACCTAATGATAACCTAAAGTATTTCCTATTTGCTTCCTCTTTAAAATCATCTCTCTCTATATACAAATTTTTTGAAAATGAGATTTTTCTTTTTCCATAACTATCATCCTCTTGATTATTTTCAGCATCTAAATATTCTGAGCCCTTCTTATCATAGTTAATTATTTCTAACTCAACTGGATCAAGAACAACCATTAACCTATAAGCAATTTTATTTAAGACCTCCCTTGTGCAATAGTCCAATAATGCAAAATCTATAGTATTTTCTCTTTTTGCAACACCAACCTTTTCACAAAAATTTATAATTGCCTGAGGAGGGATGCCTCTTCTTCTCATACCTGAAATTGTAGGCATTCTAGGGTCATCCCAACCTGATACTAAGTTAAGATTAACAAGTTCAGCGAGCCTCCTTTTACTCATTATTGTATATGATAAGTTTAACCTTGCAAATTCTCTTTGTTTAGGAATTTTCAAGTCATTGACCGGTAAATTTTTTAAAAACCAATCATAGAGTTCACGATGCACTTCAAACTCAAGTGTACAAAATGAATGAGAGATGCCCTCAATATAATCTGACTGACCGTGAGCCCAATCATATGTTGGATATATTGTCCATTTATCTTTTGTTCTATGATGCTTATGATTTATGATTCTATACATAACTGGATCTCGCATTTGCATATTTGTAGACGCCATATCAATTTTAGCTCTGAGGACACAGTCCCCTGGATCAAAATGATTATTCTTCATTTTCTCAAATAAATTGAGATTGGTCTCTATATCACGATTTCTGTAAGGACTCTCTTTTCCTGGTGAAGTAGGGTGTCCTCTTTGTTCAGATATTTTTTCCTGAGATTGGTCATCAACATACGCCTTACCTTCTCTAATAAGATAAACTGCCCACTCATATAATTGGTTAAAATAGTCTGAAGCATAACACTCGTAATCCCAATTATATCCTAGCCATTTTATATCTTTTTTAATGGCATTAATGAATTCGATACTCTCTTTTTCAGGGTTTGTATCATCAAATCTAAGGTTGACTGGAGACTTGAAAAGTTTACCGAATCCAAAATTTAGACAAATTGATTTTGCATGACCAATATGCAAATAGCCATTTGGTTCTGGTGGAAATCTAAACTTTAGTTGTTTTTTATCATGCCCTTTCTCAATATCACTTCGAACTATTAATTCTAGAAAATTTTCATTATTTCCAATTGACTGAGAGCTTTTCATTAACTGAAATTATAATGCAAGGTCATCATTAATAACCTTATCAGAAAGTTCATTTTTAAAATTATTTAATCTTTCAAAAATTTTTTTATCAGATACTGCTAGAATCTGAGCCGCTAGAATCCCAGCATTTCTGGCTCCATCAAGTGCTACTGTAGCAACAGGGACTCCTGCCGGCATTTGTAAAATTGATAAAACAGAATCCCAGCCGTCGATTGAATTTCTTGATTTTATAGGCACACCTATTACAGGTAAAGAACAATTAGATGCAACCATACCTGGCAAGTGAGCTGCACCACCTGCTCCAGCAATAATTACTGAAAAATCATTGTCTTTTGCTGTTTTACTATAGTTCATCATTACCTCAGGTGTCCTGTGCGCGGACACAATATTAATTTCGTATCTAATTTTTAAATCATCTAAGATATCTGCAGCTTCTTTCATCACACTAAGATCAGATTTGCTGCCCATAATAATTCCAACTTTTGCCATATCTATAAGGTTCTAACCTTTATTTTATCTTTTAAACTCTTAGCAATCCTGTAAGATTCCTCAAATTTATCACAAATTATTGTTACATGCCCCATTTTTCTGTTTGGTCTTGTCTCTTCTTTTCCATAAATATGGAGGTTTGCTACTTTGGAATTAAATACATGCTCAAGATTTTCATAAAAAACTTTTCCTGAATAATCTTGATCTCCAACCAAATTTAACATAATTGCAAACCCTTTATGGGTAGTTTCCCCTAATGGCAAATTAAATATTGATCTTAAATGTTGTTGAAATTGAGAGCTTTTACATGCTTCTATAGAAAAATGACCACTATTATGAGGTCGAGGTGCTAATTCATTTACAAGTAAACTATTATCAGATAAAAACATTTCCACTGCCATCACACCAACTAAATCTATTGATTCTGCAATCTCAATAGATAAATTTTGTGCTTTTTCATTTAAATTTCGAGATATTTTTGCGGGGCTAATTACATACTCAACCTGATTTGAATTTTTGTTAAATTCCATTTCAACAGAGTGATAACATTTTACTTCGCCTTTATTGTTTCGTGCAATAATTACACTAATTTCTTTGTCAAAAGGAATATATTCCTCGATAATCATTTCTGTCTCTGGCAAATTCAATAAATCATCAGTTGATTTTAATATTTGAACTCCAAAACCGTCATAGCCAAATCTGGTTTTCTTCCAAACACAAGGAAAAGAAATTTCATTATTTTTAATTGATAATCTAAGCTCTTCTAGAGAACTAAAAAATTTAAATTTTGATGTAGGAATATTATTATTGATAAAAAAACATTTCTGCCTATTTTTATCTTGAATAGTATCTAATGTATTTGGCTTTGGGTAGACATCTTTGCCATGCTTTTCTAATTCATATAGTGCGTCAACATTAATGTGCTCAATTTCAAATGTTATCAAGTCACATTTTTTTCCAAAACTCAATATTGTTTCATAATCATTAAGATCACCAACATAAAACTTTTCACATAAACTTTTACATGGTGAGTTTTCACTGGAATCAAGTACATATGTACTAATGTCCATTTTGTTACACTCGGCTAGCAACATTTTACCTAATTGCCCACCCCCGATAATTCCTAGCTTTTTACCAATTAAATTAGATTTCATTGGCACAAAAATACACTAAATTATATTGAGTTTTATCGTCTACTATTTTATTACAGACTAAAAAAATTAAAGAGACTATGAAAAATTTGATCAATTAATAAAGTTACTGACTTCATCTAGAGTAATATTTCCATCGTAATAAGCTCTACCGAAAATAGCATTCTTTACTCCAATTTTTTCTAGCATTTTAATATCTTCCATACTCCTTATTCCTCCACCAACAATTAAATTTATTTTAGGAAATTTTTTCAAAATCTTTTTATAAAGTTTGAAAGGAGGTCCCTCTAAAGATCCATCCTTAGATATATCCGTGACTTTAATGTTTTTAAGTCCCTTTTTATGAAAATATTTGATATGCTCAATAGGATCTATTTTTGTTTGATATTTCCAACCATTTACTCTCAAATTATCATTCCATATATCAACAGCCATCACAATTTTTTTATATCCCCAGGTTGTTAAGGAATTTAAAAATACTTTTTTATTATAAACTGGCATACTTCCCACAGTAACCTTATCAGCACCATTAATAAAGGCAGAACTTACGTGCTCACTTGTTCTTAATCCTCCTGAGTAGTTGATTTTTATTTTTGAAAATTGACTCATCATTTCTAATAAAATGAAATTATTTTTTTCATCAAGTTTTGCAGAGCCTAAGTCAACACAATATATTTTTTTAATACCAACATCTTCAAATTTTTTTATTAGATCTATAGGACTCTCATCGATATACTTTAGAGTTCTAAAGTCTCCTGATTTCACTTTGACTGCATGATTGTCTTTAATATAAATTGATGCTAGTAAGTTCATTGTTATATGTAATCAAAAAAAAAATACAAAACAAATAATTAATTCAAAATTAACATTTTAAAGCCATGCCCATGAATAGTTTTTATCTGAACGTTATCATCAGATTTTAAATATTTTCTAAGCTTTGCTATATAAACGTCCATACTTCTTGCATTATAATAGGAATCATCTCCCCATATTTTAATTAAAGCAGAATTTCTATTTACCTCTTTATTTATATTAAGGCAAAAAAGCTTGAGTAATTCATTTTCCTTTGTCGTTAACTGGAAAGAATCACCTTCTTCATTGACAAGAAGATTTTGATTATGAGAAAAAATAAAAGTACCAAATTTAAAATTATCTTCAAGTCTTGGTTTTTCTTTAATAGGGACCCTTTTAAGAATTGCATTAATTCTAAGCAAAAGCTCATCGATACTAAAAGGCTTTGTCAAATAATCATCTGCTCCGAGTTTAAAAGCTTTGATTACATTCTCTTTTTCTGACTTAGCTGTAAGAAAAATTATGGGGATAGATTTATCTATTTTTCTTATGTCTTGGGCGAGTGAAAACCCATCTTTTTTTGGCATCATAATATCAAGGACTAAAATATTATAATTTCCATTAATAAATTTATCTAAGCCCGAATCACCATCCCGAGCAAGTTCAACATTGAAATTTTTTGCAGTTAAAAACTCTGACAATACTTTCCCAAGACTAGGATCATCCTCAACAACTAAAATTTTAGTATTTTTCATGTTTAATTCTTTATAAATTTAATATTAAATTCAGTACCAACATTTATTTTACTGTTTACAGATATTTTTGCGTTGTGCTTATCTAAAATATTTTTAACATATGATAATCCTAAGCCAAACCCTTTTACATTATGAATATTACCTTGAGGTTCTCTATAAAATTTATCAAATATTTTGTTGAGACTTGATTTTTTAATTCCAATACCTTTATCTCTTATACATACATCAACATAATCTTTTGTACTTTTTGTCTCTACAAAAATTTCTGGAGGTTCCATGCTATACTTGTTAGCATTATCTAATAAATTATTTAAGACATTAAGTAAGTGCCTTTCATTTCCGAGAATTGTGCCATTATCAGCATCCAATTTTTTTAAAATTTTTCCTTTTCTTTTAGAGATTTTAAATTCAATAATATTTAGTGATGCATTAATTATTTTATGGATGTCTACACTTTTTAATTCAAATCTGTAACTATCTTTTTCAGTTTTCGCTATATCAAGAACCCTTTCAACTTGACTACCCAACCTTGCATTCTCTTTGTCAATTATAGTAACATACTTCTCTTTTGCCTTTGGTTTAACATCTTCATCTAAAAGAGCTTCACAAGCAAGGGAAATTGTAGATATAGGTGTTTTAAGCTCATGAGTCATATTATCTATAAAATCATTTTTAATTTCAGATAATTTTTTGAGATCAAAAAGTTTTAAGAAAACATAATAAAAACACATAGCTATAAGAACTATAAAAAGGACAGAAAACATTAAACTGTAAAAATTATTTTCACCAATAAACTTATCCTTGTCAGGAAAATAAATATATAAATCTAGATTTGAATCAATAAGATCATTTTGAAATAAATTAATTGAAAATTCTGATTTCAAAATCTTTGGATTTTCAGAATTTGAAATAACAATTTTATTAAGCTCTTTATCATAGATCAAAAACTCATAATCAATATCCATTTTTTTTCTTGCAAGGGATATATCTATAATTTTTTCAATAATATTTATATCAATATCAGAGGTAATAGTTCTATCATTTGTGAGAAGCTTATTTAATACTATTTGAATCATTTCTGATCTATCTAAAACTTTATTAATTTGATTTTGAATAGCAGAATCGACTGTAAAGTCATCTAGATCCTCAATCATAATACTGGCATTTATACCTGAATTGTTATCGATTTGATTATTATCTCCAGACTCAATATCAAATTGAAGAGATCCATTGGTTGAGGTTATCTCATTATCATCAATAGTTTTCTTATTGAATGTAGATTCTATAAGCTCTATCCCTCCGTCATTATTACTTCTCCTAACTTTAAATGTAGCCTGAAGGTTATCTTTAGTTAGATTAATTATTTCTTTTTCTTCGAGTCTTTGATTTATAATATATAAGACGTCTTGAATATCTTTTTTAAATCTATCCTCGTTAAGTCTATTTAAATCAGATATCCAATTGAACTGAACAAGTAAAATTGATGCTAAAGAAATAGCAAGAAGCATAATTATAATGATAAAATTATTTTTTGTCATATTACAAATTTACTTAAAGTAAATTTTAGACTTAAAATCGTAGTATATTTTAAGTAATTTTAACATATGGGTGATTAGCTCAGTTGGTTCAGAGCACTGCCTTGACAGGGCA
>CAZKLB010000019.1:0-23482 GCA_964553685.1 uncultured Marinoscillum sp.
ATCTGCAGACTCTAATTTGTAATTTCGCACAAATTATATTCAGGATCAATATTAATAAACACCTCTCCTTTTGCGTCTTCGAACCAAATATCAAGCTCAATACTTTGTTTTCTATTAAGAGAATAATTTCTAAACCTCTGGTAGTCAGCCTCTAAATTGCCTAAATGAGGAGGAATTTTTTCTTTATAAAAAATCAATTTATATGCAAGCTTACCATCATCTGTCCTACTCTCAAACGGAACGGATATTTGTCCAACATCCATTGTATCAATTGTAAAGAATACAACAGGGTCAAGCTCCTCAACAAGAACATTTTCACTTCCCATGGCATCAGTAAAATATCCACCAAATGATGATGTAAATTTATCATCAGAATGCTCTCTTGCCAGCTCCTCGAAAGTTACTGAGTCAGAATATGCAACTTCTTTTAAACTATCTAAAAAATCAATTGTCATTTGTGTATCATCTTCAGAAAACTCAGGTTGCAGAAGAATATGTCTAGAATTGAAAAGGTTTCCTCTTCTCTCAATTAATTGTATTAAATGATACCCAAACTCAGTCTCAACTGGCATAGATACCTCTCCAGGCTTTAACTTAAAGACTTCGGCTTCAAACTCAGGCTGGAACGCACCTCTTCCTACAAAACCAAGGTTTCCACCATTCTGTGCGCTTCCAGGGTCTTGGCTATAAAGAGTTGCTAAAATCTCGAAGCTTTCACCCGCTTTTATTCTTTCTCTAATTTTAAGTAAAGCTTCTTTCGTTTTGTCTTTCTGTTGTTGTCCAATTTCAGGAACTTTTACTATCTGAGACACTTTCACTTGCGTTGAAAAATAAGGCAAACTATCTCTTGGGATACTATTATAGAAATCTTTAACTTCTTCTGGGCTAACCTCAATCTCAGTTAAAATTTCTTGTCTCATTTTTCTTACTACCAACTGCTCCTTAATATCATCGAATAATTCTTTTTTGAACTCAGCTATAGTTTTATTGTAATAGCGCTCAATCTCCTCTTCTGATCCAATTTGATTTATGATAAGAGCCATTCTTGAATTTAATTCTTGATCAACTTGACCGTCCTCAACTATTACCGAGTCAATTTCAGCCTTTGCCGCCAAGAGCTTATTTGTAACTAAATCCTTTAAAACAGCACATTTTGTATTTCCAGATATTCTCTCACCTCTTGATAAAATTTCTAAATAAGTACTTTCTAATTCTGATCTCAAAACTATATAATCATCAACCCTAGCTATAATTTCATCTGCAACGACACCTTTAACTTCATCTTGTGCTTTTACATTGAAAAAAAAGCTTGTAAAAAATGTGAAAAATATGACTAATGTTAATTTAGTATATATCATAGTCTATCCCCTTTAATGAATTTGAAAAGATACTATCCTGCAATTTATCAAATAATTCTTGTTTTCTATTATTAATAAGAATTGTATTGATTACATCAGCTTCAAAGGAAATAGGGGAAAAATCGCCAACTACCTTTTTGTCCAATACTCTAATAAAGTGAATAAACCCATCATCATTAAACTCATAAAATTTTCTGTATTTGAGGAACTCAGTTTTATCAATTTCTCTTGGAAAAGGAGTATTGATTATTAGATCCTCAAACTTTACCCATATTGTGTCTTCAAGGTATGACTTTTCTGCGAACTGATAACAATAAGACCTTATATCTGCTAAATCACTTTTTGGGTAGTTTAACATGTCTCTTCTAAAAGAACTTATAGAAGGCGCATTAACTGGAAGCTTAGCGTATAAAGTTTTTACTAAATTATAAGGTAAAATAAAATCGTTTATATTTTCATTATAATAGCTTTCTATTTCTTCAGCAGTAACCTCAAAATTTTTATTATTAGAAAATACGTACTTTTCAAATTCAAAAAGGATCAAATCATCTTTATAACTCTCAACTTTTTTATTAATATTTTTTTTTATTTCAAGGTTTTGAAAAGCATTTTGAATAATTAATTGCTTTTTAATCCAATTATTTACTTGCTGATTAAAAATCGTTGTGCTATCACCCATACTTTTTTCATAGAGTACGTCCTCAGCATATAAAAACTTATTCCCAACCTTTGCTATAATATTATCACCCGATGATTTCTCCTCCATAAAACTACAAGAGATAGAGAAAAAAATAAAAATTATTATGTAGTAAGATTTAAACATTTCTAATCTTTGCCATTAGTAAAGTAATGTCATCTTCGGTTAAATTATTCCCCTTGAATTTTTTAAGATCCTCAAGCGCCAACTCTATAATTTTATCTGGACTTGTTTTTTTATTTTTAAAGAGCTCTTTGATTTTATTTGATCCATAAAACTCACCTAAATCATTTTGAGTTTCTGTAAGTCCATCTGTATAACAAAATAAATTAAACCCCGAACTAATTTTAATTTGTGTGACAACAAGTGAAGGAAGTTTTTGAAACATACCCAAGACAGTTGATCCTTTATCTAATGTTTCAATTTTTTCGTCGTATGATATGATAGGGTGTGGATGGCCACAATTCACATATTCTAATTTTTTTGATTTAAAATCATATGTACAAATAAAAATACTTACAAACCTTTCACTTAACCCTCTAAGGGTAATTTGATAATTAAGTTCTTCTACGATTTTCTTTAGGTCGTTAGTATTTCGAGCCATTGTTCTAAGTGATGCTTGAACATTTGACATCATTAATGCTGCTGGAATCCCTTTTCCAGAAACATCAGCAATACATATTAAAAATTTATTTTTACCAATAGGAATATAATCAAAATAATCACCTCCTAAAGCAAAATGTGGTAGATAAGAGGAATATATTTTTAATTTATTTGTGTTAGGTAGTGAGTTAGGTATTAAGTTTTCTTGTACTTTTTTAGCAATGATTCTTTCATTTTGTATATAATCAAAAACCGGTGAGGTTGGTAGATTAAAAACATTAATAAGTATTGCAACAGATATATATGTAAATGAAAATCCAAAAAGCAAAACAAAAAATAATGATGATTTTATGTTAAATAGATCATTATAAAATAATTCTAAAAGATCAAAAACTTGATATATTAATACAAGCGATAATAATATAAAAATAGAAAACAATATTGTTTTCCATTTTTGATTGAAGGGCATATATGCAACCCATTTTTGATTAAAAAATAAAATTCCAACTAATAAAAATAAGGCGGCTAATGCATACTGATATAGGTCCGTAGGAAATAAATTATAAAAAATATCTAGTAGAAACATGAAAAGAAGCCCATATTGAAAAACAACAAATATGGTTTTCATTATTGGAGCTGACTCAAAAAATATTAATCTTTTTAGAACTGTAAAGTTTACTGTTAAAAACAAAATTGATATGCCAATTACAATATCGTTAGATAAAATTATTACACTAGGAATGTCTAATAAATTACCTCCAATTTCAAAAAAATAAACAATGTATAGCACTAGAATTGGCATTACAGTTTTTATGCTGTATATAAATAATTTATAAAAAACAGAGAATATGTCTTTTCTGCCGATTTGAGAAATTGTTAAATCATAATATTTATAAAATGATACAGCAAAAGTTCCGATTATTATTAAATAAATAATATTAGATAATTCTGAGACCTGATTATCTCCTTTGAAAACTAAGGATTGATGGAAAAGCATTGCTAATAACCAGAATCCTATACCAGAATATTGAAGAATGTTTGGATTTACTCTTGTATTCATTTTCAAAAATAAATATTAAATAAAGAATAAATTATTTTTTGGAATAATTTGGAGCTTCCCTTGTAATATAAACATCGTGTGGATGCCCCTCTATTGATCCTGCATTAGTAATTCTGACGAATTTAGCTTCTTGTAATTTATTTATGTTCTTAGCGCCAACATAACCCATTCCTGCTCTCAACCCACCAGTCAGTTGATATAAAATTTCAGACGCTTCCCCCTTGTAAGGTACTCTCCCAACAATACCTTCAGGCACTAACTTTTTAGTGTCTCCCTCATTATGTTGAAAATATCTGTCTTTTGTTCCCTCTTCCATTGCTTCAACCGATCCCATTCCCCTGTAAGCCTTATATTTTCTTCCTTCATATAAAATTATATCACCAGGAGCCTCCTCGGTCCCTGCCAATAAAGAACCAACCATAACTGAGTTTGCGCCAGCAGCTAATCCCTTAACAATATCACCTGAAAATCTTATTCCACCATCTGCTATAACAGGCACGCCTGAATCTTTAATGCTTTTTGCAACATCATAAACTGCCGATAACTGAGGCATTCCTACTCCAGCAATCACTCTGGTTGTACAAATACTTCCAGGCCCGACTCCAACCTTAACAGCATCTGCTCCAGCTTTTACCAATTCTCTGGCAGCGTCACCCGTAGCTATATTACCAACCACCACTTCAATGTCGTATTGTGATTTTATTTTCTTTAATAAATCAAATACAGACTTTGAATGTGCATGGGCTGTATCAATACAAACCACATCCACATTTGAGTATATGAGTTTATCGAGTCTATCTTTCCAGTCATCAGAAATACCAATGGCAGCACCAACTCTTAGCCTTCCTAACTCATCTTTACACGCATCAGGCATAGACTTATTTTTTTGAATATCCTTATACGTTATTAAACCAACTAATTTATTTCCTTTTGTTATTGGTAGTTTTTCTATTTTATGTTTTTTAAGAAGCTTTTCGGCCTTATCTAATGTTATTCCAACCTTTGCTGTTACTAATTTTTTAGTCATTATCTCACTCAAACTTACAGAGTGATCCTTTTGAAATCTTAAATCTCTATTAGTAACTATTCCGACTAAGCCATTAGTACTATTAATAATAGGAATACCACCAATTTGGTTTTTCTTCATAATAGATAATGCGTCTTTTACTTTTGATCCTATATCAAGAGTAATTGGATCCTTAATCATACCGCTTTGGGACCTTTTTACCTTTCTGATCTGTTCTGATTGTTGATCGATCGACATATTTTTATGGACAAAACCTATTCCTCCTTTAAGAGCTGTAGATATAGCCATTTTTGACTCCGTTACTGTATCCATTGAAGCAGAAACCAGTGGTATGTTAAGGTCTATATTTTTAGTAAGACGAGTAGTAATATTAGTGTCTGATGGTAATATTTCGGAGTATGATGGTATAAGCAGCACATCATCATATGTTAATGCTTCGTGCTTAAATTTTGAGTCTTTGGTCATAGCAAATAAGAATTTTATCTATTTGCCAAGCAAAACTAATGTATTAATATTGAGTTAAAAAATTCTAAGGAAATATTTAATATGGAATTGATATTAGAGATAATTGCTACCTCTTTTGGAATACTCAGTGTTTGGTTTGCAAGGAAAAATAATATTCTGGTGTTTCCAACAGGCATAATAAGTGTTTTATTATATGCCTACATTACTTATGAAAATAAAATTTACGCTGAAACAGGAATTAATTTTTATTATTTTATCATGAGTATTTATGGCTGGGTCTTGTGGTCCTCTAATAATAAAAACATCAAAAAAGAAATTTCTTATTCTACTAAAATTGAATCTTTTTTATCAATAATTGTTTTTTTTCTTTTTTTTATTTTGCTTTTTTATCTGCTTAAGTTAACAGACAGTGATGTGGTCGTGATTGATAGCTTCACAACCTCTTTAAGTTTAACAGCAATGTTACTTTTAGCTAGGAGAAAGGTTGAGAATTGGTTGTATTGGATCATTGCTGATATAATTTATGTGCCTTTATTTATATACAAAGGATTATACATTACAAGCATACAATATTTAGTTTTTCTTTATTTAGCAATAATGGGTTACAGAGAATGGAAGAGAAAAATAAAATAATAAAAAAAATATCGATAATTGGACCTGAATCTTCAGGAAAAACTTTATTAGCAAATATTTTATCAAGAATTATTAATTGCAAAAAAACTAATGAGTTTGCCAGAGAATATCTTAACAAAAAAATCAAGTATGATTTTAAGGATTTAGACAAAATCGCTGTTGGTCAGAATAATTTGGTAAGTCCATTTCTAAAAAAAGACAATTACTTTATTGCTGATACATCAAATATTGTAACAGAGATTTGGTCTAAACTAAAGTTTAACCGGGTAAGTAAAAAAGTTGCAGAAATATCTAAATCAGAGATTTTTGATGGGTATATTCTATGTAAACCTGACATTCCTTGGGAGTTCGATAAATTGAGAGAAAACCCTAAAAATAGAATGGAAATATATAACTATTATATAGATACTCTCAAAGAAAGAAAACTTGATTTCATTATTGCGAAAGGAACATTAATCAACAGAACGATCTCATGTCTTGATTTTATAAAATTTAGTAAATAAATTACTTATTATATAGGGGTGCCAAATTAATGGCTGAGATTATACTCTTAAAACTGATCCAGATAATGCTGGCGTAGTATAAATTTTATTTCATAAAATTTAGCATCCTTTTTAATTCATAAATATATAATATGAGGATACTAATTTTACTTTTTATTACCTTTTCAACCTACTCACAAAAATCAGTTCAGGGTATAGTTAAAAATAATGATGGAAATTACATAGGTGGAGCAAACATACTCATACCATCACAAAATCAGATTCTTTTCTCTGATGATAGGGGAATGTTTTATTTAAATACAGACCTCGATTCTATCATTATAAGAATATCGCACGTTGGGTATTTATCAAACGAATTTAATGTTGGGGTCAAAGATAAAAAGATGATAGAATTTATTCTTGATGATGGAATAATTTTAAATGATGAGGTAAAAGTCACATCGACAAGAGTCAAAAGAAATAGTCCATATGCATATTCAAATGTTACCAAAAATTTTATAGAGAAAAATAATATTGGAAGTGATATTCCTTTTATAATTCAATCTACACCGTCAACCTATGCAACTTCTGACGCAGGTAATGGAGTAGGATATACTAGCCTAAGAATAAGAGGTAGCGATGCAACGAGAATAAACGTTACAATCAATGGCATTCCATATAATGATTCGGAATCGCACGGGGTGTTTTGGGTTAATATGCCTGATCTAGCATCATCGTCCAGTAGTATTCAAGTACAACGTGGTGTTGGTTCCTCAACTAATGGCGGTGGTGCGTTTGGGGGAACGGTAAGTATTAAAACTGGAAATATTACTGAGGATTTTAGAGTAAACTATTCTTCTTCTGCCGGATCTTTTAAAACATTTAAAAATTCTTTAGAGATAAACTCGGGACTCATTAAAGAAAAAGTCAATTTTAATCTAAGATTATCAAAAATAAATTCAGATGGTTACATTGATAGGTCATCTTCAGATCTTAAATCATACTATGCGTCAGCAAGTTATTATGGGGAAAAAACAGTAATTGATTTAATTAATTTTTCAGGTAAAGAAAAAACCTATCAGTCTTGGTGGGGTACTCCTCAATCACGAATAGAGAATGATTTAGATGGCATGAATGCTGTAATAGCAAATAATGGATACAATAATAAACAATCCGAAAACTTGCTTAATTCCGGTAGAACCTTTAATTATTATCTTTATGAAAATGAGACAGATAATTATCAGCAAGATCATTATCAAGTTCATTTCAATCATGAGGTGTCCAAAAACTCTAATTTGCACTTAGCCCTTCACTACACATATGGAAGGGGTTATTATGAACAATTTAGGGAAGACGACAATCTATTTAATTATTATAATATATTGGAAAATAAGGAAATTGACTTAGTCAGAAGAAGGTGGCTTGATAACCATTTTTATGGCATAACTTATTCTTTTTTTAAAAAAATGGATAATGGGGAACTTAACATTGGAGGTGCTATTAATGAATATGATGGAGATCATTTTGGTCTGATTATAGACCCCGTCATAGATATAAAAGAACCCTACTATTTTTCCAAATCATTTAAGACTGATTATAATATTTTCTTTAAATACAATTTTAATATATCAAAAAGCACAGAGCTTTTCAGTGATTTACAAATAAGGGGATATACACACAAAATGAAGGGTAACGATAATGATAAATCTGAAATTGATATAGATAAAAGTAATATTTTCCTAAATCCTAAAATTGGTGTGACAAGCTCTTTAAATGAAAAAGTAAGCTTATATGGGTCATTAGCTGTTGCAAATAGAGAGCCGATAAGAAATGATTATATTGATTCCAATATTGATCCAAAACATGAAACACTTTATGATTTTGAATTTGGCAAAAATTATAGTTATAAAAAAGGTTTTTTAAATTCAAACATTTATTTAATGGAATATGTAAACCAACTTATAACAACTGGAGAAGTAAACGACGTTGGAGCATATGTAAGGACCAACGTAAAGAAAAGTAGAAGATTTGGGTTAGAGCTATCTAATACTCTTAATACAAATCGACTCATGATAAACACTTCATTATCATTATCAAAAAATTTAGTATATAATTTTAAAGAATACATTTATGACTACGGTAGCGATTTCAGTGAATATAACACCATAATTAATAATTTTGATGTTACTAATATTGCTTTTTCTCCAAGTGTAATTGGTAATAATTTTATTGAATGGCGACTAAATAAAAATTTTAATTTGGCATGGAAAACAAAATATGTAAGCAGTCAATATCTTGATAATACATCTAATAAGAATAGGACCATCAATTCATTTTTTATTAATGATTTCGAAATAAATGCAAGCTTCATAAATAATTTATTCAATAATTTATTTTTTAAAATTTCTATCAATAATATTTTTAATAGAATGTACTCAAGCAATGGGTATACTTTTGGTTATTATGGAGGTTTAGATTACGAAGTAAGAGAAAATTACTATTATCCTCAAGCAGGAAGAAACTTTATGTTTACATTTAACTTAAAAATATGATATGAAGGCAACACTTGAGATCAGCATGTATCCTCTTTTGGTCGAAGAAGAAAAAAATAATTACAAAGTTTTAGTAAAAGAATTTTTAAAAAAAATAAAAAATAAAAAAGAGCTAGAAATTGAAACCAATGGCCTAAGTTCTATAGTTTACGGAGAATATAATGATATTATAAAATTATTTGATAACGAAGTAAAAACTGAGCTAAGCGAAAGAGCTTGTTTATTTGTTTTTAAGCTTGGAAAGGGAACACTAAAATATTTAGCCTAATTTATCATTGATAATAAGAAATCTTTTTTTTCCATAAATGTCATTTATAATTTCTAATTCAGAATTCGAGTAAAGTTCAAAGAGGTCTTCAATATATAAAGGGTTTATTTCAAAATATATCTTGCCTCCTTTTTTTAGATGTTCACTAGCAAAAGATTTAATTTTTTTATAAAAATAAATTGGATCATTTTCAACAAACAGAGCAATACTGGGTTCATAATCAAGAACACTTTTATCAACACTTGATAGTTCATCTTTGTGAATATAAGGAGGATTGCTAATTATTACATCAAACTTTTCTATAGGGTTATATGTCTCTAAAGATTGATTATAAAACCTTACTTCTTGACTTAAATTTAAAGAGTTTTCCTTAGCAACTTTTATTGCCTCATCAGAAATATCAATGGCATGAACTTCTGAATTTATATTTTTTTTAATAGAGATTGCTATACACCCAGATCCTGTTCCTATATCTAATACTTTTTTTGTCTTATTGCTTTTTTCTCTATCAATTACATGAGTAACTAACTCCTCCGTTTCAGGTCTAGGAATTAAAACATTATTATTTATATAAAATTTAAGATCCAAAAAAAACTCCGAGCATGTTATATACTGAATTGGATAACCGTCATTAATTTTTTTAATATCATTTAATAATATATCATCAATATTTTCTGGAAAAATAATATTTCGATTTAGTAGTATATCCGTTGATGAAACATCAAATTTTAATAATAAATATTTATATGTAATACTTTTTATTTCATGGCTTGAATAATTTTTTATTTTATTAATTATTTTTCCGTAAATATCTTTAACTGGAATTTGATTCATGTGAGTATTGAAAATGAAAAAACATAACAAATATATTAATAGAACATTTTATTTAGCAGAAAAAGGTCTTGGTTATGTCTTATCAAACCCACTTGTCGGGTGTGTTATTGTTAAAAATAATGAAATAATTGGGGAAGGGTTTCATCAAAAATATGGTGAAGCACACGCAGAAATAAATGCTATCAATAGTATAAAAGAAAAAAAACAAATTGAAGGAAGTTCGATTTATATTAATTTGGAGCCTTGCTCCCATCATGGGAAAACACCCCCCTGTGTTGATAGCTTAATTAAATTTAAACCCAAGGAAGTTATAATATCTAATATTGACCCAAACCCAAGTGTAAATGGAAAAGGAATAAAAAAACTAAGAGATAATAATATAGAAGTTATAACAGGTATTTTAGAAGATGATGGAAAATTTTTAAATCGTAGGTTTTTTTATAACCATAAAAAAAATCTTCCCTACATAATATTAAAATGGGCTGAAACAAAGGATGGATTTATTGCTAGAGAAAATGGAGATTCAAAGTGGATATCAAATGAAATGTCAAGAAGTTACGTTCACAGATGGAGGTCTCAAGAAGATGGGATATTAGTTGGTGTTGAAACAGCAAACAGAGATAACCCTAGACTGAATGTTCGTAATTGGAATGGAAATCATCCTATAAGAATTATTTTAGATCCAAACTCAAGATTAAAGGAAAATCTAAATATACATGAGGGTCCTAACAAAACATTTATATATAACAGAAGGTTAGATAAGGAAGAAGGTAATGTGAAGTTTATAAAAACAAAATCCTTTGATTTAGATCTTATATTAAATGATGTTTACAGCAAAGGTATTTCAAGTATATTAGTAGAAGGTGGAACTAAAACGATAAATTATTTTATTGAAAAAAACCTTTGGAATGAAGCAAGAATATTTAAGTCTAATATTAATTTTATCAAGGGGATAGATTCACCAAAAATAAATACCGATAAATATAAATATCATAATATTTTAGAGGACAAATTATATATTATTCAGAATAATGCATGAAATTAAAATAAATAAAAACCTATCCAAAGAGGAAAGATACATTGAGCTTTGTAATCAAATAGAATCCTTAATAGGTGATGAGAAAGACATTCTTGCAATTCTCTCAAACATTACAGCTGCAATTCAAGATACATATAACTTTTTATGGGTTGGTTTTTATTTAGTAAAATCTAATGAACTAGTTCTTGGGCCTTTTCAAGGACCCGTAGCGTGTTTTAGAATTGGATTGGGGAAGGGTGTATGTGGAACATCATGGAAAGAAAATAAAACATTTATCGTAAAGGATGTTAATAAATTTCCTGGTCATATTGCATGTAGTTCCATGTCTAAGTCAGAAATTGTAATTCCTATAAGAAAGAAGCATGAAGTTTATGGGGTTTTAGATATTGACAGTAAAGAATATAACAGCTTTGATAAAACTGATAAGAAATACCTAAAAAAAATAATAGCTATGGTAGAAAATAAATTAATTTAATTCAGCTATCTCTGTAACCCCACCAACTGTTTTTTGATTTAATTTAACATTCACCTTAGTATTAATAGGTAAAAAAATATCTGCACGAGATCCAAACTTGATAAATCCCAACTGATCTGCTTGATTAACACTATCTCCAAATTTAGAATAGTTAACTATTCTTCTTGCAACAAAGCCTGCTATTTGTCTTACTAAAATAGATGTGTTTTCATTTTCAATCACAGTGGTTGTTCTCTCATTGAGCAAACTAGATTTTGGATGCCACGCTACTAGGTATTTTCCCTTATGATATTTATAATATTTAATTTTTCCTGATGTCGGGTATCTATTAATGTGTACATCAAAAGGAGACATAAATATTGATATCATAATTTTTTTTTCATTAAAGAACTCATCTTCATGAGATTCACCAATAAATACAACTTTACCATTTGCAGGAGAAATGATTTTATTTTTATCTATATTCTTATTTATGTATGGGTTTCTAAAAAACTGAAGAAAAAAAATAAATGTTAAGATTGAAAAAGCAAAAACCCCAATTGTTATAATTTGGGGGATCTTGAAAAAATAAAATAATACATTTATTCCAACAAGACAAAGGAATAAAAAAAACAAAAAAGAATAGCCCTCTTTATGAATTCTCACCATTTTTCTGGAACGTAAATGATCCGTCTCTATATTTATATGTTCTTGATACTTTATCAATAGCTGCAATATAAGCAGCAGTTCTAAGGGAAACTTTAAATTTTTTTGCTATAGAATAAACATTATTAAATGATTGTTTAATAATAGAATCACTTCTTCTGTATACTCTGTTCTTTGTCCACTTAAAACCAAGTCTATTTTGAACCCATTCGAAATAAGAAACAATAACACCACCAGCATTTGCAAGTATGTCTGGAACCGCTATTATTTCATTTTTTTCTAAAATTTCATCTGCCTCATGAGAGGTAGGTCCATTAGCTCCCTCGACTATAACTTTAGCTTTTATATTATCTGCATTTTTATCAGTTATCGCATTTTCTAAAGCAGCTGGGATTAAAACATCCACTTTCAATGAAAGCAGTTCTTCATTTGAAATTTTATCACCACCAGAAAACTTATCTAAAGTTCCATTATTTTCATTTCTATATTGAATTGCTTTTCCCACGTCTATTCCTTTTGGATTATAATAACCACCAGATACGTCTGAAATTGCTACCACCTTACACCCTCTTTCTTTGAGAAGTAACGCAGCCCATGAACCTACATTTCCAAATCCCTGCACAGCTACTGTTGCTTTAAATGGGTTTATTTTATATTTTGTCAGAGCTGAGAGAGCAGCTACCATAACACCTCTTCCCGTTGCTTCAATACGTCCTGCTGAACCACCAAGAATAATTGGTTTTCCTGTTACAACAGCATTAACAGTGACCCCCCGAGATCTAGAATATTCGTCCATCAACCATGCCATTTGATCAGGTCCCGTCCCAACATCAGGAGCAGGAATGTCTTTATCTGGACCAAACACATCATGCATAGCTTGGGTATAAGCTCTTGTAAGACGCTCAAGCTCAGAAGGGCTCATTGTTTTTGGGTCACAACATATGCCGCCCTTTGCACCTCCATAAGGTATATCAACAACTGCACATTTCCATGTCATCCAAGCGGCAAGAGCAGTTACCTCGTTAAGACTCACTCCAGGATCAAACCTTAATCCACCTTTAGATGGTCCTAATATATTTGAATGAATAACCCTGTATCCTTCGAAAACTTTTATTTTTCCGTTATCCATTGAAATAGGTAGAGAAACTATTATTTTTTTTACTGAAGACTTGAGGACGTTATAAATTTCCTCATCAAGATTTAAATATTCAGCTGCAACATGAAACCTCTTCATCATCGACTCGAGAGGATCCTTTTCATGCATGATAGGAGCTGGTTCTTTATAACTCATATCTATCCTTTTTGGGTTTTGGTTATGTAAATGTACAATTTTAAGTAATCTGATCTACAATTTTTAAAAAAAAATATACGTAAGGAATAACAAAGAAAAAACTATCAAATCTATCTAAAAAGCCACCGTGTCCTGGTAATTTATTACCACTGTCTTTTATATTAAAATTTCTCTTAAGCAAAGATTCAAATAAGTCTCCGAAAACTCCGGAAACTAATACAACAATAGAGAAAATAGCCCAAAAATAATAAGAGAAAAAACCAAAAAAATCATGTAAAAAATATGCTAAAATTAGATTTGCGACAAGTCCAAAAAAAACTCCCTCCCAGGTTTTCATAGGAGAAACTGATTCAAATAGTTTTGTTTTTCCAAATAGAGTCCCACCTAAATATGCAGAAGACTCGCTTGTCCAAAGAAACAATAATGTTGCCAAAAGATATGTTGACTCGTATTCTCCATTGTCAAATACGATAAAGTTTAAAAGAGAGATCGGAATAGAAATATATAGTATACCAAAAAAAGTAACTGAAACATTTGACAGAGTCTGTTTGTTTTTTGAACTATATAATGCAGAAAGACATATTATCGGTAAAATGGGGACCAATAAGAAATGGATGCCCCACATTATATTTTTACTTGAATACAAATAAATTGTTAAAAATATCAGAACAGATAAAAAAATACCTAAGATATTATTTGGTCGAAAATTATTGTTTCTTAAAATCTTAAAGAATTCGCTCGATGATAAGAATATTATAATAATGAAAACAGTAAAATATGACCATTCGTGAAATGAAGAAAAAAGAAGTAAAGAGCCTCCCAAAAGTCCAGTTAAAATCCTATTCTTTAAATTTTTCTTATTCATTCAAATGAAATCTTTTCAATAATTTTTATAGCTTGAATATAATTTTTTTCAGAAATTAAAACCTCATAATATCCAAAATTATTATAAGATGAATCCATTTTATCTATCATAATATTATTGACTAATTTATTTTTTAATACTTGGCTAACAATCTCAGCTTCATGAGATTTGCCTGTTTTAAAAACGCTTCTCCACTTATTCAAGATATCTTTTTAAAATGTTTCCTCAAATAAAAAATTGAAAAAGAAAATACCATAAAAGAAAATATTATTATATAAAATGGAATATCTGGAGAGGAATTAATATCTACTTTAAAGTCAGGACCAAATAGGCCTTCATTTGCTGCATAAAAAAGAGTTAAACTAAAAAAGTTATTAAATATATGAGCAATTATTGGATACGTTAAACTCCCGGACCAATAAAAAATATATCCAAATAAGACTCCCATTATCATTCTTGGGAAAAATCCATAAAATTGTAGGTGAATAAAACTAAATATAATTGCCGAAATCCATATGGCAAGATGAGGGTTCCTTGAAATTAATAAAATATTTTTCTGTAAGATTCCTCTAAAAAAAAATTCTTCCAGTATTCCAGGAATAATTGCAATTGCTAAAACACCGATTAGATATTCATTAAAGCTCTCAAAAGAAATCAAAAAAACAGTAAGTTTAGCAAGCTGCTTTTCTTTTGATAATGCCCAAGCCTCGAACTGATTCATAAACTCTGGAAAAACGATTCCCTTGTTCCACTCAATAATTAATGAATTAAAGACAATAAAAAATAAAAAAGAGAATAATAAAATAGAGATGCCCTTCATATCAAATTTTGAAAAATTCATATTATACTTTTTATTTTTTCTTATTGCTAAATATGGAAGAAAAAAGAAAAGTAAAGAGAGAGAGTTTCCAACAAGCATGTACGTCCTATTCAAATTAGAAACATCAATATCAACTGGAGAATCAACAAAAGCGGACATCAAAAGCATCGTTAAAATTGGCAACGCCAGAAGAAGAATAAATATTAATTCTTTTATGTCTTTATTCATAATTGATTTTCTTTGCAGAATAATATATTAAAATAGACCTTTTTATGAAGATAGGCAATATTGAGTTAGGTGATTTTCCGTTATTACTTGCGCCTATGGAGGATGTGAGTGACCCCCCCTTTAGATCTGTTTGTAAAGAAAATGGCGCAGACATGATGTATACAGAGTTTATCTCATCAGAGGGTTTAATTAGAGACGCTGATAAGAGTGTTCAAAAACTCGATATTTATGACTCTGAGAGGCCTATAGGTATTCAAATTTTTGGAGATAATATCGAATCCATGAAAGAAGCTGCTAGAATTTCTGAAAAAGCAAAACCTGAAGTTCTAGATATTAATTATGGTTGCCCGGTTAAAAAAGTTGCTTGTAGAGGAGCTGGAGCTGGTATTCTTTTAGATTTAGATAAAATGCAAAAAATGACAAAAGAAATAGTCAAACAGGTTAAAATACCTGTAACTGTAAAGACAAGGCTTGGGTGGGACGATAAGTCTATTAAAATAGTTGAGGTTGCTGAAAGGCTTCAAGATGTTGGCATTCAAGCACTAACGATACACGGTAGGACTAGAAAACAAATGTATAAAGGAGAAGCAAACTGGGAATATATAGCAGATGTAAAAAACAACAGCAGAATCAACATACCAATATTTGGCAATGGTGATATAGATTCACCTGAAAAAGCTATAGAATATAAAGAAAGATATAATGTTGACGGCATAATGATTGGTAGGGCAGCAATCGGTAATCCGTGGATTTTTAATGAGATAAAGCATTTTATGAAAAATAAAACACATAAAAAAAGCCCATCAATTACTGACAGAATAAATGCTGTGAGGAAACATATTGATTTTTCCATTCGTTGGAAAGGTGAAAAGCTTGGTCTTATTGAGATGAGAAGACATTACAATAATTACTTTAGAGGTATTGATAACTTTAAACCATATAGACTTAAGCTAGTTCACAGTGAAAAAGAGAGTAGCTCGTTAGAAATATTAGAGGAAATAAATACTGTCTTTAATAAATAAGTCTTATTGCATGGTTTTTAAAAAAGAATTATATCCGTGGTTTTTATTATTTATTTTAAGCCTTATTTGGGGCAGCTCACCTATCCTTATTAAGAAAGCTTTAGTTTCCTTATCACCTTATGAAATTGGTTCTTTAAGGCTAACATTTGCTGCGGTGGTATTAATTCCATTCCTTGGTAAGAATTTTAAAGAAATTAAAAAAAAAGACTACTTAATTTTATTTATTTCAGGGATAGTAGGTAATGTTATTCCTTATTTCCTTTACCCCATTGCACAGACAAATATTGACAGCGCAACATCAGGAGTTTTAACATCTTTAACACCGTTTTTTGCTCTCCTAATAGGTGTTGTTTTTTATAAACAAAATGCCACTAAAAATAATATAATTGGTTTAATTACTGGTTTTGTAGGCACAACTATACTAATTATTTTTTCTTCTCAAGTTGGTGTCATAGGGAATAATGTATTTGGTCTTTTTGTTGTGTTAGCTACATTATTGTATGGTATAAACCTTAACTTAATTAAATATCATCTTAATCATTTGAAGCCTGTTACAATTACTAGCTTTTCTATTGTTTCTATTCTTCCGGTTACTTTTTATATTTTATTAAGTGAAACGCCGTTTATTGATCATATGAATAATTATGAAAGTTACAAGTTAGAGTTTTTTTATGTATTTGTTTTAGGATTTTTAAGTACCTCTGTTGCAACATTGATATTTTATAATCTGATTAAAATAAAAGATACAGTATTTGCCTCAATGGTTACATATCTAATGCCGATAGTTGCTATTTTTATAGGAATTGCAGATGGAGAAATAATTAATATTATCCAGGTCGGAGGGATGATTTTAATTCTAACAGGAGTTTTTATCAACAGTAAAGACTAGACAGAAGAGGCTGCTTTGATAAGCAAATTTTGGGTCAATCTAATTCCTTCTTCCTCAGAATGTTTATCACCTTCATACTCTATTGAGATGTACCCGTTATATCCAGATTCTTTTATAATTTTTAACATTCGATAATAATCTATTTCTATTGAGTTTCCATCATTATCAAAGCTATAACTTTTCGCACTTACACTTCTGGCATAAGGAAGCATCTGTTTAACCCCCAAATATTTATCATACTCGTAAGAACACTCATCTGATGTTGAACCCCAATCTGACAAATTATCTTGGGTTTTCCTTACGCAGAAATTACCAAAATCTGGAAGAGTACCAATGTTTTTTCTTCCTGTATTTTTTATAACATTTACTAACCAATTAGCATCAGAAGAATATCCTCCGTGATTTTCTACAATAATGTCAATACCAAAAGGCTCTGAAAATTCACCCAAAGCAGATAATGATTCGGAGGCATTTTTAGAAATTTCTTCTTCGGATCCGTATCCCTGGGCATTTACCCTTATGTGATCACATCCTAAAAATTTAGCTGCTTCAACCCACTTTTTATGATTTTCAACAGATAGGTTTCTCTTATTTTTGTTTGTATCGCCCAAATCGCCCTCATCATCAATCATTATTAAAAAATTCCTAATGCCATTATCTTCTGTTCTTTTTAACATTTCCGAGAGATATTTCTTGTCGTTTGCTTTATCGAAGAAGAACTGATTAACATATTCAACGGTAGTAATGTTATACTTTTCCTTTGCTATCAAAGCAAAATCAAGGTTTTTCATCTTCCCCGAATTAAGAGCTCTATTAAAGGACCATTGGGCTAAACCAATATCGAAAAATAGCTCGTTATTTTCTTTAAAATTCATACAGGAGATTAATGGTGCAGAAAGCGCACAGTTTTTAATAAAATTTCTTCGTAACATATTTAATTAAGCTTACAACATCTCTAATTTAGAAAAATTTATTGATAGACGCTACTAAATGATAATCCATTATAATTTTTTTCTCCAGCAATAATTGGAATATTTAAAATGTTATTTTTACTAGGTATTGGGCAAGTTGTAAACGAAGAGAAAACACATGGTGGATTAAAAGATTCATTAAAGTTAAGAGTAACATTTCCATTATCGTCAGGAAGGTTTACATACATAAATCTTCCACCTCCATAGGTTGTGTTTCCATTTGTAGCGTCACCAAAAACAACAAAGAAATTACCGCTATTAGCATATGTTGGTTCTAACTCGTACTCTTTTCCCAATAATTTAAATACGAGTTTACCGGGGATTCTATCATAAAAAGTGACACCTTGTACATTAGATAATTTTATTTTTTTTTCAGTTTTGTATGGTAAAAACTTTCCGATAACCTCATATGAATTATCATATTTAAACATGTCTAGTTTAATCTTTTGATCTAAAAGTGGATGATTCATGTCTCTTAGCCTTATAGCCTTTACGCCTGAATCAAAGTGTACATACATTCTAAAGTTCTTCCATGTAAAATATTCCTCTTTTTTAAAGTTATTCACAAATGCTTTTGTCGTATTAATTGAATCTTTATATAAAACTTTTTCATAAAATTCATAGGAAATCGTTGAGTCTGTAACAAAAACTTTTCCAAAATCTTTAGGAAATACATTTGGAAGAACAATATCATTTAATGTATCTGAACCCATTGAGTAATAGCCTTGAGACACGTTGAATAAACCTGCTAAGTTTAAATAACCATCTTCAGAAAGAAGAAATTTTACCCTTTTATCAATCCATTCATTTTGTTTTTCTTGTTCCTCATCAAATGAACAAGACGTTAATGCTATTAAAAAAAAAAGGGATCCAATTTTCATTATATTTATAAAGATAATATTAATTATGACTATTAAAATATTCCTTGCTTTACTCTTCTTATCTTTAAATTTTATTCAAGAAAAAAAATTTTTAAGTGAAAAGTATTTTTCAAAAAATAATAGCTTCTCAGTATTAGTACTTACTGAAACTCAAGGTTTCGTTCACCATGAGGCAATCTTGGAAGGCATTAATCTTATTACAAGACTTGGTAAAGAAAATGATTTTAATGTTACAGTTACCAACAGTTCGGAATTTCTATCTGATGAAACCCTTCAAAAAAATGACGTTTTAATATTTTTATGTACAACCCTAGACATACTTAATAAAGATGAAGAAGAAAAAATGAAAAAATTCATTAGATCGGGGAAGGGTTTTGTTGGAATACACTCAGCAACAGATACTGAGTATGATTGGGAATGGTATGGTAGATTAGTGGGTGCATACTTTTTGAATCACCCAGAAATTCAACAAGCAAAAATAAGAACAGTGGACAGAAAACATATTTCAACTAAGCATCTTAATAAAACCTGGAATATAGAGGACGAATGGTATAATTTCAAGGATTATAAACCCTATATTAAAGAATTACTTAATTTAGAAGAAGACTCATACAATGGTGGTAAAAATGGAAAATATCATCCAATAACATGGTATCATGAGTTTGATGGAGGAAGATCATTTTATACTGGACTTGGCCATAGAGGAGAAACCTATAAAGATGAAAGATTTATAAAACTACTTTTAGGAGGCATCATTTATGCCTCAGGAATTTAAATTTGAAATAGATTTTTTTCTTTGCTACTATCATAAACACGAAACGCAACTACTTCACCAATAACTGTAACTTCTCCCTTGGAAAAAAGTTCACATGAGACATGAACCTTTTTCTCTGAATAAGATAATACTTTGGCTCTCAATAGTACTTTATTGTTAGGTGTTGGTTTTAAATATTTGATCTTCATTGTTCCCGTTGCATACTTATACTCTGGAGATGAGCCTAATTCCCTATTTTCATTTTTATATGCATATGCCATTGATGTTCCCATTATATGGCAATCAATAATTGTTGCAATTATACCACCATTCATTATACCTTTCCATCCTTGGTGAGTACTTTTTGGTACCCAAACACACTCCGAGACGTCACCCTTCCAATAGCTTTTTATATGAAGCCCATTCTTTGTGCTTTTTCCACAACCAAAACATATATTACCAGGCATATAATCCTGAAAAATATCCTTAGATTTTTTTGATAACATAAATACTTAAATAATATTAGTAAATATGATTAAAATAATTGATATAAATTTTTTGAATAAAAAAGCCGCAATAGGATGCTTTCTTATTAAAGATAATGATGATCTTGTTCTTATAGAAACAGGCCCATCTATTTATTACAATAACATCAAAAACTCTCTAAAAAAAATAAATATTGATATTAATAAGATAAAAAACGTTTTAGTAACCCATATTCATCTTGACCATTCTGGGGGAGCTTGGAAGTTTGCAAAAAATGGGGCTAATATATATGTTCACCCAGCAGGATCCAAGCATCTTATTTCTCCAGAAAGACTTATGTCCTCTGCGACAAAAATTTATGGGGATCAGATGGATAGATTGTGGGGAAGTGTAGAAGCCATTAACTCAGAACAGGTAATATCAGTTGATGATAACCAAATAATTAAAATAGGGAGCTTAGAATTTAAGGCTTTCCATACCCCTGGACACGCAAGCCACCACATAGCTTGGGGTTTTGATGATAGTATTTTTACCGGTGATATAGCAGGAGCCAAAATACACAATGGCCCAGTTCTGCCTGCTTGTCCACCGCCAGATATTAATTTGGAAAAATGGGAGGACAGTCTCAAAGTGTTGGAAAAAGAAAATCCAAAAAAAATATATCTTACTCATTTCGGTGAGCACAAAAATGTCAAAAATCATATCGATGAACTTAGATTAGCTTTATCTGATTGGTCTTTGTGGATAAAAGAAAAAAGAACAATATTTTTAGATGATGGAATTCTAACTAAAAAATTTAATGAATATGTTTATAAAAAAATGCAAACAGCAAATATTAGTGATGAGTTAATTGATCAATATTATGCGGCTAATCCACCTTATATGAGTGTTGTTGGTTTAAAAAGATATTGGGAGAAAAATGATCAATAAATTAAAGAATATTTTAGGAAAAGAAATAATCCCTGGGTTTAAAGGAAAGTTTATTCATGGAAAAGAAATGACTTTAGCATTTTGGAAAGTCAAAAAAGGAAGTAAAATCCCTCCTCATGACCACATCCATGAACAAACTTTATATGTCAAAAATGGAACCTTTGAATTAGAAATAAATAATAAAGTAAAAACCTTAAAAAAAGATGAAGTTTGTGTTATTCCATCAAATATAACGCATTCTGGAAAAGCATTAACTGATTGTGAGTTAATCGATGTTTTTGTTCCTACAAGAAAAGAGTACTCAAACTAATAAAAATGGATTTTTCTAAAAAAACTTTCAGGGATTTAGTTAATCAATCTAATAAAATGATTGAGAGCTGGTACTCCCAAAAACTTAGAGGAGAAAAAATTTATGAGAATAAAACTCCTTCAGAAATTAAAAAGGTTTTTCATTTAACAGAAAAAAACAAACAATGCAAACCGGAAGATGTGCTCACTCATCTTGATAAAAACTTACTTAAATATTCCAATTTTAATCCAAGTCCAAATTATTATGGTTACATAACAGGAGGTGGAAATCAAATTGGAATTATTGGAGAATTTTTAAAAAGTGCACTAAATCAAAATAATTTAAAATGGCATAGCGCACCTGCTAATACAGAAATTGAAAAAATATCTATAGACTGGATCTCAAAATTTATAGGTTATCATAATAAAAAAAGTGGAGGTGTTTTTGTTAGTGGGGGATCTGTTGCAAATCTTATGAATATTGCTATTATAAGAAAAATTAAAGGACGAGATTCAATCAACAAAGATGGTATATACGGGAGCAAGAAAATGAGAATATATGTTTCTAAAGAATCACACTCAAGTATCGATAAGGCTATGGATATTCTTGGTTTAGGAATTAATAATTTAGTTAAAATTGAAGTCGATAATGAATTTAAGCTTCAGACAAAAAAATTAAGAGAAAAAATTAGAGATGATTTAAATAAAAATCTTTTACCTATTGGAGTAATAGGGACGGCGGGAACAACAAATACCGGATCTATCGATCCACTAGACGCAATATCCAAAATTTGTAAGGAATTTAATCTATGGTTTATGGTAGATGCGGCTTATGGGGGTCCGGCAGCAAGCTTATCTTCTTGTAAAAAAATTTTTAAGGGGTTGGATAAAGCAGATTCAATATTAATAAATCCTCATAAATGGCTATTTGTTCCTTTTGAAGTTGCGTGTGTTATTGTAAAAAACAAAGAGCACTTAAAAAAAACGTTTAGCTTAATTCCTGAATATCTTCAAGGTGGAACAGAAATTGAAGAAAGAGATGATCTCATGAACTATAGCATACAGCTCTCTAAGGATTTTAAAGCTCTTAAGGTGTGGATGACTATCAAAACATTTGGATATAATAAAATAAAAAAAAGCATTAAGAACGATATTGATATGGCAAGGTATGCGTATCAAATAGCAGAAAAAGATCCTCTTTTTCAACCACTACACTATCCAGAGTTATCTATATTATGTTTTAAATATGTAAGTAACTATACAAAAGTTTCAGACTCTTTATTAAATAAAATGATAACAGAAATGATTGAAGAAGATGGAAGGGTTTTTCTTTCTGGCACAAAAATTAATGGTGAAAATGTATTAAGAATCAACTGTGTTAATCATAGAAGAGAAAAGCAAGACATTGATTTCTTATTTAAAGTACTTAAGGATATAGCTAAAATAGCTGAGAAAAAGGCTGAAAATTATTAACCTTCAACCTTTTGAAAATATTTTTCTTTTACATAATTAAAAGCACTTAAGTGGTTAGGATTTACTGGATCACCTTGAGGTAAATCGTTTTGCTTATATGGATCGACTTGCCTTCCATTCCTCCAAAACCTAAAACATACATGAGGGCCTGTTGCTAGACCTGTGGAACCAACATAACCAATTATTTCTCCTTGTTTTACTAACCTTCCAGGTTTAATTCCTTTTGCAAATTTTGACATATGTAAATACTGAGTGGAAAAAATATTATTATGTTTTATCTTAACATAATATCCATTATTTCTTGTATACCTAGCCTCTACAACTTTTCCATCAGCTACAGAAAATATTGATGTTCCTCTTGGAGCCGCATAATCTGTACCTAGATGATCCTTGTATCTTTTAAGCACTGGATGAAATCTTTTTTTCTGGTATTTAGAAGAAATTCT
>CAZKLB010000020.1:0-21112 GCA_964553685.1 uncultured Marinoscillum sp.
TATTTAGTTCTTGGGATGAAATGGAAAAAAAATATAATAACTTAAAAAATACTGATCCAGTTAATTTCAAGAACTTTATAAAGAAATTAAAAACCAATAGAAAAAAATATATGCAAGAACTCAAAGAAATCAAGAGTGTTTTAAACTCTATTAAATTTAATATAAATAAGAATTATTTAAATGCGAATCTTATTGTCGAGGGTTCTTATAAATAATATTAATAAATTTATCGGATAATTTAAATTATGTTTTTACAAGGTAATTGTAGCGAGAGGGGGAATTGAACCCCCGACCTCCGGGTTATGAATCCGACGCTCTAACCACCTGAGCTACCTCGCTATAAAGAAGGCAAATCTAGATATATTATTATAAATAAAGAAAATGTTTTTGGTTCTTGAAAATTATTTTATATTTAACGAATTGATAAAAAAAACTAATTAATGTCTAAGCAAAAATTTGTTGGTGAATATCAAATCAACGCTTCAAGAAAAATGCTTTTCCCTTATCTTAGTACTGCAACTGGATTATGTCAGTGGTTTGCAGATGATGTTAATATTAATAACATTGATAAGACCTTAATTTTTCTAGTTGATGGGGATGAGAGAATAGCAAAAATTGATTCTATAAAGAATAATAGGTATGTAAAATTTAGATTTCTTAACGATGATGAAAAACCTAAGGATAATGATACTTTAGAATTTAGACTAGAAATCAACGAATTGACTCAATCAGTATTCGTTAGAGTTGAAGAATATACTGAGACTGACGATCTAGAAGAATCATACCAAATATGGGATAATCTGTTATCTCAATTAAAAGAAATTATTGGTGCATAAACCTTTCACCTCTATTAACAAGATTGATAAATTATTATTAAAATCATTTATCGGTCCTTTCTTAGTAACATTCTTTGTTGTTGTATTTATTTTATTGCTTCAATTCATGTTGAAGTACTTTGATGATATTCTTGGAAAAGATTTAAGTTTCTTTGTTCTAATTGAATTTCTTTTCTACTTCTCAGTAAGAATTACTCCAGATGCTTTGCCTCTTGCTGTTCTTTTGTCTTCAATTATGACATTTGGAAATTTAGGAGAAAATAATGAGCTCGTTGCTATAAAAAGTGCTGGAATATCTATTTTGAGAACACTTTTGCCTCTTTTTATAATCTCAGTTTTTATATCTTTTTTTGCGTTTTTTTCTAATAACTATATAGTTCCCAAAGCAAATTTAAAGGCACTAAGTTTATTATATGACATTAAAAGAAAAAAACCATCAATGGATCTTAAAGAAGGACAATTTTATAGTGGTATTCCTGGATATACCATAAAGGCTAATGAAAAAATATCAGATAAATTACTTAAAGATGTTATGATATATGACCATGTAACATATAGAGGCAATAATAGGGTTATTCTTTCTGACTCGGCTAATATGTATTCAATTAAAGGAGATAGATATCTTGTATTTGAATTATATGATGGTAATAGCTACACAGAAGTTCCATCAGATAGATCAAAAGTTAAGTATATTAATCAATTTTATAGAAATGACTTTTCGTATATGAAATTAATTTTTGATATGTCATCCTTCGATTTAAAAAGAACAAAAGAAGAGTTATTTGCAGGTGATTATAGGATGAAAAATATTTACGAATTATCTAATTCAATTGATTCCTTAAATTATTCAAAAAGCAAACAGAAATATGTGATGTTTAAAACAGCTTCTACATTTTATGATTACCATATGAAAAATAACTTTATTTTACCAGAAGATGTAAAGTTTATGAGAAGCGAATTAAATGAAGATGATAAGGTGTTAGAGTACTTCGACAAAAAAAATAAACCATTAATATTGGACGATTCAACTACTATGTATTTGAGTAAGAGTCTTGAAAAAAATAAAAAAGTCTACACAAAAGCACTAAATAATGCTAGAAGCATAAAGACTAACTTAAGTATTAACTCTGCAAGGATAAAATCGCAAGACTTTGAAATCAATAAGAATGAAATTGAACTCATAAAAAAATATGCAACTGCTTTTGCATGTATATCAATGTTTTTAATTGGAGCCCCTCTTGGATCTCTTATTAAAAAAGGAGGTATTGGTGTTCCTGTTATAATTTCTATCTTATTTTATATTATATATTATGTATTGAATATTCTTGGTATAAAATGGGCTAGGGAAGGTATAATGTCTCCATTGATAGCTGCATGGTTATCTAATTTGATTCTATTTCCTATAGGTTTATTTTTATTGTATTTATCTAAAAAAGATTCAAGAATATTTGAATACAATATATTTGATAATCTTAAACAAAAACTGTTAGTGTCATATAAAAAATTATAATTTTTTTAATAACTAATATTTATCTATTTTTGCTCGAATTTTAATAAATAATAATAATTTAAACTTTGGCTAAGCATGTATTTAGATAAAGACGAGAAACAAAAGATTTTTAAAAATCATGGCCGGTTGAAGAAGAACAATGATACAGGTTCTGCGGAATCTCAAATAGCTTTGTTTACCTATCGAATCAAACATCTTACTGATCATTTACAAGTAAATAAAAATGATCACTCATCTAGAATGGGTCTGTTAAGATTAGTTGGTAAAAGAAGAAAATTACTTAATTACCTTTCTTCTAAACATATTGATAGATATAGAGAAATAATTTCAAAGCTTAACATTAGAAAGTAGAAGTTTCTACTTTTTTCTTCAAGTTTTTGCAACTGATATCAATAAAATCATAACTTATGAATAAACCTATAAATGTTAGTACTAAACTCTCAGATGGAAGAGAGATTTCAATTGAAACTGGAAAGTTAGCTAAACAAGCTGATGGATCAGTTGTTTTAAAAATGGGTAAAACCATGATTTTAGCTTCAGTAGTATCCAAACCAGAAGCAATGGATAACGTTGATTTTTTACCCCTTTCTGTTGATTATCAAGAAAAATTTGCGTCAGCTGGAAAGATACCCGGTGGATTTCTTAAAAGAGAAGGTAGGTTGTCTGATCATGAAGTTTTAATTTGTAGGCTTGTTGATAGGGTTTTAAGACCATTATTTCCTTCTGATTATCATGCTGATACTCAGGTATTAATATATTTAATAAGTGCTGATAAAGATGTTCTTCCTGATGCATTAGCAGCATTAGCAGCATCTGCTGCATTAACAATTTCTGATATACCATTTAATGGTCCTATTTCTGAAGTTAGAGTTGTAAAAACTGATGGAAAATATGTTGTTAATCCTACTCAAGAGCAAATTGATAATTCAACATTAAATCTTATGGTTGGTGCTTCTGCTGAAAATATTTGTATGGTTGAAGGAGAATCTAAAGAAGTATCAGAAGATGAAATAGTAGAGGCTTTAGAAGTTGCTCATGACGCAATAAAGGACCTATGTAAATTACAAAATGATTTATTGAAGAAAATAGGTGGAATAGATAAAAGAGATTATTCGCATGAAAATTCTGATGAGGAAATGGAAAAAGACATTAGAGACAAAACATATGATGATCTATATAAAATTGCTCAGGAAGGAATATCGAATAAAAAGAAAAGAGGAGATTCATTCAAAAAAATAAGGGAGAATTACCTTTCTACTATAGATCAAGATGATGAAAATTTTGACGAATTTTTATTTAAAAAATATTTTCATGATATAGAAAAAGATGCAATTAGAAATTCTGTTTTAGATAAAAAAATAAGATTAGATGGAAGAAAACTAAATCAAATCAGACCAATTTGGTCTGAAATTGACTATTTGCCAAATGCTCATGGTTCGGCTGTCTTTACAAGAGGTGAAACTCAGTCTCTTACCACTGTTACTCTAGGTACTAAGCTCGATGAACAAATGATAGATGGTGCAATGCATTCAGGCTATAATAAGTTTATATTACACTATAATTTTCCTGGATTTTCTACTGGAGAAGTTAGGCCAAACAGGGGTGCAGGTAGAAGAGAGATTGGTCATGGGAATTTAGCTTTGAGGGCTTTGAAAAATATTATTCCTGCAGACGAGGATAATCCGTATACAATTAGAATTGTTTCTGATATTTTAGAATCTAACGGATCTTCCTCAATGGCCACAGTTTGTGCTGGAAGCTTAGCTTTAATGGATGCTGGTATTGAATTGAAAAAACCTGTTTCAGGTATTGCAATGGGTATGATCTCAGATTCTAAATCAGGAAAATATGCTATTTTATCTGATATTCTAGGTGATGAAGACCATTTAGGTGATATGGATTTTAAAGTAACTGGAACAAGAGATGGAATAACAGCTTGTCAGATGGATATTAAAATTGATGGTTTATCTTTTGATGTATTAAAAGAAGCATTAAATCAAGCAAAAGAAGGCAGATTACATATTTTAGATGAAATGAATAAAACAATTGAAAAACCAAGAGCAGATTTAAAAGCTCATACTCCAAGATCATATCAAATGTCTATTGCAAAAGATATGATTGGTGCAGTAATTGGTCCTGGTGGAAAAATAATCCAGGAAATTCAAAAAGAGTCTGGCGCAACTGTTCTTGTTGAAGAGGTTGAAGAAAATGGAATAGTTAATATATTTTCTTCTAATCAAGAGGATATGGATAATGCTGTTGAAAGAGTTAAAGCTATAGTTGCAGTACCTGAAGTTGGTGAAACATATGTGGGTAAGGTAAAATCAATAAAAGACTTTGGTGCGTTTATTGAATTTATGCCAGGTAAAGATGGACTTCTTCATATTTCAGAAATAAAATGGGAGAGAGTTGAATCTATGGATGGGGTTCTCGAGGAAGGAGAGGAAATAAAAGTAAAATTAATTGAAGTTGATAAACGCACTGGAAAGTTCAGATTATCAAGAAAGGCACTATTACCTCGCCCTGAAAAAAAAGATAAATAAAAAATATGCAAGAGATTGTAGATGTACTAATTATTGGTTCTGGACCAGCAGGTTATACTGCGGCAATCTACACTTCTCGTGCTGGTTTAAAGACATTACTTTATAAGGGTGATCAACCTGGTGGTCAATTGACAATAACTTCTGATGTAGAAAATTATCCTGGATACCCAGATGGAGTTCTTGGTCCTCAAATGATGGTTGATTTTGAAAAACAAGCCGGTAGATTTGGAGCTGAAATTAGATCAGGAATGATAAATTCAGTAGACTTTTCTGATAAGAAGTTGAAATCTATTTCAGATGATGGAATCGAAATTCAATCCAAATCAGTTATAATTTCTACAGGTGCTTCTGCAAAATGGTTAAACCTTGAATCAGAACAAAGACTTAATGGTAAAGGTGTATCAGCATGTGCTGTATGTGATGGTTTCTTTTTTAAGAATCAGGATGTAGCTGTAGTAGGTGGTGGAGATACTGCTGCAGAGGAAGCTTTATATTTATCAAAATTAGCTTCAAATGTTCACCTTATTATTAGAAGAGATGTAATGAGGGCATCTAAAATAATGCAAGAAAGAATTTTAAATAATAAAAAAATTGAAATTCACTGGAATTCTGAGGTAAAGGAGGTTTTAGGTGATAAAGAAGTCAAAGGAATTGAAATAATCAATAATTTAAATAATACGTCAAAAGAGATAAAATTACAAGGTGTTTTCATTGCCATTGGTCATCAACCAAATACTTCTATATTTAAAGATTTTCTTGATATGGATGAAAATGGCTATATAATAACTAAACCAGGTTCAACAGAAACAAATATAAAAGGAGTATTTGCTACTGGAGATGCTCAAGATAATATTTATAGACAGGCTGTAACCGCAGCTGGCACAGGTTGTATGGGTGCACTTGATGCCGAGAGATTTATCGCAAATTATTAAATATGAACGTTGATATTTTAATAATAATGGCCCATCCTGATGATGCAGAGTTATCATGCTCAGGGACTATTCTTAAGTCTATAAATCAAGGACTTTCTGTAGGAATGATCGATTTAACTGAGGGAGAATTAGGAACAAGAGGATCTGCAAAAATTAGATTAGAAGAAGCAAACCAATCAAAAAAAATACTAGGAATCAACTTTAGAGATAACTTAGGTTTAAAAGATGGATTCTTTAGTGTTAATGAAAGTTCGTTATTATCGTTAATAAAAAAAATAAGATTATATTCTCCTAAAATAATTATAACCAACTCTCAGAAAGATAGGCATCCTGATCATGAGGAGGCATCTAAATTAGTAAAAAAAGCATCTTTTTTATCTGGACTTGTGAAAGTAAGGACTGAGCTAAAAGGTATTAATCAAGAACCTACTAGACCTATTCACTTATTATATTCTATTCAAAATGATTATGTGAAACCAGATTTTATAATTGATATATCTAACTATTATGAAAAGAAATTAGAATCGATACATTGTTTTAAGAGTCAGTTCTATGATCCTAATAGTAAGGAAAAAGAATCATTTATTTCATCTAAGGGTTTTCTTAATTTTATTGAGTCTAGATCAGTTGAATTAGGACATTCGATTGGCGTAAAATATGGAGAAGGATTTACAATTGAGTCAAATTTAAATATTCAATCTTTAAAAGATATTATTTAAGGATATAGTTTTTTAACTACCCAAGACTCATTAATTTTTTCATAATAAACCCTATCATGCATTCTAGATGACCTCCCTTGCCAAAATTCTATTGAAAATGGTTTAATTATAAATCCTCCCCAAAAGTCTGGTAGAGGAATGTTTTTATTATTAAATTTTTTCTCGTAATATTTAAATTTATCTGAAAGGATAGTTTCATTCTCCAAATCTTTACTTTGATCAGACGCCCATGCAGCGATTCTACTTTTTCTAGGTCTACTATTGAAGTATTTAGATGAATCTTCTTTGCTAATTTTATCAGCTTTTCCTCTTATAATAATTTGCCTTTCAATCTCTTTCCAGAGAAACACAGATGATATAATATTATTATTAGTTAAATCAGCTCCTTTTTTACTTTCATAATTTGTAAAGAAGATAAGCCCTTTTTCAGTTATATTTTTTAATAAAACTGTTCTAGAGTTAATTAAGCCATCTTTTGAAAGTGTAGAAACAATCATAGCATTAGGTTCATTTTTTACATTTTTTTGAGCAAAATAAAACCATTTTTTAAATTCATTTATCGGATTGGATTCCATATCTTCCACTTTTAAAATTTCACCTGAATAATCAACTCTTAAATTTTGAATTTTTTTCATTTTTGACTTATTTTAATTTAATGGCATTTGATTATTTTAACTATAAATCTAATAATAAAGTTCAGAAAGGGAGCATTTTATTTTCTCAACCTTTAATGAGAGATAAAAATTTTTCTAGATCAGTTATTTTAATTTGCGAACATAATAATGAAGGATCCTTTGGTTATAAATTAAATAACAAAATAGATCCTGGAATTATTAAAAATTTTGATGATAAAAATATTTTAGGAAGTATTTACGATGGTGGACCTGTTGATTTGAGTTATTTAAATTTTATTCATAATCATAATTTTGCTTCAGAAAACTGTATGCAAATAAAAGAAAATATTTTTTTAGGTGGAGATTATAAGTTAGTTACTGATAGAATTAAATTAGATAAAAAGTTTAAGTGTAAATTTTTTCTAGGTTACTCTGGATGGGATGCTGGCCAACTTGAAGATGAGATCAATAATAATTCATGGATTGTATTCAATGAATATGATACAAATTTTCTTTTTAAACATTCTAATGATATATTTTGGTCAAAGTTTTTAAAAAAATTTGGAGAAAAAAATAAATTATTTTCTAATTATCCGTATGACCCTTCTTTGAATTAAAATATTATTTAAATTTGCACTAATGAGTAATTCAAAAAATAAAGAACTCAAAAAAGAAAAAACAGATAGTCCATCAGGAAATATAACTGACGACAAGATTGTTAAAGTCACTTCAAATGATGATTCTAAAAGCGAACCAATAAGTAAAAATTCTGATAATAAATCTAAACCCGAAAATAAAGAGGAAATAAAATTCTCTCCATCTGAAATTCTTAAAAAGAAAAAAGAGATAATTGTCAACCTGAGAAAGATAATTAATGGGGTTGAGGATAAGGATACATTTAATAAAGTAAAAGATTTTCAAAATAAATGGAAAAACTTAGGTCACGTTGAAAATAATAAAGATAAATCATTATGGACTACGTATAATGCACTCCTTGATAGATTCTACGATAATAGAAGTATTTATTTCGAGCTAAAAGAATTAGATAGAAAGAAAAATTTAGAATTAAAAACTGATATCTGTAAGAGAGCCGAGGATCTCATAGAATCCCAAAACATTATGAAATCTGTGTCTAAACTTAATGAGCTACATACAGAATTTAAAAATATAGGACCAGTTAGTAGAGATATTCAAAATGAAATTTGGGAAAGATTAAAGAAAGCTTCAGATGAAATATATGATAAAAAGAAAGATTTTGTTTCAAATATTAAGGAGTCTTTAAATGAAAACTTTGAAAAAAAAGTTGCTCTTGTTAATCAAATAAATGAAATCAAAAGTTTTAAATCAAATGATTTTAAATCTTGGAATTTAAAATCAAAAGAAGTTTTAGTTTTAAAAGATAAATGGAATATGATTGGTGGAATTCCTAAAACTTCGTCGAGAAATATTAGCAAAGAATTTTGGACATCATTTAAGGAATTTTATAGTAATAAATCATTATTTTTCAAAAAAATGGATGAGTCTTATAAATCGAATTTAGATTTAAAGAAAAACATTATAGATAAGGTAAATAATATTAAGGATAGTACAGATTGGCAAAAAACATCAACCGAAATACAAGCACTTCAAAAAGAATGGAAAAAAATAGGTAAAGTGCCTTTAAAGTCAAAGGATAGTATCTATAATGAATTCAAGACAGCTTGTGATTTCTTTTATGAAAGAAAAAGAGTTGAAGATAAAGACTCAATAAAGATTTACGAAGATAATTTAGCATTAAAAGAAAAAATATGTTTAGAGATTTCTGAATTATCAAAGAATGATAACATTAATCAAGATGAGTTTTTTAAATTGCAAGTAAAATTTTTGGAGATTGGACACGTTCCAAAAGATAAAATTGATCAAATAAAAAAAAGATATCAAGATTCAATCGATAATGTAGTTAAATTTTCATCTAAAATCATGGATAAAGATGAATTTGATAAGTTTAAATTTATTATTGAATTAAATTCTTTAGCAAAAAATCCTTATTCAAAAAATAAAATAATTAAAAAGAAATCCGATATCATAAAAAAAATAAACTCTATTCAATCAGAGATTAAAAATTTAAAAAATAACATATATTATTTAAAAGAATCTGTTGCGGCTGAAAACTTAAAAAAAGAGTATATGCTAAAGATTGATAATTCAGATAAAGAAATTGAGTCATTAAAATTACAGTTAAATCTTATTAATAAAGTTTGAATTACACATTAAATGATTTTAGATCTACACACAATCTAATTAATCAATATATAAATAAGACTCCCATTATTTCTTCCAAGACATTTAGTGATCAACTAAACCTTGAGCTTTTTTTTAAATTGGAATTGTTTCAAAAAACAGGTTCATTTAAGGTAAGAGGTGCTCTTAATAAATTATTAAAACTTTCAGAGAATGAGAAACAAAAAGGTATAATTACTATATCTGCTGGCAATCATGCTCAAGCAGTTTCATGGGCATGTTCCAATTTTAATGTGAAATCTAAAATAGTAATGCCTTATGGAGCATCTAAATCTAAAGTTGAAGCAACAAAATCTTATGGTGGTGATGTTATTCTAACTAAAGGTCCAATGATGGATAAGTGTAATGAGATTATAGAGAAAGAGAATTTATCATTCATCCATCCTTTTGATGATTTGGATATTATTTTGGGACAAGGGACTGTAGCATTAGAAATAATAGAAAAAATTAAAAGTATTGACTATGTTTTTGTAAGTATTGGAGGTGGAGGATTAATATCAGGAATGGCTTGTTTATTTAAATCAATAAATCCAAAAATTAAAGTAATTGGTGTTGAACCAATAAATTCAAATGTAATGACTAAAAGTCTTCAATCAAATAAAGTAGAAACATTTGATACACATAAAAATAAAACAATAGCAGATACTTTAGCAGCTCCATTCGCGGGAAATTTGACTTTAGAATTTGTAAAAAAGTATGTTGATCAGATTATTAATGTAGCAGAGGATGAAATAATATTATCTATGAAAGAAATTATTGAAAGATTAAAAATACTACCAGAACCTGCTGCTGCTGCTTGTTTTGCTCCTTTATTATTTAAAAAAATAGATATAAAAAAAGGATCAAAGTGTTTAGTTGTTATTTGTGGAGGTAATGTTGACTTAAAAACTCTAAAAGAAATATTTTGAGACTTATATGTTTATTAATTTTTTTTTTATTGAGTAATAATATTATTTCAAAGGACTCAATAAGTTCTCAATCAAAAAAAAATGTTTATAAATTAGTTCTTGCAGAAGGCGTAGTTTTAGGAGGAATAATTTCATACCTTCAATATGAATGGTATTCTGATAAACAAAGGGTACCATTTCATTTTTATAATGATTTTAAAGGATGGAATCAAGTCGATAAGTTAGGCCATTTTTATGCTGCATACCTACAAAGTAATATTGGATATTCTATTTTGAAAAAAAATAAAATATCAGAAAAAAAATCCTTATTATATGGTGGATTTCAAGGACTTATTTTACAAACCCCAATCGAGTTTTTTGATGCTTACTACAAAGGATGGGGTTTCTCAATATCAGATATGATCGCTAATGCATTGGGTTCATTATTTTTTATAGCGCAACAGAAAATATTTGATAATCAGATTATTAAACCAAAAATGAGTTTTAGTAGAACCCTTTATGCAAAAAATGCAAATGGATATTTAGGAAAGAATAATATATTTTCAGAATTTGCTTATGATTATAATGGCCATACATACTGGTTTTCTTTTTCACCTAATGAGGTATTTAAACTTAATAGGATACCAAAATGGATAAATTTATCATTTGGTTATGGTTCAAATGGTATGATCGGTGAATTTGAAAATAAAACATTTTTCAGAGGGAATCCAATACCCGAATTCAAAAGGTATAAACAAATTTATCTTTCACTTGACATTGATTTTTCAAAAATAAAATCAAAAACAAAGTTTGGAAAAAAACTTTTAAATGTTTTAAGCTATATAAAGGTTCCGCTTCCTACCTTAGAATTTTCAAATAAAAAGTTAAAAGGACATTTATTTTATTTTTAATAGATATTATATTTGCCAAAAATATAAAATTAGCCTCGTTAGCTCAGATGGTAGAGCAAGTGATTTGTAATCACTAGGTCGCTGGTTCGATCCCGGCACGAGGCTCTCATTTCCTAAGAAAACCAAGAATGTCTACCAAATTCATTTCTTGGAACCGCTTGTTTTTTCTCTAAGTACCATTTGATTCCCTTTGTGACTGATTTTAAATAATTTGATAATTTAGGTCTAATGTATAAGCTGTACGGTAAATGTGATACTATTTTGGGGTATTTTCTCATAAAATAAGGAAATACAGTTATTTTTAAATTAGTTTTATTAATCTTGGTTTTATTATTCTCTATTATCTCCCAAATAACTTTTGATTTCTTATTATTTTCTTCACCAATGAGAAGACTATATCCACTTTTCTCATTCCATTTATAAAAGTATCTTATGTATTTGAGTCCATTAAGATAAATAAGTTCATCACAATGTTTTTTATGATCCCACTGTATGACTTTATTCTGTTTACAGAAAGGGTGGCATAAATTTAAATATCCTGGTGAGGATATAAATTTCCAAAGTTTATTTTTACTACAATTTATATTTATATCAACTGATATTGACTGATTATAATCACCACGCGATTCCATAATCCTCTCCAAAATCACTAGATCCACCTTGAAATGTTTTATTTTTTAGATCAAAAAATATAGCATTGATTGGTCCAGATGTTTTATTCTTAAATTTTAGTTTATATCCTTTTTTTATTAATTCATTTCTGATATAATTTGGAGTCGAGTCATGTAAAAGAAGTTCCCCTGGTTTATTATCGTGGTAACCGAATGAGCTTCTCATCTGAAAACTATTTATATTAGGAGCTTCACTTGCTTCTTGAACATTCATATCAAATTCAACCATATTAAGAAAGAATTGTAAAAGATTTTGATCTTGAGTATCCCCTCCTTGAACTGCAAAGGAAAGGTATGGTTTGTTGTTCTTTAAAGCTATCGTTGGAGTTAGGGTTGCCCTTGGTCTTTTTCCAGGTTCTAAAACATTATAAGGACCATCTTTAGGGTCTAGAACAAAACTTTGCATTCTTTGACTTAGACCTATTCCAGTATTTCCTGCAATAACTGCAGGAATCCATCCACCGCTAGGTGTTATGGAGACAATCCAACCGGCACTATCTGCTGCTTGTATTGTTGTTGTTCCAGCATTAAAAGATTCATTAAAATCATAATTTGAACTAATATCATTATTGATATTTAAAGATGTTTTTATTTTATCAATATTATTGTCAGTTTCCCAATTTTGGAGGATATTCATAAAAGGATTATTACCTTCTTGAAACTTATAGGGATTTCCCGGCTTAATATCTTCATTATTTTTATTACTTATTAGTTTTATTCTTTCTTTTGCATATTCATCAGAAAGAAGTCCTTTTATAGGTTCTTTTGGTTTAAAGTAGGGATCTCCATAATAAAAATCTCTATCAGAAAATGCTAAATTCATCACTTGGTAGAGTGAATGAATATAATTTACAGAGTTATAGCCCATTGATTTTAAATCGAAATTTTTTAACATATTTAGAGATTGTAATAAAACTGGACTTTGTACCCATGTTGTAAGTTTATATACGTCAATTCCTTTATATGATATTTTTAAAGGCTCTTCTATATGGACTTTATAATTTTTTAAATCTTTTTTTGTTATTAAACCTCCCATTTCCTTCATTGATCTTACTATTTCATCAGCTATATCTCCCTCATAAAATCTTTTGTATGCTTGATAGATTGCTTGTTTTCTATTCATACCATTATTAAGTGATTCTTTTTCTGTTTCTATTAACAATAAAAGTGTTTTGTAAAGGTTATCTTGTTTAAATATCTCACCTTCATATGGAGCCTCTCTTTCCTCTCCTTGATGTGTTAAAAATATTTCTTTTGAATATTTCCATTTTTTTATTTCACCTTTATTTTTTTCAATTGAATTAGCAGCTTGTGCTTCAATAGGATATCCTTTTGCCATTTCAAGAGCTGGTTGTAAAATCTCTTCTAAGCTCATTGTTCCATACTCAGCAAGCATTGTCATAAGTCCAGCTGGAGTTCCCGGTGTAACAGCAGATAATGGGCCATATTTTGGAGGTATTATATACCCCTTACTTTTAAAAAACTCGGGAGTTGCATTAGATGGAGCTACGCCTAGTGCATTTATTCCAATTACTTTCTTAAGCTTTGGGTGATATATTAGTGCCTGAGTTTCACCTCCCCATCCTAAAACATCCCACATTGTAGATGTAGCAGCTAGCATTGCACAAGATGCATCAATTGCATTTCCTCCTTTATTAAATATAATTGATCCAGCTGTAGCACCAAGTGGTTTTCCAGTTATTGCAATCCAATTTTTACCATGTAGTATCGGTTTATTAGTTTGGCTATGGATATTAATGGATAACAAAATTAAAATGGTTATAAATAGATATTTCATATTTTTTTTAATTTATAGGGAAGGTATTTATTAATATTTCCACCATATTTTACTACATCCCTTATTATTGAAGAACTAATTGGAGCTAAATCTGGTGATGTTATTAAAAAAACAGTTTCCAATTTTGAATTTAAATCTCTATTTATTTGAGAAATTGAATTTTCAAATTCAAAATCAGTTGTATTTCTTAAGCCTCTTAAAATATAATTTGCATTGAGATCTTTTGCTACTTCAGCAGTTAGTTTGTTATACGAAATAACATTTATATTTTTATTAGTCGAATACAGCTCTTTTATTTTAGATAAAATCATATCAATTTCAAAATATCTTTCCTTTTTTGGATTATTTCCTATTGCGATATGAATTGTATCAAAAATCTTTAATCCTCTTATTACTATATCATGGTGGCCTTTAGTATAAGGATCAAAAGTGCCAGGAAAAAGAGCTATTTTTTTAGACATTCGAGGTGATTATTTCATTTAAAGATTTTTTGTACATTACAATTTTATCAAAATATTTTAAAAATTCATTTTTAATTTTTGAATTAAAGCTAAACGAGTCAATTATATTAATTTCAATTGTTTCTTTTTTTAATCCATATTCTTCAAAAACTAAAAAAATATACTTGATGAAGCTATTTTTCACATATTTAAATTGATTATAAAATAATAATTTATCCTTATTAAATAATACAATAATTATTTTGTCATCAAGGAATAAAATTAATAATAGAGTTTTACTATTTATGTTTTTTTTTGATATTAATATCTCAGAAATATGGTGATAAGAACTAATGTATTTGTTTTTGTAATTTTCTTTAAAATATATTTCAATATTATTAACTTGATTTTTTTTAAAATTATTAATATTTGTTTTTGATAGTGTTTTCCCTATTGATTCAATACTTAATGATTTGTTTATCTCAGAGGGTAGAATCAAAAAATTATCTGATAATGATATTAATTTAATATTCTCATAGACGTTAGAAGTCTTTTTATTAATAGAGTTAAGATTTAAAATATCAGAATTATTTAAAGAATTGGTTTCATAAAAATGTAAACCTTCTTTTAATTTTAGGACGAATAAAGTGTGGTTTCTCGATTTGGAAGTCAATTAGATAGAATTATTCCCAATTACCTGCAGTTGTTATACTAGTTCTTGAACCAAACCTCAAAGGTTTATTAATATTAGCTTCATTGCTTTCCTTTCTATTAGGATCAAAAGGCTTTGGATTTCTAACCTCAACAACATTTACAGACACGCCTCCTTTTTCAATTTCTCCTGCCCACATTAAAAATTTAATATCTTCATATCCAGGTACAAATGGAAGGTTATTTACACTAAAGTTACTATAAGAAGAAAAAATAGAATCAATGACGGATACGCTTCCGAGAGTATCAATATAAAGTGTTGTTTCTTCTGCACCATAATCTAGAAGTTTAGTTTCTTCTCTCCTCTGAACAATAAAAATTTTACCATATTCAATAAAGTTAAGAAGTGAATCCCAATTGTCTGAGTAATTACCATTTACACTTTGAAATGTAATTTGTGCATCTCTAATCATTTTTAGTTTATTTATTACCTTTTCTTCAGCATTTGTGATTCTAGCTTCTTCATCTATGCTATACTTAATTCTGCTAACTAAGAATATAGCTAGTCCTGCAGCTAATACTAATGTTATGTAGGTATATATTTTAAGTTTACTCATAAATTGAATTTAGAATGCTATTATAAATAATTGTATGAACAATTAAAAGATATCTATTGATAGTTTCTCTTGCCAAAAATTTTAGATCCTATTCTTATCATGTTACTTCCTTCTTCAATTGCAATTTTATAATCTCCACTCATACCCATTGATATTATTTTTAATTCAGGATATTTAATTTTTAATTCGTCAAAAATTTTTTTGAGATTTTTAAATTCAATTCGAATTTGATTTTCATTTTCTGTAAATGAAGCCATGCCCATTAAACCCTTAATTCTAATAAATTTAAAATCTTTTAAAACTTCATTATTAAATATTTCTCTAATCTGATCTCTTGTAAATCCATACTTATTATTTTCATTCGAAATATTTATTTGAAGTAGGCATGAAATAACTTTATTTATTTTAATTGCTTCATTATTTATCTTTTTTAAAAGCTTTAAACTATCCACACTGTGTATGAGGCTAATAATCGGAATCACTTTTTTAATTTTATTTGTTTGTAAATGACCTATCATATGCCATTTAATATCTTTAGGAAGTTTATCATACTTATCTAGTAGCTCTTGAACTTTATTTTCTCCAAATTCCTTATGTCCTAGATTATAAATTTTTTCTATATCATCTACAGGTTTTGTTTTACTTACTGCAACACAGGTAAAATTTTTATTAAATAACAGTTTTTCCATATCAATCTTTAATTATGTTATTAAGAAATGTAGATTTTAACAATATAAATATTACATAAAATATTATTCCCCATAATAAATAATATTGATAAAAGTCTTGGGTATTTTTATATCTATTTTCTTTAATTTCAGATTTTTCAAAAGTATCTATTTCATTAAATATTTTTATTAAAGACTCTTTATTTGATGCTCTGTAAAATTTTCCATCTGTTATTTTAGCAATATCTCTTAAGTTTTTTTCATCAAGAGAGTTTTCAACATATCTTGGTCTTCCAAAATAGTCTTTACCAAATGGAACTTTTCCATTTTTACCAATTGCTATACTATAAATTTTAATGCCATAAGCTTTAGCAATTTCAGAAGCTGTCAATGGATCAATATTTCCTGCAGTATTATCACCATCACTAATTAATATTATAATTTTCGTCTTTGAAATTGATTCTCTCATTCTATTAGTTGCAATAGCCAAAGCACTTCCAATTGCAGTACCTCTTGTGCTAATTAAATCAAAATTAATTTCATCTATATATTTACTTAGAAGAGTATAATCAGTCGTCAGTGGACATCTTGAATATGATTCCCCTGAAAAAACTACAAGTCCAATTCTATCTTGAAACCTCCCATTAATAAATTTTTTACCTACATCTTTAGCTGATTCCAATCTATTTGGTTTAAAGTCTTCAATTTGCATTGATTCACTAATGTCAATAACTAACATGATGTCTATTCCTTCTGACCATCTTTCAATTTTTTCATTTGATTTTTGAGGTCTTAATAATGCAATAATTAAAAGTGTAAGAGATATGATAAAAATTATATTAGGTATAAATCTTATAATAGAAAATTTATATTTTGTCAATTCTTTTTTAGGAATTGTTACTGAAAATTTTGTATTATTTTTTATGATATTTTTAAGAATAAATATGATAGGTAATAATGCTATTATGAATAAAAGGTATTCATTTTCATAATCATAGTTTAGAATTTGATTTGGTAAAAACCATTTTAAAGAAAACCAATCTACTAGGTAATTATTTTCCATCTTTTAGTTTTTTTTTCATATTAAGGTAAAGGTCCTTAGCCTTTCTATCTAATAAATTAAAATTTTTAATATCAAATATTAGTGTGTTCTTTGAATATAAAATCATATCAATTTCTTCAAGTATATCTTTGGTTTTTTTATCATTTAAATAGTCATTTATTTTAAGTGTCGTTGAGGATGTAAAAGAAAAAATAGAATTTTTTTCCATGTATCTCTTCCAAATCAATAAACTTAATTCTAAGTCCTTTTTATCTTTCCCATTAGAATATTTATCTAAAGAATCCTTGAGCAAGTTTGAGTAGTTATTTAAATCTTTATTTAATCTTTGAATTTTAAGATAAGTGATTATTTTTTTTCTAAAGATAAGAAATAGAATAAGAATAATTATTAAAAATATTACTGCGGCTAATATGTATTTATTAGTATTGAAAATATAGGATATTATTGAGTATGATGTGTTTTTAATTACTTTATCACTAAGATTTTCTACTTGGTTTATAAGGAATACCGAATCATAAGATGAGCTTATTTCCAAACAATCTTTATTAATTATAAATGAATTTAAATTTATTTTTTGAACAGTATCTATATTAAATGTTCTTAAGGAATAAATAGTGCTATCAAATATTTTACCATTATAAACTTTTGACGGGTAAATAAACTTATCAATATATTCAAATGGATTAAAATTATAACTTGAGTCAGGTTGGACAATTTCAAGTTTTTTATCGTATGATAATACAGATGTTAAAAAAATAGGTTCACCAATTTTAATTGAATCTTTGGAAAAAAAAATATTAAATTTAATTTCCTGAGAATATAAATTCATAGACAATAACAAAAAGATAATAATTCTCATATTTATTTTTTTCTGCTTTTAAAAAGTTTAATAAGATCTTTTATGTAGTTTTTTTCTGAATCGATATTTAAGTATGTAATTCCATATTTTAGTAGTTTTTTCTTTAATCTGTCAGGTTCTGTTGTGTATGTTTTAATTACTGATTCACGAAATTTTTGTGAAGAGGTATTTATCCATTTGCTATAATTATTTTCCTCATTTTTTAATTCTATAATACCAAGTTTGGGGATATTAATCTCAATTTTATCATATATATGAATACAGATTACGTCATGTAGTTTTGATAAAGATCTTAGTTTTGAATGATAATTGCTATCTATAAAATCACTGAGTAAAATCACTAAGCTTTTTTTCTTATTTACATTCATAAAGAAATCTATCATACCAGCTATATTTGTTTTTTCAGATTTATTTTTATGTTTATAAAGTTCTCTTATTAATTTGTATCCATGAGCATCACCTTTTTTGGAATCAATAAAAATCTCTTTTATATCTGAAAAACAAATTAATCCAACTTGACTTTTTTGATTTAGTGCAGAGAGTGTGAGCACAGACGCAATTTCTTTTATTACAGATATTTTTGTTTTTTTATGCCCAATGTTTTGGGATTTACTAATATCTAAAAGAAAAAAAACAGATTGTTCTTTTTCTTCTTTATATGTATTTGTATATAGTACATCTTCTTTAGCAGTTATATTCCAATTTATGGTCCTAAAATCATCACCGTACTGATATGGTCTTAAATCATCAAAATCTAATCCTGTTCCCTTAAAAATAGACTTATAGTCTCCTTGATTTCTACTATTCAGAAATTTTCTAATTTTAATTTCATACTTTCTAACTTTTTTGAGAATCTCTTTCACTAATATTTGATTAATTTTATAAAATTAGATTAATGTTTATTAAATGGTCAAAAAGACAATAAAGTATTTATATATTTTAACATTTTTTATTATTACCTCATGTAATAGTGATATCAATCAAAATATAATCGAAAAAGAAAAAATGGTAGAAATATTAATTGAAATGCATTTGATGGAAGAATCGATTGATATTTTAGAGTTAAACGAAGATACGTCTAAAGCATTATTTCATATTAAGGAACAGGAAATCTTTGATAATTATTCTGTTACTGAAAAAGAATATAGAGAAAGCTTTTCCTATTATTTTTTTAATTCTAATAATTTGGATAATATTTATGGTAATATTATTGACAGTTTAATGTTATATCAACAATTAAAATAAAACCGCAACATCAAATAATTAAAAGCGTATTTGATGTATGAAAAATTTATTTATAAAACTAATTTTTTCCCTTCTTATCTTTTCTTGTTCATCTACAGATGAAATAGTTAATTCTAAATGGACTTTTATAGCTTGTGAGGGAAATTATGGATCTTCTAATGGATCCATTTATATGATTAATCAGTTTGGTCAGCTAGACTCAATAACTGGTATTGGTGATGTTGTTCAATCAGTTAAAGTTAAAGATGACAAGTTATTTGTAATTGTAAATAATTCCCATAAAATAATTGTATATAATATTTCATCTGATGGAATTGCACTTCCAGGAATTCACGTTAGCACTAATGATTCAAGTCCAAGAGAAATGGTTGTTGTAAAAGATAAATTATATTTTACAAATTGGAACACCATGGATATTAAGTACTTAGATTTAATTAATTATAAAGTTAACCAACTAGTAAAAACAGATGGACTCCCTGAAGATATTATACATAATGATAATAAGCTTTATTTTACTATAAATATGAATGAAGATTATACATCTTCAGATAAAGTTTTGTCTTATGATTTAGATAAAAATGAAATTGAAAAAACATATAATGTAGGAAAAGGCCCATTAAATCTAGCTTTTAAAAATAATGATCTTTTTGTCTCAAATACATATTATGATGAAAATTATAATTCCTATCACGGTACTTCAAAGATATTAGAAAATGAAAGTATTATTACAAAGGATTATGGCAAGGATGCACCTTGTGGAGGTTCCATTCATAACATAGAAAACATCATGTATAGATCTGCATATGGTGGAATAGTTGAAATAGATGAAAATTTAGAATTTATTCTTAATAATAGACTTGGTGATTTCACTCAATCTGAAGTTTATTCTATTGATTTTAATAATGAAAAATTATATTTTGGACTAACAGATTACAATAATAAAAATGAGGTGAAAGTTTTAGACATAAACTCAAAAATTATAGAATCATTTAATGTAGGTGTTATTCCTGGTGATTTTACATTATGGAATAATTAAAAATTTTAGCATTGGATATAGATCTACATGGTAAGTACTATCAGGATATAGAAATAATTTTAGAAAAGCATTTTTATAAAAATGAACCGCCATTTAAAATAATCACTGGAAATTCCTCTAAAATGAGAGAAAGGGTTATTATGTATCTAAATAAAAATGATCACAAGTTTATGTCTGGAGACTTATATAATCAGGGCTATATTCAGGTTTTATAATTATTTAATATAATTATCTATTATATGATCAGCTATTGATAGAGCTGATGTAGCAGCAGGGGATGGTGCATTAATTATATGAATTTGATTATTATGAGTTTTTATATCAAAATCCATCATTAAATTACCATTTGAATCAATTCCTTGAGCTCTTACACCAGCTGGACCACTTTTAATGTCTTTATCCCTAATTTCAGGGATAAGTTTTTGTGTTTTTTTTAGAAAAGATGATTTAAGTATAGAAGTTGAAAATTCGTTTATACAAAACGTAAAATTTTTTCCAATAAATTTTAAGAACCCAGAATAACCTAAATAATCGATCATGTCATTTACTGAAATATCTGTATTTTTATATCCTTCTCTTTTGAATGCCAATACAGCATTTGGACCTACCTCTCTGTCTCCATTTATCATTCTTGTAAAATGAACACCAAGGAATGGAAATTTTGGATTTCCCACTGGATAAACAAGATGATTAACTAATCCTTTAGCATGCTCTTTTAATTTGTAATACTCACCTCTAAACGGAACTATTTTTGCATTTAACTTTTTATTTGTAAATTTTTTGAAATTTATATCAGATTGTAAACCAGTGGTATATATAATAATATTATAAG
>CAZKLB010000021.1:0-19633 GCA_964553685.1 uncultured Marinoscillum sp.
TACTAAGTATAACAAATCGTTCATAATAGTTAATTTAATTTTTTCGCAAATATAGTATCAATAATTTAGCTACAGTACTCTTCGTACACGTTTTTAAGGTGATCCGCAATCATCGAAGCATCTCGACCTTCAATATGATGTCTTTCTACAAAGTGAATTAGGTTTCCATTTTCAAATAAAGCAATAGCTGGTGAGCTAGGTGGATAAGGTAAACACATCTCCCTAACCTTATTTACTGCATCAAAATCTACTCCCGCAAAAACAGTTAATAATTTTTCAGGTTTCTTCTCAGAGATTTTCAGTGAGTGTTTGACACCGGGTCTAGCAGCTCCTGCTGCACAGCCACAAACTGAGTTTATTAGTACGAGACAACGCCCTGATTTTTCATTGAGTTCATTATCAACATCGTCTGAACTTTTCAGTTCTTTAAATCCTACAGATGTTAATTCTTCTACCATAGGTCTTGTTAATTCTTCTGGATACATTTTTTTTTATTTTTCATTAAACAATTTACATAAAGCCTAATTCAAGTTTGGCTTCTTCTGACATTAAATCAGTAGTATAAGGTGGATCAAAAGTGATTTCAACCTCTACTTCATTAATTTCTTTTATCATCTCAACTCTATTTTTAACATCGCTCGGAATAGATTCAGCAGCTGGACAGGATGGAGAGGTTAGAGTCATTAGAACATGTACGTTATTATCATCAAGTATTTTTATTTCATATATTAGTCCTAACTCATAAACATCAACAGGAATTTCAGGATCATATACAGTTTTAATTGACCTTACAATTTTTTCTTTTAATTGATTTTTCTTTTTTTTATCCATTTTTATGAGATAATGCAATGATTTTAAATTTATTTTCCATCGCTTCAAGTCCATTTGATCTTTGTGTTCCTATGAATCTACATAGCCCTGTATCGTTAATAAAAAATAATTTTGTGTTAAGTATATCATCAGCGGATTGTCCAGAAAAGACTTTTATTAATAGACTTAAAAGTCCCTTTGTGATGGCTGTATTACTATCTCCAGTAAAAAAGAATTTATTATCCTTAATTTTATAAGACAACCAAACTTTAGACTGGCATCCTTTGATTAAATTTTCATCCAACCTATTTTCTTCATTATAGGCCTCAAGTTGTTCACCAATTTCCATTAAATAATTGAGCGTCATCTCGAAGTCATCTTCAAGAACATTGAAATCATCAACAATATCATTTTGTATACTTTCTGTGTTCATTTTTTTAAAATTTTATTTAATGATTCAATAAAGTAATCAACCTCATCTTTTGTATTATATAACGCTAAGGATAATCTCGCTGTTCCATCTAAATGATATTTTTCCATTAGAGGTTGTGTACAATGGTGACCAGTTCTTATTGCTATACCTTTTGCGTCTAATAATAAACCAAGGTCAAAATAATGAACTTTATCTATAGTGAATGAAAAGATTCCAATTTTGTTATTTGCAGTACCCACAACACTTAAACCATCTACTTCTTTAAGCTTATTAATGGTATAATCTCTTAAGTTATTTTCATAATTTTCGATATTATCTCTTCCTATATTATTTATGTAGTTTATAGATTCTTTAAAACCAATAACATCTCCAATATTTGGTGTGCCTGCTTCAAATTTATATGGTAACTTATTGAATGAGGTCTCTTTAAAACTTACATCTTTTATCATTTCTCCTCCACCCATGTAAGGCGGCATTTTTTCTAAAAGATTTTCTTTACCGTACACAACACCAACACCAGTAGGCCCATACATTTTATGAGCAGAGAAAACATAAAAGTCACAATCAAGATCTTGAACATCTACTTCAGTATGTGCAGACGCTTGAGCTCCGTCAACTAGACATTTAATATTATGATTTCTGCATATTTTAATAATTTCTTTAATAGGATTAATTGTCCCTAATGTATTTGAAATGAAGACTACAGATAAAAACTTTGTTTTATTAGTTAAAATACTTTTAAGGTTTTCTAAATCAATCTCACCAGATTTAGTAATGGATATAGTTTTTAATTTAAGTCCCATTTCTTTAGATATCATTTGCCATGGAACAATATTTGAGTGATGTTCCATTTCACTAATAATTATTTCATCTCCTTTTTTTAAAAATCCTCTACAGTATGAGCTGGAAATTAAATTTATTCCTTCAGTTGCACCTCTTGTGAATACAATTTCATTTTCAGATTTAGCATTGATAAAATCTTTAACATAAGTTCTAGTCTCCTCGAATTCTTTAGTTGCTTTTTCGGCAAGGGTATGTATCCCTCTGTGAATATTAGAATTATAATTACGATAATAATTCGACAAAGAATCAATTACAATATTTGGTTTTTGTGTTGTTGCAGCATTATCGAAATATACTAGTTTGTTATTATTAACTCTCTTATTAAGGATTGGAAAATCTTTTCTGATTATATCTACTGGAAAACTACTCATCATTAAACTTTTCTAGTTCTTTCATCACAATCTTCTCAAATCTAATTTTTAGATTTTCGTCTTCAATTTTTGTAAATATCTCATTACTAAAAGCTAATAGTAGGAGAGAAATGGCTTTATTTATTGGTATTCCTCTTGACATAAGGTAAAATAATGCATCGTTATCTAATTGACCTACGGTACAACCGTGTGAACACTTGACGTCATCAGCCCAAATTTCAAGTTGAGGTTTTGTATAAACTTTAGCATTATCTGATAGTAAAATATTATTGTTAGACTGAAATGCATTAGTTTTCTGTGCTTTCTGTCTGACATAAATTTTACCGTTAAATACTCCCCTAGAACCTTCATCCATAATGCCTTTATAATGTTCGTTACTAATCGAATTCTCATCCATGTGGTCCACAGTAGTATGGTTATCAATATGCGATTTCTTTTTTAGGGCATAAAAACCATACATATTAGCATAACAATTTTTTTCTTTGAGTTTGATATTTAAGTTATTTCTAATCATCGCACCTGAGAAACTAAATGTGAAAAAATTTGTGATACTATTTTTCTCCTGAAAAACATTTGTACTATTGAAATGAAAATTTTCTTCAATTTTTTGCTGATTATAATATGTAAGATTTGCCCCATCCTCCAGATAAATTTCAGAGACTGAACTTGAAAAGTTTTTATTTTCACCTATATTGATAAATACTTCGTCAAATGAACATTTAGAATTTTTTTTGCAGTAAATTAATTTTCTGTGATGACAAACATTATTTGTATCTATGAGATTTATAATTGAGATATTATCCTTTACCGTTATGTTTTTTTCAACCATTATGCTTAGACAGTCTTCATGGTTGATCGAATTTATTGAACTAAAGATATCAGAATTTGAGTCATCAGAATTATGATATATTTTATCAAAAACAACCCTATTCTTTTTATCTAATCTATGAAAACTATTGACATTTATATTTTTAGGTATTGTTGATAATTTTTTTTGGAAGTTTCCATTTACGATGACTATCTGATATCCTTTGTTATCAGTTAAGTATTTCGAATATTTATCAGAATTTAATTCCTTGCCTGAGGTTGAATCAAGTATTTCGAATTCTTTTTCTAATGTTTTTAAGAGAGGGGTATACTTATATTCCTCCTTATAATAATTAAGAGCTTTGTTAATGCTTTTAAAGACTTTTGACTTTTTGTCTCTTAGAGCCTTATCTTTTTCTTTTGGTATTCTATTTCCGATTCTATCTAAATTTTTCATTATTTCAAAATTTAGTTTTTGGCATCAATCCAGTCGTATCCTTTCTCTTCTAGTTTTAGCGCAAGGGTCTTGTCACCAGACTTTACAATTTTTCCATCCATTAAAACATGTACATAATCAGGAACAATGTAATCTAGTAGCCTCTGATAATGTGTGACTACAATTGTTGCATTTTCTTTGGACTTAAGCTTATTCACTCCTCCAGATACAATCTTGAGAGCATCGATATCAAGTCCTGAATCAGTTTCATCTAGAATTGATAGTCTTGGGTCAAGCATTGCCATCTGAAAAATTTCATTTCGTTTTTTTTCACCTCCTGAAAAGCCATCATTTATGGATCTGCTTAGTAAGTCTTGTCTGATATTTACTAGCTTCATTTTCTCCTTCATAAGCTTCAAAAACTTGACAGCGTCCAAAGGTTTTTGACCTTTTGATTCTCGTATTTGGTTAACAGCAGTCTTCATGAAATTAGTTGTAGAAACTCCTGGAATTTCAACAGGATATTGAAATGCTAAAAAAATACCATCTCTTGCCCTTTCGTCTGGGCTTAGATCTGTTAAATCATTTCCCATAAAATTTATTTTACCACTTGTCACATCGTAGTCATCTCTTCCGGCAATAACTGATGCAAGGGTACTTTTCCCAGATCCATTTGGTCCCATGATCGCATGGACCTCTCCCTTGTTAACGTTAAGGTTTAGACCTTTTAATATTTTAGTATCTTCTACAGATGCGTGTAAGTTCTTAATCTCTAACATAAGTTTAATTTAGTATTATCCAACACTACCCTCAAGGGTAAGTGACAATAGCTTTTGTGCTTCAACAGAAAATTCCATTGGTAGTTGTTTTAGTACGTCTTTTGCATACCCATTAACTATCAATGCTATAGCATTTTCTTCATCAATACCTCTTTGTAAGCAATAGAAAATTTGATCTTCTCCTATTTTAGAGGTTGTAGCTTCATGCTCTACCATTGATGACTTGTTTTCAATATCGATATACGGGAATGTGTGTGCACCACACTTATTTCCAAGAAGTAACGAGTCACACTGAGAAAAATTACGTGAATTGGATGCTCTCTTGATAACTTTTACCTGTCCACGGTAACTATTTTGTGAATGACCTGCAGATATTCCCTTTGAAATTATTTTTGATTTAGTATTTTTTCCTAGATGTATCATTTTTGTACCAGTATCAGCCTGTTGATAATTATTGGTGACAGCAACAGAATAAAATTCACCAATAGAATTATCACCTTTTAATACACAAGAAGGATATTTCCATGTAATAGCAGAACCAGTTTCTACTTGTGTCCAGCTAATTTTAGAATTTGCTCCATAACAAATTCCTCTTTTTGTTACAAAATTATAAATTCCTCCCTTACCATTTTTGTCACCAGGGTACCAATTTTGTACAGTTGAGTATTTTACCTCAGCTCCTTTTGCAGCAAATATTTCAACAACAGCAGCATGTAATTGGTTTTCGTCTCTCATGGGTGCAGTGCAACCTTCCAAGTAACTAACATATGAATCTTCGTCAGCTATAATTAATGTCCTTTCGAATTGTCCAGTATTTGAGGCATTGATTCTAAAATATGTTGATAGCTCCATTGGACACCTTACGCCTTTAGGTATGTAGCAAAATGAACCATCAGAAAAAACAGCAGAATTTAGAGAAGCAAAATAATTATCGGTTGTAGGAATCACTGATCCTAAATATTTTTTTACTAGTTCAGGATATTCCTGAACTGCTTCGGAAAATGAACAGAAAATAATTCCAAGTTCACTAAGTTTATCTTTAAATGTTGTACCGATTGAGACAGAATCAATTACTGCATCAACAGCAACCCCGCTAAGTCTTTTTTGCTCTTGTAAAGAAATCCCAAGTTTTTCAAAAGTTTTTATAAGTTCTGGGTCAACCTCGTCCATTGACTTCAAAGTCTTCTTTTTTTTAGGAGCTGAGTAGTATGATATTCCTTGATAATCAATTTTTGGTATTTTGAGATTAGCCCAATCAGGCTCATCCATGCTTTTGAATACCTTAAATGCCTTTAATCTCCATTTTAATAACCACTCTGGTTCATTTTTTTTACTGGAAATTAATCTTACAATATCTTCATTAAGACCAAGGGGGGCTTGGTCAACATCAAAATCTACTGACCATCCGTGCTCGTACTCCTTAGAAGTGAAATCTTTTAAAATTTTGTCGTCCTTACTCATAGATTTGTTTAAAGTGCAAATTTAGCTAAGAAAATCTTTTAAAACGAAAAAAATGTTTAAATCGGTTATTTTAACGATATACTTCCTTTCAAAGTTTCTTCAATAGACATGAAAGATTCTGTTCTAGTTATACCTTTTACTTTATGGATTTTTGTATCAAGTATTTCACGAAGATGAGGTGTGTCTTTACATAAAATTTTTATAAAAATTGTATACTGTCCAGTGATAGCATGTATTTCTACAACTTCTGGTATTCTTCTTAACGCATCAACTGCACTTTTATATAAAAAACTTTTTTCTAGATAAATTCCCATATAACACATTATATTGTATCCAAGTCTTGCATAATCTATATCAAGTTTAGTTCCTCTGACAATACCCATTTTTTCAAGTTTTCTCATTCGCACGTGAACTGTTCCTCCGGACACAAAAACTTTTTTAGCGACTTCCGTGTATGGCATTTTAGCATTTGATGATAAAATGTTAAGTATTTTTAGATCGATATTATCAATTTGGTAATTTGTTTTCATTTTTAAGAGTAAAATTTAAATTTTCATAATTTTAGATAATTATAATTAAAATATTTAAAATTAATTGGCTAATTATTCAAAATCACCTTAAATAAATAATATTTAATTATAATTATTTTTAAATTACAATATCATTTTTGGGTTAATGTTGTTTACCGGGGATATTTTTTAATTAAGATGTCCCCTTTCTTTTTCTTAAAAAAAAATATACTTTTAAGTGTAAACAGAACCTAATTTATAAAAAGAATTTAATGGAAAAAATTTGGACTAAAAACTATCCTCAGGGTGTTAAAGAAAATGTTGATCTCACTAAGTATAAAACTTTTGTTGATTTATTTAATGAGGGTTTTGAAAAATACCATGACCTTGTAGCATTTGAAAATATGGGTAAGTCAATTACCTACAAAGAATTAGATGGACACTCAAAAAGTTTCTCTAATTTTTTGACAAATAAATTGAACTTAAAAAAAGGAGATAGAATTGCAATCCAATCTCCAAATGTCTTACAATATCCGATTGCCTTGATTGGTGCTTTGAGATCTGGACTTGTTGTGGTTAATACAAATCCTCTCTACACACCTGATGAGATGAAGCATCAGTTCAAAGACTCTGGGTGTAAAGCAATATTAATTTTATCAAATTTTGCACATAATCTTGAAAAAGTAATAGAAGACACAGAAATAGAACATGTAATAATCTCTAACATGGGAGATATGTTAGGTGTAATCAAGGGATCTATTATAAATTTTGTTGTTAAGTATGTAAAGAAAATGGTTCCATCATATGATATTCCTAATCATTATACATTTAAAGAAGCCTTAGAAACTGGAAAAAACTATACGTATAAACAAGAAAAAGTTGAATCGAGTGATATAGCATTTTTGCAGTATACAGGAGGAACAACTGGAGTGTCAAAAGGAGCTATGTTATCTCATAGAAACGTTATCTCTAATGTAATTCAAGTCTCAGAATGGATGGATATACTTCTCGAGGAGAGGAAAGAGATTGTTATCACAGCTCTTCCACTATATCATATTTTTGCTCTTGTGTGTAATGCTCTCGTTATGTTCAAATATGGTGCTAGAAACATATTAATCACTAACCCGAGAGATATGGATGGCTTCATAAAGGAAATATCCAAATATAATTTTTCTATAATAACTGGGGTAAACACATTATTTAATGGACTACTAAATAATAAAAAATTTAAAGACTTAAATTTTTCAGATCTTAAGGTCGCGTTTGGTGGTGGTATGGCTGTTCAGGATGCAGTTGCTCATCAATGGGAATCAACTACTAATTGTCCGCTTGTAGAGGGATATGGTTTAACTGAGACATCACCAGTAGTAACAATTAATCCTTTAGATGGAACTAATAAGATTGGAACAATTGGGCTGCCAATGCCTGATACTAAAATTAAGTTAATAGATGATGCTGGAAAAGAGGTTGATTTAGGGGATAGAGGTGAATTATGTGTCAGTGGGCCACAGGTAATGGAAGGTTACTGGCAAAGAAAAAAAGAAACTGAAGACGTTATAAAAAATGGTTGGTTATTAACTGGTGATATTGCCGTCTGTGATTTGGATGGTTTCTTTAAAATTGTTGATAGGAAGAAAGAAATGGTTCTGGTATCAGGATTTAATGTTTTCCCAAACGAAGTTGAACATGTTATTTCTTCGCATCCAAAGGTTTTAGAAGTTGGTGTAATTGGTGTTCCAGACGATAAAACTACAGAAGCTGTAAAGGCTGTAATTGTAAAAAAAGATGAGTCACTTACAGAGGATGAAATTAAATCTTTTTGTAAGGAAAAATTAACTAATTACAAAAGACCAAAATACATAGGTTTTACAGATGAGTTGCCCAAGTCAAATGTTGGAAAGATATTAAGAAGAATAATTAAAGAAAAAGATCAAAAAAACCCTTTCTGATACTATTTAGACTTATTCTAAATTAAAACATATTTCAATTATTTTTTGAAGTTTATACTTCCGATATTACATTTGTTTGAGTTTAAAAACTAGGTGCTTAAATGCTTACTAAACCAACCAGAAAACTGTCTCTCAAGAGTGTACTTTTTCGCCCATTATTTGGACTAATATTTCTTTCTCTTTTTTTCACTGGTTTTTTTAATTTATATGCCCAGGATGAGGAAAAACCAACATTTGACGAATCAGTTGTAAGTAGTGGAGAGTCACTCTTTAAGGGTAATTGTACGGTTTGTCATGCAATAAATGAAGTCGTAATTGGACCAGCACTAAGAGATGTACATGAGCGACAGTCAGAAGAATGGATTTATGCATTTATTAAAAACTCACAAAAAGTAATAAAAAGTGGAGATGAATATGCCGTAAAACTTTACGAGCAGTACAATAAAACATTGATGACATCTTTTGATTTTTCTAATGAGGAATTGAATGCTATTGTTACCTATATCAAGAGTGAGTCAGCCAAAGAAGTTCAAGTAGTGGTTGCTGATGTTTCTGATCAAAATCTAGTATCAACAGAAAGCTCGTTCTCCTCTTCAAATTTTTATCTTTCGCTTGGTTTAAACATTTTCTTATTACTAGTAATAATATTTGTACTATTTAGGTTTACAAACCTCTCCAAGAAATACATTTTGTTAAAGGACAATCAGTCTAAGGGTAAAATTTTAGATGAGGATGATATGGAGGTTGTTGATAGTGGTTTTAAACTTAAAAAGTTTATAAAAAGTAATAAAGTAGTTGGAATTTCCTCATTTTTATTTATTGCAATTTTTGTCAAATCCTGTATAGATGGGTTATACACGGTTGGTATACAACAAAATTATATGCCGACACAGCCCATTGCATTCTCTCACAAAATTCATGCAGGTCAGTATGAAATTGATTGTAATTATTGCCATACTGGTGTAAATATCTCTAAGTCCGCCAATATCCCGTCTGTAAATATTTGTATGAATTGCCATGGAGTTATTAACACAGATAAACCAGAAATTCAAAAAATATTAACTGCATATGAAGAGAAAAGACCAATAGAGTGGGTGAGAGTACATAACCTTCCTGACCTATCTTATTTTAACCACTCACAACATGTCGCAGTTGGTGGTCTTGAATGTAGTACATGTCATGGACCAATTGAAGAAATGGAAGTGGTATATCAGTATGCTGAATTAACTATGGGTTGGTGTATAAATTGTCATAGAGAAACTGATGTAAATGCAAAAGGAAATAAATATTATGATAACTTAGTTGAATTACATAAAAGTTCATCCAAGAAGCCTCTAAAAGTTGAGGATATTGGTGGGCTTGAATGTTCAAAATGTCATTATTAAAAAATGAGTAAAGGAAATAAAACTTATTGGAAGGGTATAGAGCAGTTGAAAAACGATCCAAGCTTCGTAAAGAATGCTCATAATGAATTCCCTGAGTTTTTACCAATAAAAGGATCTTCGGATAATTCGAGAAGGGACTTTTTAAAGATGATGGGTTTTGGACTTGCTGCAGTTACAACTGTAGCATGTGAAGCACCTGTGAAGTATGCTATCCCTTACGTGGATAAGCCGGTTGATGTAGATGCCTCACTTGCTAATTATTATGCATCAACTTATCAAATGGGTAGCGATTATTGTAGTGTTGTTGTGAAAACAAGAGAGGGAAGACCAATAAAAATTGATGGTAATAAATTTTCTAAAATTAGTGCTGGTTGTACTTCATCTCAAGTTGAGTCATCGGTTCTAACTCTTTACGATAGACAAAGATTAGAAAGTCCGATGTTAGAAAACAAGGAGTCAAATTGGAAATCAGTTGATGATTACATTAAAAATAAATTAGCAAATAGTCAGGATAAGAAAACTTACGTGGTAAGTCACTCGATGTCAAGCCCATCTTCACTAAAAATTATTGACCAGTTTTGTAAAAAATTTAATGGTGAGCATATTCAATACGATAGTGTCTCATACAATGGAATGCTTGAAGCAAATGAGATACATTATGGGAAGAGAAAGCTTCCATTCTATGACTTTGCTAAGGCTAAAGTTGTTGTTTCTTTTGCCTATGATTTTCTTGGTAGTTCATTTAATCATAATCTTTTCAATAAACAATTTACAGAGAGAAGAAAAGTAAATAGAGATAATAGAGAAATGTCTCGTCTCTATACATTCGAATCAAACCTCTCACTAACAGGAGCAAATTCAGATCATAGAATTCCAATTAGATCTGAACATAGTTCAATATACATAACAGAGTTATGGAATGTTTTATCTAAAAAATTATATGGAAACAATTCAAAGCAAATAAAATATAATCCTGAAAAGAAAAAGTTAGTAAAGGTTGATATCCTTGAAAAAGTTGTGGAGGATTTATTGGAGAATATCGGTGAATCTCTAATTATTTCGGATTCTAATGATACAAATGTTCAGTTAGTAGTGAACATGATTAATAGCGCACTTGGAAATTATGGTAAATCGATTAATGTTAATAGGTCATACAACATTAGAAATGGTGACGATAGGAAAATGTCACAGTTTCTTTCAGAAATGTCTGAAAGTAAAGTTTCTTCTGTTGTGTTTGTTAATTGCAACCCTGTCTATGATCATTATCAGTCTGATAGAATAAAAACAAATCTTAAAAATGTTTCACTCAAGATTTCTACCTCAGATAGAATTGATGAAACCTCAATTTTATGTGATGTAATAACTCCTGATTCCCATTTTCTGGAGTCATGGAATGACTATGAACCAATAGAAAATTCATTTAGTTTTGGTCAGCCTACAATTAGAAGAATTTTTGATACAAGACAAGTTCAGGATTCATTTTTAAAATGGATGGGATCTGAACAAAATTATTTCTCAATTTTAAAATCTAATTGGAGAAGTAAGCAAAATGATTCTGAGTCTGATGAGCCCTTTCAAATATTCTGGGATAGACTACTACATGATGGAGTAGCTGAGTTTGTTGACAAGGAAAATACAAATATGAATCCACTACCAGGTAATAGAAAGATTTTAAAGACTGTGACTGCGTCAATTTCTAATAAAATAAATCAAATTGAGATAAACGATAAACTAGAGCTAAATATTTACCAAAATTTAACCGTATCGGATGGTGTTCAGTCTAACAATCCATGGCTTCAAGAAATGCCAGACCCAATTTCAAAAGTTTGCTGGGATAATCATTTATCAGTAAACCCTAAGGACGCAAGTGTGCTTGACATTAAGTCTGATCCAGGAACAATGACTACAAATTTGCTTAGGGTTGAGGTCGATCAGGTAGGTTATGAAATACCCGCAATTATTCAACCGGGTCAAGCAGAGGGAACAATTGGAATTGCAATGGGATATGGAAGAACATTGGCTGGACCAGTAGGAGACAATGTTGGATTTGATGCATTTAGACTACTCAAAAAAGATTTACCAGCTCAGAGCATGACTGTTACTGATGTTACAATTACAAATACCAACAAGAATTATAGAATAGCTCAGACCCAAACACATGAAACAATTATGGCTAGAGAAAGTGTAATCCAAGAAACCTCTCTAGACGAGTATAAAAAAGATGTGTATGCTGGTAAATATCAGTTCAAAGTGGCTACAAGTCAAGGATACAAAAAGCCTGAAGATGTAACGCTTTGGAATGGCCATGAATATAAAAACCACCATTGGGTGATGGCTATAGATCTAAATGCTTGTACTGGTTGTGGTACTTGTGTTGTTGCTTGTCAGGTTGAAAATAATATACCAGTAGTGGGTAAGGAAGAGGTGTTAAATAGGAGAGAGATGTCGTGGTTAAGGATTGACAGATATTATTCAAGTGATGCGGATGTTCATGATCTTCAAGGACTGGAGGTCGCTGCCGATAATCCAGATGTAACTTTCCAACCAATGATGTGTCAGCATTGTAATAACGCTCCTTGTGAGACAGTTTGCCCAGTTGCTGCTACTACCCACAGTTCAGAGGGGTTAAATCAAATGACCTACAATAGGTGTATTGGAACAAGATACTGTGCAAATAATTGTCCATACAAAGTTAGAAGGTTTAATTGGTTTAAATATCATGATAATAAGCAGTTTGATAAAAATATTGCAATGAATAATGATTTAGGAAAAATGGTACTTAATCCTGATGTTACTGTAAGATCAAGGGGTGTTATGGAGAAATGTTCTTTCTGTGTTCAAAAGATTCAGGAAGGAAAATTACTTGCTAAGACTGAAAAAAGACGTCTCAGAGATGGGGATGTGAAAATGGCTTGTGGTTCATCTTGTTCCACTGATGCAATAGTATTTGGAGACGTAAATGATAAAAACAGTAAAATTCATAAATTATTGCAGGTAGAAAAAATTGATAAAGCTACTTTGAAATTGAAAGAAGAAAGAGCCTATGCTGTTCTCGATGAGATCAGAGTAAGCCCTAACGTTTGGTATTTAAGAAAAGTAAGAAATAAAAAAATTAATAAAGCATAAAAGATGCATGTAGAGTCAAAACTTAGAAAACCGTTGATTACTGGAGGTAAAACTCTTAGTGATGTATCTGATGATATTTGTAAAAGAGTTGAGCAAAAACCTTCTTGGTCATGGTATGCTGCAATGATTGTTTCAAATATTACATTAATTATTGGAGCATATGCAGTTTATAGAACATTATGGGACGGTATTGGTATGTGGGGTCTGAATAAGACAGTGATGTGGGCATGGGATATAACTAATTTTGTTTGGTGGGTTGGAATCGGTCACGCTGGAACCTTGATCTCTGCAATACTTCTCTTATTTAGACAGAGATGGAGAATGGCAATTAATAGGTCTGCAGAGGCGATGACAATATTTGCAGTCATTTGTGCTGCAATGTTTCCTTTATTACATATGGGTAGACTGTGGATTGGTTTGGTATGGGTATTACCATTACCAAACACATATGGTTCCTTATGGGTAAATTTTGCAAGTCCATTATTGTGGGATGTTTTTGCTATTACAACTTATTTCTCAGTTTCCCTTGTGTTTTGGTATATTGGTTTAATACCTGATTTTGCTACTATTAGGGACAGAGCAAAATTAGCTGGAAGAAAAATTTCAGCATTTATATATGGTATTTTAAGTTTTGGTTGGGATGGTGCAGCTAAGACCTGGTCAAGATATGAGACAGTATCTCTTGTCCTTGCTGGTTTAGCAACGCCATTGGTTTTATCAGTTCATACTATTGTATCAATGGATTTTGCAACATCAGTCATTCCAGGATGGCATACAACAATATTTCCTCCTTATTTTGTTGCGGGAGCGATTTTCTCTGGATTTGCAATGGTATTAACTTTACTAATCATAACAAGGAGAGTTTATAAACTAGAGGATTATATTACAATTAAACATCTTGAGTTAATGAATATTGTCATAATTGTGACAGGATCGATTGTTGGAATTGCCTACTTAACCGAGTTATTTATGGCATGGTATTCAGGTGTTGAATATGAACAGTATGCATTTTATAATAGAGTGACAGGCCCTTATTGGTGGGCATATTGGTCAATGATGACATGTAATGTAATATCTCCACAATTGTTTTGGTTTAAGAAGATTAGAACAAATATTGCAGCCACTTTTATAATTTCAATCATTGTTAATATAGGTATGTGGTTTGAAAGATTTGTAATTATTGTGACTTCTCTACACAGAGATTATCTGCCATCTAGTTGGGCAATGTTTTATCCGACGATATATGACTTAGGTATGTATATTTTTACATTTGGATTGTTTTTTACTGCTTTTCTAGCATTTTCAAAATATTTTCCTGTAATAAATATGGCTGAGGTTAAAAGTATTTTAAAACATACTGGTGAAAAAGTAAAAAAATAAAAATATGAGTGATAAAGGGAATAATTTTATAGTTGGAATTTTTGAGGATGAGGATGTACTTCTTGATGCAATTACTTCAATAAGGAGTAAAGGTGTAAAAATTTATGAAGTATATTCTCCATTTCCAGTTCATGGAATAGATGAAAGGTTGGGCTACAAGCGATCAAGATTATCAGTTGCTGCATTTTGCTTTGGATTTTTAGGTACTTGTTTAGCTCTGACAATGATGATTGGAATGACAACAATAGACTGGCCTATGATTATTGGTGGTAAAGATTTTTTACCTCTTCCTGTTTTCATTCCTGTTACTTTTGAGATGACAGTATTATTATCAGCTTTTGGTATGTGCGGAACTTTTTTCGTGGTGAGTGATTTAAAACCATGGGGAAAACCAAAAACATTTGATTTAAGGTCAACCAATGATAAGCATGTTATAGCTGTTGAAATTGATAAAAATACAATTGATGTAAAAAATATTAAATCTTTGATGAGCAAAAGTGGTGCTTCAGAGGTTAGTGAAAAGAAAATGGAAATATGATAAAATATATTGGTGCATTTTTATTGGCTTTACTGATATCTTGTTCAGCAAATAATGATTATCCTGGTGTGGAATATGCGCCTAATATGTATCATTCTGTGCCCTATGAGCCTTTATCACAAGTTAAAGATGAAGAGATAGGAAGTTGGTTAGATTCAAATCCCGATGATGGCCACGGAGAGTTTTATAATTCAAATCCCTATAATCCCTATGGTATGACCATGAAAGAACCAGTTGCAAATACTGTCAGAAGAGGAGCTTATTTACCTTACAGGATACCTAAAGATAGTCTTGAACTGGCTGCCAAGGTAAAAAGTCCAGTGGAAGATTCTGAGGAAGTTTTAAAGGAAGCCAAAGTTTTATATGACAGGTATTGTGTTCATTGTCATGGAGATAAAGGCATGGGTGACGGTTCAGTTGGAAAGGTTTACAAAGGTGTAACTGCCTATAATTCAAGATCGGTAAAGGATAAACCTGAGGGTCATATATTTCATGTTATAACACATGGTAAAGGTAGAATGTGGGGTCATGGATCTCAGATTTCAATTGAGGATAGATGGAAAATTGTTAAATATGTTCAAACACTTCAAAAGCAGTAGAAAATGAAAGATAGATTTGAATTTACCCAAAGTGCTAAAAAAACATTATTATTTGTTTTAGTTTCTGGAATAGTTTTATCGCTTATTGGAACATATCAATTAATTAATGCCGATCATGGACACGGACATGATGATGCTTCTCATCTTGTTGAAAGTACTTCTTACCAAAATGATAGTTATTCTGATATTGATAAAAGTAATACAACAAATGCTGACTATCATCCACCTTTCCATTGGTATCAAAGAATTTATTCTAATATATGGATTAACATCTTATATTTTATGGGAATATCTATTTCTGCTATTTTCTTTGTTGCTATTCAGTATGTTGCTCAAGCTGGTTGGTCTGCAGGTATAATAAGGGTTCCGTTAGCAATTGGTAGATGGTTGCCAATTGGTGGAATACTCATGATCATTGCATTCTTAGTAACTAATCATGATATTTTTCATTGGACACATGATTACCTCTATGATCCAGAAGATCCAAGATACGATTATATAATAGCTGGCAAACAAGCCTATCTTAATTTTCCATTTTATATATCTCGAATGATAATTTTTATTGGAGTTTGGTATTTATTTTATAGATTAATTTTAAAGCATACAATTATTGAGGATAAAGAGGGAGGCGATTCATCTTGGAAGAATTTATTTACTATATCTACAATTTTTGTTGTTTTCTATGCATTTTCACAATCAGTTGCAGCATGGGATTGGGTTCTTTCAATTGATACTCATTGGTTTAGTACTATGTTTGGATGGTATGTATTTGCAAGCTGGTGGGTCTCAGCTCTAGCCTTGACTACATATATGATTATATTACTTAAAGATAATGGTTATTTATCTATAATTAATCACAGTGTTATTCATGATCTAGGAAAGTTTGTATTTGCTTTTAGTGTTTTTTGGACTTATATATGGTTCTCTCAATTTCTTCTAATCTATTATGCAAATATTCCAGAAGAAACAATTTATTTTGTTGAAAGGCTAGAAAGTGATTTCTATTTTCCAATTTTTGTTGTCAATATTATTTTCAACTTTTTCTTTCCATTTTTATTTTTAATGACAAGAGCCAGTAAAAGATATACTAGGTTCCTGAAAATAGCATGTCCCGTTGTATTATTTGGTCACTTTATTGATTTTTATTTAATGGTAACCCCTGGTGTTTTAAAAAGTAACGGTGGTTTCGGTTTTCTTGAAATTGGTATTTTAATGATCTTTTTATCTGGATTTTTATTTGTTGTGTTAAATGGCTTAACCAAACTTCCTTTGGTTGCAAAAAATCATCCAATGTTAGAAGAAAGTTTACACCACGATATCTAATTTTTATTTTGAAAAAAATGAATTTACAAAACAATTTTTGGTACAAAAATTCATCAAATGATGAGTGGATAATTAGATGATGATATTTAAATTTGCGATATGAATTTTATACTTTCTATAATTGCTATTTTATCTTTAGTTGCGGTATTTCTTTTCTTTAGATCTACAGAGATTTTAAGTGTTGCTAAAAAAAGAATTACTGAATCATTTGAGGATGAAAATAATAGTTTAAATGCACTTACAGGCGTAATATTTCTTATAGTATTTTTCGTTGTAATAATATGGTATTCATACGATCAATTTGATAATTATTTTCTCCCAATGGCCTCAAAACATGCTCCAGAGATCGAGACATTATTTTGGGCTACCATGGCAATCACCTTCACTGTCTTTCTCCTTACACAGATAGTGATGTTTTATTTTGGGTATAAGTATAGATATCAAAAACATAGAAAGGCTCATTTTTATCCTGAGAATCATAAACTAGAAATAGTATGGACTGTTATTCCGGCAGTTGTTCTCGTTGCTTTAGTTGGTTGGGGGTTAGTTAAATGGAATAAAATTATGGGTCCTCCACCTGAAGATGCTGAAGTGATTGAGGTTGTTGGATATCAGTTTGCTTGGGCATCAAGATATCCTGGTCCTGATAACGAATTAGGAAATTCTAATTATAAACTTATTGATGTTGAAAATATCGTTGGTATAGATTTTGCAGATACATCATCTTTAGATGATTTTATGCCAAGAGAAATACATATACCTAAAGGAAAGCCTGTAGTTTTTAAAATAAGAGCTAGAGATGTGATACATAGCGTATATTTACCCTACATGAGATCACAAATGAATGCCGTTCCTGGTATGCCAACTCAGATGTGGTTTGTACCTACAAAAACAACAGCCGAAATGAGAGAGGAAATGGGAAATGAGAATTTTAACTATGAGATAGTTTGTAATAAAATATGTGGAAGGGCACATTTTTCTATGAAACACACTGTTGTTGTAGTTGAAGAATGGGAATATATTAAATGGAAAAATTCACAAAAATCATGGATTGAAAAAAATCCAGATTATTATGCAAATTTTGTTAAAAACAATTCTACGGACATGGCCGTATTAAATGAGTAAATATGGGAGCAACTAAAACAATTGTATCTAAGCCAAAAACTAATATTGAAGAACATCACGATGATCACCATCACGATCAGAGTTTTATAACTAAATATATATTTAGTGAAGACCATAAAATGATCGCTAAACAGTTTTTGTTTATGGGTATTTTTTGGGCTATCCTCGGTGGTGCATTGTCATCCTTATTTAGAGTTCAACTTGGTTTTCCAGATATGGATTTAACTGCTTTTAGTCCAATAATTGGAAATTGGTTAACTCCACAAGGTAAAATTGATCCTGAGGTTTACCTCGCTTTAATAACTATGCATGGAACAATCATGGTTTTCTTTGTATTAACAGCAGGTCTCAGTGGAACATTTAGTAATTTTTTAATTCCGCTACAGATTGGAGCAAGAGATATGGCAAGTGGTTTTTTAAATATGCTATCTTTTTGGTTTTTCTTTCTTTCTAGTATTATAATGTTTATTTCAATATTTGTTGAAGGTGGTCCAGCAAGTGGTGGATGGACAATTTATCCTCCTCTAAGTGCTCTTCCTCAAGCTGTTTCTGGCTCCGGTATGGGTATGACATTATGGTTGGTATCTATGGCGTTTTTTATTGTTTCTGCCCTCCTTGGTGCTTTAAATTATATTACAACAGTCATTAATATGAGAACTGAGGGAATGACATTCTTTAGAATGCCTCTAACAATATGGGCATTCTTTGTAACTGCAATTCTTGGAGTTCTTTCCTTTCCTGTTCTATTGTCAGCAGCTCTCTTACTAATAATGGATAGATCATTTGGAACAAGTTTTTATCTTTCGGATATTTATATAGCTGGTGAGGCTTTATCCAATCAAGGCGGGAGTGCAATATTATTTCAACATCTTTTCTGGTTTCTCGGTCACCCCGAAGTGTATATAGTTATACTTCCTTCACTTGGAATTACCTCTGAGATAATTGCAACATGTTCTAGGAAGCCTATTTTTGGGTATAGAGCAATGGTATATTCTATATTTGGCATTGGTGTTTTATCGTTTGTTGTTTGGGCACACCACATGTTCATATCAGGTATGAATCCTTTCCTTGGTTCTGTATTTACGATTCTGACTTTGATTATTGCGGTACCCTCAGCAATTAAAGCCTTTAATTATATAGCAACTTTATGGAGAGGAAATATTGTATTTACTCCTGCAATGTTATTTTCTATAGGCCTAGTTTCATTTTTCATATCAGGTGGATTAACTGGTTTATTCTTAGGAAATTCTGTTGTTGATATAAATCTTCATGATACATATTTTGTTGTTGCACATTTTCATATTGTAATGGGAAGTGCTTCGTTCTTTGGATTATTCGCTGGTGTTTATCACTGGTTTCCTAAAATGTTCGGCAGGATGATGAATAGAACATTAGGCTATGTCCATTTCTGGGTTACATTTATTGGTGCCTATCTGGTCTTTTTCCCACTTCATTATATAGGTATTGCTGGTTTTCCTAGAAGATATTACTCATTTACAAATTTTGAAACAGGAAGAATCGAGTCATTTATAGATCTGAACATGTTTGTTAGTTTTGCTGCAATACTGACTTTCTTTGCTCAGTTTATATTCCTCTTTAACTTTTTCTATTCAATGTACAGAGGAAGAAAAGCTTCTAAAAATCCTTGGCAGTCAAATACAATTGAGTGGACAACACCAGTAAATGCTGGCCATGGAAACTGGCCTGGTCCTATTCCGAAGGTGGAAAGGTGGCCATATGATTATAGTAAGCCAGGAGC
>CAZKLB010000022.1:0-19597 GCA_964553685.1 uncultured Marinoscillum sp.
TAGAGCAACTGCCTTCTAAGCAGTAGGTTGAAGGTTCGAGTCCTTCCGGAATCACTAATTAATTATAGTCTGGCAACGTTGTATATTTATTTGCATAGTCAATCATTTGCTTTGCAAAACTCTCTGGCTGAATAACTAAAATATCTACAATTTCATTATTATCATCATAAACTGGTTGAAGTTCAGGATTAATGAATCCACTATATGGTGGGGTAGTAAACTTTTTATTTCTTTCAAGAACTTCTTTATGTATTTCTTGATCAACCTTTACACCATATGTTTCAATAATATTCATCCCAGCATCGTAGTCTCCCTCAGATTTAATTCTTTGAATTTCTTTTAATAATTCACCAAAAAGAACCCTTAACTTATCATAGTCTCTAATTACAAAATATGTTTTATTATTTTCTTTTACCCTCTCTATAACATTTTCACTGAGACCTTTTTCATAAACCCATTTTGAAACCATCTGCCTATTTCTCATGTGTGCTTGCTCAACGTCGTTGCCAAGCTTAATCCTTATAAGTTGAGTCATTAGACCATTTCTAATATATTCATCATAACTTACTCGACCCATATCTTTTGCTGACTCTGCAACACCTAGATCTTCCATTTTTTTATCTGGTATGTAGTATAGTGCAACAAGATCGGCTCTTGCTTCCTCCAAAGAAGAAGCATAGCTTTTAAGTGTTTCTTTAGGTGTACCAACACCCTCAATTATTTTTCCACTTGCGTGGCCTATAACCTCATGAAGGGCAGTGTGAAGATTATCTGCATCCTTTCCGTATTTTTTTTCAAGCTTAATGCCTTCACTATCGTAAGCAAACTCTTCAAGTTTACCTGAACTTCCAGCCTGACCATAAGAATATAAAATATTTCCTAATGAAATTGATTTTGATCCGTGCTCAGCTCTTATCCAATTAGCGTTTGGTAGGTTTATTCCGATTGGTGTTGATGGGGAAGCATCACCGGATTCTCCTGCAACGTTTACAGTATTATATGATATACCTACTACATTTTCTTTTTTGTGAGAATCCATTATTGTAGAATTATCTTCAAACCATTGAGCCTCATTAGATAGTTTTGACATTTTTCTACTCATTTCAAAATCTTTGATTTGAACTACAGACTCGTACGATCCCCTGTAGCCTTTTGGGTCATTGTATACTTCAATAAAACCATTGATATAATCTACATCTCCTTCAATAGTCTCAACCCATGCAATATTATAATCATCCCATATCTTTAAGTCTCCAGTCCTATAATATTCAATAAGGAGTTCAAATCCCTTTTTTTGTTTTGGGTTTTCAGCTACCTCTTTAGCTTTATCTAGCCAGTATATTATCTTCTCAATTGAATTACTATACATTCCACCAAGTTTATATTTTCTTTCAACTATTCCCTCGCTAGTTCTTTCTAACTTAGAGTTTAGCCCGAAAGATAAGGGTTTCTTTGGGTCTGGAGATTTCATTTTACTGTAGAATTCATCTACATCAAGTTCAGTGATGTCTTCTCCGTAGAAGTTTACTGCAGATCCTATAACTAGTCCCTTACTCTTATCTTTATTGACTTTTTTTGAATCATTATCATCAAAAATTACACTAAAAGCTTCTTCATTTAAAACGGATTTTGTTTCGTTAAGTAGGGATTGTAAGTATTCTTTGGAAAAACCCGGATCAAATTTATCGTTAGAGTAATGATGATGAATTCCATTTGAAAACCATATTCTTTTTAGATAAATTTCAAAATTCTTCCAATTTTCAGAATTTTTATCTCCATTGAAATTAGTATAAATATTTTCTAATGCTCTCCTTATGGATAGGTTATGCCTGTAGTTTTGATCGTACATAATATCTCGTCCAGCAAGTCCAGCTTCTGTTAGATAATAAACTAATTTTTTTTGATTTAAACTCAGTTCATCAAACCCAGGTATTTGATATCTCAATACCTGAATATCAGCAAATTTCTCTGCAAAGAAATTAAATTTTACTTTTTTAATATCAGGACTTGAACAGGAGTAGGATCCAGTTATAAATAGTATTATTATTAATATTTTCTTTTTTAACATTTTATCTTTCTTTATTTAGAAAATTTTTTTTCACAAATTTATATATATTGAGATATATATCGTCTTAAATTAAAAATTATGAAAAATATCTTAATATGTCTTTTTATCATCTTATCATCTCTAAATGCCTATGCTCAAATCGGTTTCAAGGTTAAAAAACTAAATGATAAAATGACTGGAAAATTTTTAGATAAAACATCAGAGGTAATTGGAATAGATGATAATCTTATCTTTAGAAAAAAATTTGATTTAGAAAATTATCATTATAGATATAAGAATGATACTATTAGTTTTAGCCTTGATTTTATTTCTAGGCCAAGTACTGGTATTGATTCGAAAAATGAATGCGAAAATTATGATGCAATTCTTTCAATAAGGAACATGGGAGAAACTGATATTAAATTTAGGGTACCATTTGCAGGGTCAAAGAACCGACTAATCAATAAGAAAAAGTTAGAAGATAACTTAGCTCCTTCACTTAGTGGCATCTATGAAATAAAAGTAAATGATAATATGCTTCTTAAGGCAAAAAGAAATAAAAAAGGTGATTTATATGGTACGATAGACGGGGGTTGTGAGTATAAAAATAGAATATATGCTGCCGGTGATGAAAATAGTATTGGAGATATCGAAGCTTCAAGTTTGTATATAAGGTATGAAGTTAACTTAACTAGAGATATAAAATTTCCAGACGAGATAATGATAAACTTATTTGATTATGAGCCAAGTTTTATCAAGCTATCGGCTAACACTACTTGGGCAAGAGATTGGAGAGAATCGGATCAAGATTATAATACACGATTATCAGAATATTTAACTCAAAATAATGTAGGTGGAATATTTGGTAATAAAAAAAATAAAAAGGATAAGAAGAATTGACTAGTAAGAATTTATATTAGATTTTCTGATGGAGTCCTTCTCTTGATTTGAATAGCTTTTTCCTCCAAAAAGTCCATTTGATTCCCAATCACCATAATTAGGATTTGGTAGGACAATTAGTTTAGTTCCAAAACTTTCACTCATTTGGTCAGTATAATTTGTTCTTTCCACAGCTAATTTTACTTCAAATTCATCATTGAAGTCAGCTAAATTATCTCCAATTAACATGATCACATTATAATAATCGCTTACTGATTTTCTTCTATCGCTTTTACTTCTGTCATCTTCTCTTAGAAGAACATTAGATTTTTCTGCATTTGGAAAACCTAGTTTCTTAAGGTTATTTACAGTTGCTTCAAGCTGTTCAGAGTATCTATTAGATATGTAGAAAATTTCAATACCTTTCTCAGACGCGTACTTAAGAAACTCTAATGATCCGGGGATAGCTTCCGCTTTTTCTAGGTTTCCCCACTCAACCCAACTTTCCCTATTATATGAGTTATTATCTAGAATTAGTTTACCGTCGTAGGGGCTGTTGTCTAATACTGTTTCATCCACATCAGCTATAATAGCAAGAGGCTTTTCATATTTTTTTTCAACAACTAAAAATGCATCTAAATTTATTCTTGCAGTATTAAATGCCTGGTAACATAAAGCCCTGTACTCAGCTGCGTTTTGAGTCCATACCTGAGCTTGTATTTTATATTCGTTTGAGTTTTTTTCAACTGGTTTGGTGCAGGATATTATTATAGATAACAGTAATATATATTTTTTCATAGTTTTCCGTGTTCTCTTACGTTAAGTCCTACTCTTCCGGTGAGGTTATCTCCCATATCTTTTCTTGCTAATTCAGCTAATTCTTTTAATTCTTCAGCTATCTCTGGGTAGAGTTTAATCACATCATATTCCTCTCCTGGATCTCTTCGCAGGTTATATAGTTCAAGCCCTGTTTCGATCCTTTTGTATGGCCCAGGATGCCCGTCATTTTTTGGAAGAACTCCTTTATATGACCTAGAGGAGTGGGGAAGAAGAAGTTTCCACTTACCTTTTCTAACTGCTTCCAAATTGTTTTTTCCGTAGTAGTAAAAGAAATGATCCCTGGGCTCCGATTCTTTTCCCTCAAGTATTTCAATAATATCAACCCCATCTATTTTGTGTTGAGGTAAGGTTCCGTCTACTATATTTGTTATAGTGGGTAAAAGGTCAATTGTTGATGATAGCTGATTAGCTATTTTTCCTTTAGGTATAACACTTGGCCACATCATAACAGTAGGAACCCTTTGCCCACCCTCAAAGCTTGTACCTTTACCTTCTCTCAAACCTCCAGTTGAGCCTGCATGATTTCCAAAATTTAACCACGGGCCATTATCACTAGTAAAAATAACTAGTGTATTTTCTAGTATATTATTTTTCTTCAATGTCTTTATTATCTCACCAACAGACCAGTCTAGTTCCATCATAAGATCGCCATATAGTCCTTGTTTACTTTTCCCAAGAAACTTTTCAGATACAGCAATTGGTACATGAGGCATGGTGTGTGGTAAATAAAGAAAGAATGGTTTATCTATATTACTCTCGATAAATTCAACTGATTTCTCAGTGTAAAGTGTTGTTAACTTTGCTTGGTCCTCTAGTGTCTTAATTTCTTCAGCTTTTTCTAGATCTTTAATTAGTGGTAGTTGTGGATAGCTCTTTTTTCTCCAACTTGATGTGTCAGATATTTGGTTTCCATCAAAGTCAACCGGCCACATGTCGTTGGAATATGGAATCCCAAGATAAGTATCGAACCCGTGATTATTTGGAAGGAATTTTTTATGATGCCCAAGGTGCCACTTGCCAAAGATTCCTGTTGCGTATCCTTTTTCTTTAAGTATTTCTGCAATGGTAACTTCATTTTCATTGATTCCATGATTTGAATAGGGCATGAGAGCTCCGTTGATTCCAATTCTATTTGGATATGTGCCTGTCAATAGACCGGCTCTTGAGGCACTACATACTGCCTGTGCTGAGTAAAAATTTGTGAATAACATTCCCTCATTTACCATCATATCAATATTTGGAGTTTTATAATCAATTGCACCAAAATTTGATATGTCTCCATACCCAAGATCATCCATAAAAATAATGACGAAATTTGGTCTGTTTCTATCTACATTATTATTACATGAAATGATGGTAAAAATTAAAATTATAAGGATTTTTATTGGATTTTTTTTCACTTTTTTTATTAGATTTTTTTTTTGTTTTAAGTTAATATTCTATTTCTAATTATTCTAAATATTATTTGTTATAATTGCTGATTATTTTTTAAAAACTAATTAAACTATTTTATAAATGAAAGCTAAATATTTTCTTTCTTACACACTAATAGTTGCTCTCTTTTCACTAATTTCATTTAGCTGTTCAGAAGAAGCTACTACTAGTCCTGTAAAAGCTGAGGCATCATTTACAGCTGCTGCAAAAGGAACAGGAATCTACGATAGATATACATACACTTTTACACCAACTGTTGCTAATGCTTCTGGACACATATGGGAATTTGGTGATGGAAATACATCTTCAGACGTTACAGTGTCTCATACTTACGCAAATGCTGGGAATTATACAGTAAAGCTAAAAGTTTGGGGAGTACCTGGCTCTGGTGGTGTTTTAGGACCGTACACTGAAATTACTCAAAATATAACAATTGAAATCCCTACAGCAAGTGATCTTGTTGATGGAACTTGGGTTCCTCATCAAATGGCTGTTGCTTGGGCTGATGATGTTTACGAAGGTGCTTGGTGGCACTATAAAGCTAACGATCCTGCTGGTGGTGAAAGAGCTTGTCTTGATGATGACACTTACACATTCAGTAAGGCAACTGGGAAACTAACCATTAATCATGGCACAGAAACTTGGGTCGAAGCATGGCAAGGTGTAGCAACTGATGGTTGTGCAGCTCCTGTTGCTCCATACGTTAATGGTGACTTCGAATATGAAGTTGGCGCTAACGGATCTTCTTTAAAACTTGTTGGTGCTGGTGCATACTTAATGTTAGCTAAAGCTCACAACGGTGGAGAAGATGGAAATGCGGCAGAAAGAACGTACATCATTAAAAATGTTAATACTACTGACATGATTCTAACATTAGATTATGGTGCTGGTGGTAACAGATGGAATATTCACCTGAAAAGGCAATAACCCATTCTGAAAGACATGTTAAAAAGTGAGAATTTCATTCTCACTTTTTTTATGCAAAGTATTCTCTTAACTTCTCTCCAAAGAATTTAACATCTTCAATCCTTCCCGTACTTATTCTACACCATTCATAGTATGGTGGGAATGCTCTGCCCACTAGAATACCTTTTTGTTTCATGGTCTCTCCAAATTTATCAATATGAATTCCTGTTTTAAAGAATACAAAGTTAGTGTGGGACTTTCTATACTCAAGATTGAGCTCATCAAAAAGATCGTAATAATAGTTTAATGCTTCGTTGTTTTTTTCAAGACTGAACCTAAAAAAATCACTCTCTTCATATGCTGCTATAGCTGCGTTGGCCGCAAGGATATTTGTTCCAGCCATTGTACATTTTTTAAGTTCTTCAATTCTCTCTGTGCTTGAAATTAAATAGCCTATTCTAACTCCAGCTAATCCATATATTTTAGAGAATGTTCTTGAAACTATTATATTGTGACCGTCCTTTACGAGTTTGGTCATTGTTGGATATCCATCTAGGATAGAGTAGTCGTAGTAGGCCTCATCTACAAACAAACATGTCTTTTTAGAGTTTGATACGCAGAAGTCCTCTAATTCATTAGCACTGAGCATTGTGCCCGTTGGGTTATTTGGGTTACATATGAATGCCATGCTTGTTTTGCTTGATATTCTCCTTGATATTTCATTAAGATCATACTTAAGGTTCTCGTCAAGTGGTACCCAGTTTATATTACACCCAAATTCCTTTGCATAAGTTAGTAGTGCTAAGTATGTTGGCTTGCACGCAATAATTTCTTTTTTATCAACACCAAATAATCTCCCTGTAGCTCTTAGCCCTTCATTTGATCCACCAGTTACAAGAACCATACTCGGATCAACACCTTCTTTTTCTGCAATCATTTTTTCAAGTTGACTGACTCTGTTGTAGGGGTATCTACACGCCTCGTCAAAAGAGTCAATGATTGCCTGCCTCACTTTATCTGAAGGCCCGTATGGATTCTCATTAGAACTGAGTTTAATAGGTTGAGCATCTTTTTTTATAATTTTTGAAATAGACGTTTCACTACCAGCAAGGCCAGAGAGTGGTAGTGTTACTCCTGAAACACCTAGTAATTTTATTAAATTTCTTCTGCTAATTTGCTTATTCATAATGATAAAATTTATACATTTATTATTGACTTATTACTGAATTTTTAAATATAGTAAATATTATGGAAACAAATTTTACCAAAAAAATATTAGTCTCACTCATATTAATCTTATGCTTTAACATAGGAAAGTCTCAGATATCTTCAATATTTGAGCCTATAGATGTTTTTGATATTGAGCACGTCTCCGATCCTCAAATTTCTCCAGACGATGATAATCGGTTAATACTTTACCAAAGAAACTTTAAAGACATCATGACAGATAGAAATCTGTCTAATATATGGCTTGTAAATTTTGATGGGACCGAGAATAGACCACTGACTACTGGAAATAATAATGATTTCTCTCCTCGCTGGTCAAATTCTGGAAAAATGTTTACATATAAGTCCAATAAAAGTGGAAAAACACATTTATATCTCCATAATTTAGAAAATGGTTCCACTCAAAAATTAACTAATATGCAGTCATCTGTTGGAAATGTTTCATGGTCTGACGATGATAAGTATTTGTTATTTACTTCGTTTGTTGAAAGTAATAAAAAGAAACTTATTAATATGCCTCAGAGGCCAAAGGGCGCAAAATGGAATGACGCCCCTATAGAGATTGATGATATGGTCTACAGGTATGACGGAGGAGGATATAGGAGAAGTGGAAATTCTCAGGTCTTTATTTTACCAGTTGAGGGAGGTACTCCAAGGCAGGTTACGGATGTATCTAAAAGTATACGTTCTGCTTCATGGCTTGATAATGATAGGGTTCTATTTTCAGCAAACCTCAGCGATAACTCAGATTTTGAGCCTGCCAATTCAGACATTCATATTCTAAACTTAAAAACGGGTAATATCACTCAGATAACAGATAGATTTGGACCAGATTTTTCTCCAAAAGTATCTCCCGATAAAACTAAAATAGCATTTCTTGGTTATGATGATAAGTTCTTAGGATACCAGCAGAATTCCTTGTACATCATGGATGTTAATGGGGATAATGTTAAGATGATTTCAGAGGGTTTTGATAGAAATATAAGTAATATAACCTGGAAGGGCGATGGTAAACTTATCTACTTCCAGTACGATAGCGAGGGAATGACTAGAATAGCCTCAATTACATTGTCAGGTAAAGTTAAAGATATAGTTGATGAGCTTGGTGGCCTATCACTTGGAAGGCCTTACAGCGGCGCTTCTCATACCATATCAAAAAGTGGTAGGTATGCATTCACCTACGGTAATGTCCATAATCCAGCAGATCTAGCATCTGGATTTAATGGGTCAAAACGAAGAATTACAGACCTCAATAAAGATTTATTTGACTACAAGACACTGGGTAAGGTTGAGGAAGTTTGGTATGAGTCTTCCTATGATAACAAAAGAATACAAGGGTGGCTTGTCTATCCTCCTAATTTTGACTCTTCTAAAAAATATCCATTAGTTCTTGAAATACATGGTGGGCCATTTACTAATTATGGATTTAGATTTACTGCTGAATGCCAACTGTTTGCGAGTAAGGGTTATTTTGTTTTGTATACAAACCCAAGGGGGAGCACTAGTTATGGAAAAGATTTTGCAAATTTAATCCATCATAACTATCCAAGCCAAGACTATGACGATCTGATGTCAGGAGTTGATCATGTCGTGGAGAGAGATTATATTGATGGTGATAACTTATTTGTTACTGGAGGAAGTGGAGGTGGAGTTTTAACCTCATGGATTGTAGGTAAGACAGATAGGTTTAATGCTGCCGTAGTAGCAAAACCTGTAATAAATTGGTATAGTTTCGTCTTATATGCTGATAACATATCATTCTTCTATAAGTACTGGTTCAAGGGAATGCCTTGGGATAATTTGGAGGAATATATGAGAAGATCTCCTATCTCATATGTAGGTAATGTTAAAACTCCTACCATGTTATTGACAGGAGAAGATGATTATAGGACACCCATGGCTGAAAGTGAGCAGTATTATGCCGGATTAAAACTTAATAAAGTGGAGTCAATGCTAGTGAGGATTCCTGGTGCTAGCCATGGTATTGCAGCAAGGCCAAGTAATCTAATAGCAAAGGTTAATGCTATAACTGCATGGTTTGATAAGTACAAAAAATAATTTTAGCTAGTTTTTACAGCAGTGCCATAAGCTAATAATTCTGAGGCTCCCGCCATCATAACAGATGTTTGGAACCTTACACACACTACCGCGTCTGCACCGAGGCTTTTAGCATCCTCAATCATCCTCTGAAGAGCTTGTTCTCTTGCGTCTGCTTGAAGTTTTGTATACTGTTCGACCTCGCCGCCAACCAAATTTTTAAAGGCAGCTAATATGTCGTTTCCAACATTTCTTGTTCTAACGGTACTTCCTCTTGCTATTCCTAGTGTCTCAGTTATTTTATGTCCAGGTATATCGTTTGTCGTAGATAATTTCATATTATGAATTTATAAAAAATATATAAAAATTCGAACTAATCTTTTCTTAACCTTTGTTTTAAAAATGATTTTCTTTTATAAATTTGCACACATTATGATTCGGGGTGTAGCGTAGCCCGGTTATCGCGCCTCGTTTGGGACGAGGAGGTCGCAGGTTCGAATCCTGCCACCCCGACATCAATTTTATCTTTATTATCTAATTTTAAAAGTACTGCAATCATGAAAAATTTACTTTATTTATTATTACTTCCTTCATTTGCATTTTCACAATTAAACTTTTCAGATCCAGAATCTCAGGGTCTCTCTAATGAAAGGATTGAGATGATAACAGAATTGTCCAAAAGGTACATTGAAGATAAAAAAGTTGCAAACATTACCACTATGGTAAATAGGAATGGAAAAGTCGTATACTACGAATCTTTTGGTGATAGGGGTTTTGATGATAAGGAAAATATAAAAAAGGACGATTTGTATAGAATTTATTCAATGACAAAGCCGATTGTTTCTGTTGCTGTTATGCAGCTTTATGAGAGGGGTGAATTTCACTTAAACGATCCTATTGATAAATTTATTCCAGAGTTAAAAAACCTAAAAATTGCCATCAATGAAGATTCTCTAGTTGATGCTAATAATAAAATCACAATTAAGCACCTATTGACCCATACTTCTGGACTGTCATATGGTTGGTCTTCACACCCAGCTGATGCATTTTATAGAAAAGCAGATCTATTCAACTCAGCAAGTAGTGATGACTTTATAGATAAAGTTTCTTCGCTACCACTAAGATTTGAGCCAGGAACCAAATACTATTACTCTATCTCGACAGATATTATTGGTATTTTGATTGAAAAGATATCAGGCCTAAGCTTAAGTGATTATTTAGAAAAAAATATTTTTGAGCCATTAGATATGGAAGATACATTTTTTGAAATTCCAAAAGATAAGGCTGATAGATTTTTACCTAACCATGCCTATAATCGATCTACAAAAAAAATTAATACCACTGACTCAGGTACATTAGAGGACTCTAAAAATATGGAAGGTTCGACGATGAGAAATTATTATGATGTTAACTTTTATTCTGGAGGGGGAGGACTTGTGTCAACAGCGTACGATTATATGGTCTTTGCTGAATGTCTACGAAATGGAGGTGAGTATAATGGAGAAAGAATTATAGGGTCTAAAACTTTAAAGTATATGACTAAAGGTCACTTGCCTGCATCGATACAAGGAATTGGTAGAGGCGAATCTCCCAATGACCCATCAGTCTCAGCTAGAACATTTGGCTTAGGATTTGGTATTATCAATTCACCAGAATCTCTTGGAGTTATTGGAAGTAAAGGTATTTATAGTTGGGGTGGTGCAGCAGGTACAATTTTTTGGATAGATCCAGTAGAGGAGATTGTCGTTGTATCGATGATCCAATTAATGCAATCTCCTTGGACTTTGAGAAATGATCTAAAAGTGGCTACCTACCAGTCGATAGTAGATTCCTTTGAGTAGTTAGAGTATTTTTATAATTTTTTCAATCTAAAATTTCTCCAACGCACTTTGACGTCATCTCCTGAGTGGATTTGAAGAGCGATTGATCCTTTTCCTTTTCCTATGATTTCATCATTAAGATTAATCATTTCTTTTCCATTTAACCATGTCTTCACACTGCTTCCATCAACCATAATCTTCATCTTATTCCAATCTCCATCCTTTAAATTTTCATCTTTTGGATCAGGCTTTACCAACCATCCTCTGCCGTAAGATTCATAAATTCCACCAGTATGTAACCCGTAAGGTGCAACTTCTACTTGCCAACCATTTATTATTACTCCTTCAAGAGTTGATCTAAAGAAAACACCACTATTTCCGTTTGACTCTTGTTTAAACTCAAGAGTTAATATAAAATTATCATAATATTTATCGGTAGATAAGTATCCATATTCTTTGTCTGGTCCATTTTCACAGACCAGGTCACCATTTTCTACATACCACTTTTCTGTTCCGTGTATCTTCCATCCGGATAGGTCAACTCCATTAAATAGGGAAATAAATTCCTCTTTTTCTTGACCGATCAAGGGTTTAGAAAAACTAAAAAAGAATAGTAAAGAAAATATTAATCTGCACATCATAATTATTTATTTGTTTTTACTATCTAAATATAAGGAATTGTAGAGTTTAAATTCTGTATCCCATATGGATTAAATATATCTAATATATTATCAGTTTTTTTTATTCTCAATTATTTCTATCTTGATCCAATAAACTTGAATAACAAATTATGAGAATATTTATATTATTATTTGTGGCTTTTATTTCAAATGCACAACATAAAGCAAACTTTAAGGCAGCTGAGAAATTCAGTCAAGAAAATTTATCTAAAATGCTAAAAAGTACCTCTGTCTCTCCAAAATGGTTTAAGGATAGTGATAGGTTTTGGTACTCATACACGACAACATCCGGAAAAAACTTTTATATGGTCGACCCAGCAAAAAGGTCTAAATCAAAACTTTTTGATAACCTAGAATTTTCAGCTAAGCTTAGTGAGCTGACTAGGAGACCAGTAAATCATAATAACCTTGAGCTTGATGAATTAGAATTAGAAGAGGATAATAGGACCCTCACCTTCCAAATCGATAGCATTGAATACATGTATGATATTTATAATAAATCACTTAAAAGAGGAGACACTATACCAGAGGAGGAAGATAATGATTGGGCATCATATGCCCCAGATTCATCTTACATGGTTTTTGCAAAAAACCATAACCTTTTTCTAATGGAAGTTGGGGATGAAGACAGTGTAGAAATTCAGCTTACAGAAGACGGGGAAAGATGGTTTTCTTATCAGTGGAGGCAGGGAGATACTACCTCTGATAAGAGGATGAGGGCCAGGGCAACATGGTTTAAAGACTCTAAAAAAATCTATTCAAACAGATCTGATGCTAGGAAAGTTGATGAGTTATTTGTAATTAATACATTAAAAGATCCAAGGCCCGAGCTTGAAGTTTATAAGTATGCAATGCCTGGTGAGATGAATGTTCCTCAGGAGGTTCTAGAAATATTTGATGTCGATAAAAAATCTAGAATTACAGTTGAAGAGGATAAGTACATAGATCAGACAATTTCACTTCATTTGACTCAGGAAAATTCGGATAGGTTGTACATGGTTCGATTAAACAGGACAAGTGATACCCTTGACGTTTCATACGTTGACACTGAGGATGGATCCATCAAGTTTTTATTTGAGGATGTAAATCATCCCTACCATAACTGGAATTATAGGCAGCTATCGGTATTGAATGAGGGCAGGGAGTTAATCTACTGGTCAGAGAAAAATGGATGGGGTCAATTATACTTGTATGATGGTAATACTGGAAGATTAAAAAATAAGATAACAAATGGAGGGTATTTTATTACTGGAAGGATTCAGGATATCGATACTCTAGGCAGAAAGGTTTACTACCAGGCCTTCGGAAGAGAGAAAGACGTTGATCCGTACTACAGTATGGTGTATAGCTCAAATTTTGATGGTTCCGGAATGAAATTACTAACGAAAGAGAAATTTAATCATAGGGTAAACTTCTCTGAGTCAAGCAAATACTTTGTTGATAATTACTCAGCAGTGGATAAGGTTCCAACGTCTGTACTTAGAGATGCTTCAGGAAATATTTTAATGAAGTTAGAAGAGACAGATCTTTCCCTCCTTTATCATGCGGGTTGGAAGATGCCAGAAAGATTTAAGGTAAAGGCTGACGATGGAATTACTGACTTGTACGGTGTAATGTATAAGCCTTTTGATTTTGATCCTAATAAGAAGTATCCGATCATATCCTACGTCTATCCTGGGCCACAAGTTGAATCTTTTAGGAATGATTTTACCATTTCAGGAAGATATAATACCGCAATTGCTCAGCTAGGTTTTATCGTTGTTAGTATGGGTCACAGGGGTGGTAGCCCTATGAGATCTAAGTATTATCACACCTTTGGTTATCAAAATTTAAGAGATTATGCACTTGCTGACGATAAGAGGTCACTTGAGCAACTAGCCGAGAGGCATTCTTGGATAGACCTAGAAAATATTGGGATTTTTGGGCACTCTGGTGGTGGTTTTATGTCTACGGCAGCTCTTCTAACTTACCCTGATTTCTATGATGTTGCCTGCTCTTCTGCCGGTAACCATGACAATAATATATATAATAAGTGGTGGAGTGAGACACATAACGGTGTCAAGGCTGTGTATACTACTGAGAAGGATGAGGATGGCAACGAGACTCAAAAACTATCTTGGGACGCAAAGATTAAAACGAATCAGTCTCTCGCTAAAAATATGAAAGGTCACTTGTTGTTAACACATGGTAATATAGACAACAATGTGCATCCTACAAATTCACTTCGTCTTGCTGATGAGTTAATTAAGGCAGGGAAGAGGTTTGATATGATGATTTTCCCTGGAAAGAGGCACGGGTACGGTAGTTTTAGAAGCTATTACGAGAAGATGATGTGGTACTATTTTGCGGAGCATCTGCTCGGTGATTACAGGGATAATGTTGATATCAATCTTCCAGACTCGGATAAGTAAAAAAACTAAATATTTAATACTAAAATAATTAGTATTTACTAAAATAATTAGTAATTTTAACTCCTTTTGCAAATTTCAAATTGAGTTAAGTATGAAGACCACAAAACCCTCGGTAGAGAGAATAGAAAGCTTTCGTGATGTACCTTTTTATTCTCAGTCTGTTCCTGCTGGTTTCCCTTCTCCAGCGGATGATTTTTTAGAGTTTGATCTATCTCTAGATAAAAAACTTATAAAGCATCCGAGTGCCACTTTTTTTGTTCGAGTAAGTGGTACATCTATGATAAACGCTAAAATTTTTGATGGTAGTATACTGCTAGTTGATAGGGCAGAGAAGATAAAAAGTGGAGACATAGTACTCGCAGTAATTGACGGTGATTTTACGGTGAAGAGATACAGAAAGATAGGTGATAGTGTTTTCTTATACCCAGAAAATAAGAATATGAAGCCAATTAAAATTATTGATGGCTCGGAGTCCTATGTGTGGGGTAAAGTTATGTGGTCTTTTAATAGGGTGTGATGATAGCTCTTGTAGATTGTAATAATTTTTATGCTTCTTGTGAGCGGATATTTAGGCCTCACCTCGAAAAAAAACCCGTCGCAGTACTTTCTAATAATGACGGGTGTGTAATAGCTAGATCTAACGAGTCTAAGTCTCTAGGTCTCAAGATGGGTGAGCCTATTTTTAAGAAGAGGTATCTTGTTGATAGACACAAAATCCACCTCTTCTCATCAAATTTTGCTCTTTATGGAGATATATCCAAAAGAGTTTTTGATATAGTCGCTAGAGATGTCCCTGCTTACGAGATATATTCAATAGACGAGGCATTTTTAGATTTTAGTGGCATAAAAGATCCTTATAACTATGCTATACATTTAAGAGATAAGGTAAGAAGGTGGACAGGGGTTCCTATATCTATAGGAATATCTTACACAAAGACTTTATCCAAGGTTGCTGGACATATTGCAAAAAAGTCTGATGATGGGGTCTGTTACCTTAAAGACAAAAGGCAGATATCCGATATATTGGGTAAGCTACCTCTAGACGAGATATGGGGTGTGGGTGTGAGGTATGCCATGAAACTTAAAAAGTATGGTATCCATACGGCAAGCGACCTTCTAGAGTGTGACGAGACTTGGGTTAGAAAGATGATGAATGTTGTTGGACTCAGGATGGTGAGGGAGTTGAAGTGCATTCCTCATTTTAATTTGGAAGAAGACCGTAGCATGAAAAAGAGTATATGCACATCAAGATCTTTTTCTGTCGAGGTAAAAGAATATTCTCGCATGTCAGAGTATGTGAGTATGTTCGCCTCTAGATGTTCTGAAAAGTTACGTTCTGAGCAGGCATGCGCCAGATCGATAAGCGTATTCATGTACACGAATAGGTTCAGGCCTAGAGCTAGGCAGTATTCAGGATATTTTTCCATGGATTTTCACACTGCGGCAAGTGATTCTATCACGGTTACTAAGCTTGCGATAGAATGCCTTAAAAAAATATTTAAGTCAGGGTATTCATATAAAAAAGCTGGAGTCACACTTTCTGGTATAGTTCCAAGAAATCAAGTGCAGCTCAGTTTATTTGATTCTTCGGATAGGAAGAAATCGGATAAGCTTATGGAAACAATGGATGCCATTAATGGTAATATGGGAAGAGATATTCTAAAGTTGAGTTCTTCCGGAATAAATAATAAGTGGAAGATAGGTAAGGAGAGGCTATCTCCTTGCTACACAACTCGATGGTCCGATATACTTAAGATTAGAGTATGAAAGGAAACACAGCCTTTCTTTCTACAGGGTAGTCTGGGAAAGTTTCCTTATACCATCTGTGATGTGAGAGAGCTCTCGGAACAAGGTTGAAGAATGTCCAGAGGAAGAATGCTAGCCCTGCAATACTCCAAGTCATTATAGCAAAGCCTAACCACTCAACAATCTCTCCAAAAAAGTTAGGGCAGGATATATACTTAAAAAAGCCAGCTTTTGGGATAACGTATCCTTTCTCATTACCTTTTCTAAGACTTATGAGATGTGAATCAGATTTATTATTGACATAGAACCCAAATAAAAAGACAGAGAGACCGATGATAAACTCTGGTGATGATAACCATGACACGGAGTAGTCATAGTTGACGCTCCCAAAGTATATGCCGTTAACAAGCCCATTGACGATATTGAATAAGAATGCAAGAAATGCAATGAGAAGTGGCATTTTTTTCTTTTTGGTTTTTATTCTAAGTGGAAATATTACGCTTCTGTTGAAGTAGTGAATAGCCCAAAGAATAATGAAAAACATGGTCACATTGGATACCACATTATCGCTAGAAAAAACAATAAGCGGGCAGACAAGAAGAGCAGGGAGTTCCATGACAATCCAAGCGATTTTATTATCAATTAATGGGCCCCATTTATTTGATGTATGCCTACCGTATGGAGCGTCATACTTTAAAATAAAAGGAAATGATACGATGCCAATTATAATCCAGGAGTAAACAAAGATTTCGTAGTTATCCATATATGCTATCTTTTACAGTTTTATTCAAGGAGCTAATCTTTAAACCTAGTTCTTTTTTTGCCTTTGAATTATCAATATTTCTTGGAAAGTCAATTATATTCTCGATGGACTCCTTGGTTAGATTTTCAAGGCCAGGGAATAGTCTTCCATTAATTTCCGCTGCTTTTTTTAGAAAACTTATTGGGAATAAGGATAGTAGCGGAATATTCATTTTAACAAAAAATTTAGGAAAATATATTACTTTTTTCTTTTTCTCTTGGTAGTTTTTTACAGATTCGTGAATCTCCCTAAACGATCTATACTTACCCGATATCAGGTAGGACTCTCCGTCTCTACCTTTTTTAATTGATGCGTATATAGACTTTGAGAGGTCTTCAACATCAATGACATCTAATCCACCATTAACTAGGAAAGGAAGTTCCCCTTTGTGAAGCGATTTGACAATTTTCCCTAGCCTTGAAGGTTTAAAATCATATTTTCCGAGGACAGATGTTGGGTTGATCGATACCTTCTCAATTTCAGGGGTATTGATAACAAGGTCTTGTGCCATCGCCTTAGTAAGGTCGTATGTGTTTCCTTTTTTTACAAGTTCTCTTGTCTCGTCAAATTTTACCGATGAAGACTTCTTGTTATAGGCATTAACGGAACTTATAAAAATAAATTTTTTTACCTTGTGCTTTATACATGCCTCCAGCAAATTTTTTGTTCCAACATAATTTACCTGGAAAACTTCGTCATACGACTCGAAACCGATGGATATCATAGCAGCAGAATGTACAATTACATCACACTCCCTACAGAAGTCCTCTAGAATAGGTTTATTATCTAAATCACCGTAATACTTTTTTGAATCTAGCTCATTTGTATAATCAGTATCTTTCCTCAATAGAATATTAAGCTGATCTCCATTTTTTAATGCTTCCTTACAGAAATTATATCCGACAAGTCCGGATGATCCGGTAACTCCAATTCTCATTCCTTGATGTATTTTTTAAAAGTAGAGCTTACTTTTATCTCTATGTCCTCCGCAATATTTTTAAATAATATTCTAGGAATTTTAATTTTGTAGTCCTTTAGAAGAACTGTGAAAGTTGTAGATATTTTAATTTTTTCTCCATCTTCTGTGTAATCAATTGGTATATTAATTTCATTAGTCTTACCATGAAGAGTTAGTTCTCCAATTGCGGAGTCTCCGTTAATTTTTCCTTTGAAGATGCACTCAGGGTATAGGTCTGTCTCCAAGTAACTGTCGTTGAAATGTTTTTGCATTAGTTTATTAGGAAACTCAAATGATGAGACAGGAATCTTTATAAGGAACTCCTTTGTTTCCATGTCTATTGCACCAATTGCTTCAGTATTGACCGCTTGAATATCTTCTAAAGGAGCGTAAGAGTAGAACTCAATGTTTGATGATTCAATTATGAACCTTTCATTTGAAATTGGAAGAAAATAAAGAAGAGTTAAAAAAATTAATCCCATGACTTATCAGATTTTTTTTCAGTAGAAAACTCTCTTAGGATATTAAATCCAAAACATATCTGCCCTTTACCCCAGCTCTTATCTGTTTCAAATAAAAATCCTTGCTCATTCATTGCTGATGAGTTTGAGAAGTGAAACTGGAAGACGTGACCTCCTGTTTCTATATCTATTCCGATACCTAGCGAGTTATAGTTTGTTTTAAAAATATCTGTGTAAGCCTGACTTCCGTCGTCACTATGTTTAAGTCTGTAGTGGTACTCAGCTGTTAGCGCAACCCTGTTCCCAAGCATGTATCTAGCAGATAGTCCCAAGCTAGAAAATATTTTTTTATCGTAATTGAAGTATTCGTGAATCATTAAGCTGGGAGATGCTTGAACCGATACCTTTCCAATTTTCTTGGCAACTAATATTTTATTAATTAATCCTAGTCTCTGCATGAAAGGGATTTTAGATCCATACCTCAATGTCTCGACAGAGGATGCAAAGAGATACTGGAGAGAAATAGGAATGCTATTATCTGTAGTTTGTCTGAGGAATGAGAACCTAGAAAAAATATCGTAAGTCTTTTTATATGAACTCCTACCAAAACCGACCATTATATCATCTGTGATTCCTACGTCATATCCTAACCTGATCTGCGCTCTATCTAATCCAAAAATATCGTAGAATCCTTCTTCTATGGTACCAAACCTGTGAGATATCCTAAACTCTCTAACTCCTTTTGGTATCATCTCTACTGTATGTCCATTTATAATTCTGGTAGAGCTGAAAGTAGTTGTGACAGGCCTAGCACTTTCCTTTGTTGACCCTAAGATATCTTCCAAAGATTCCTGAGAATAAATGTTCATTGATACAGAGAGAAAAATTATAATAAGTAGTCTCATCTAGATATATTTGTTCTAATTTAACTATTAATACAGTCATATGGAAGTAAAGGTTTCTATGTCGTATCTCGATGATGAAAAATACAGTGTGAAAAATACATCAGGAAATGAATTAGTTGTAGATATGTACGAAAAAGGGAAGAAGGAAAACTTGTCCCCGATGGAGCTTCTTCTTTCAGCAGTCACAACGTGCGCAGCAGTGGAAGTTGTCTCTATGATAAAGAAGAGGAGGAGAGATTTTAAAGATATCAAGGCTGAGACTTCAGGAGTGAGAGCTGAAACACATCCGATGTATTACAAAAAAATTAGTGTCAAGTATATAATTTACTCAAATGATTTAAAGGACAATGAGGCGGATAGGTTTATCAGTCTAGCCCTAACAAAGTATTGTTCTGTTGGCTCATCAATCAGGAAAGATACTGAGGTAAAGCATTCTTTTGAGAT
>CAZKLB010000023.1:0-18150 GCA_964553685.1 uncultured Marinoscillum sp.
GGTGCTGGTTCAAATGCTAGAGGTTGGGATGAGATGACAGGACCTACTGCTAAAAAGTGGGGAGCTACTTTAAGTTTAACTTTCTAATTTTTAAATATTTAAGTTATGAGAAAATTAAATAAATTATACTTGATTGTTGCCTTCTTATTTGTAGGTTACTCTTGTGAAATTACTGATTTGGATCAGTTGAATAATCCAAATGCTGTAACTGCTGAGAATGCTGGTTTAGACCTTTACTGGAATGCTGTTCAGACTTCATTCCCAGGTTGGTGGTATGGAAACCAGACTCCAATGCTTCAGGTAGCAAGAATAGAATGTATGACATGGGGTGAAACCTATGATAATGCTTATCTATCTTCTAGCTTTAACGGATCATGGAATGGTGTTTATGTTGGGCTTGTGCCTGATATTGATGCCATGATTGAAGAGGGAACAAAAAAGGAGTCGTGGATTCATGTTGCTGCTGGTAAAATTCTTAAAGGATATGCTGTTCAAATGCTTGTTGACAAGCACGGAGCTATTCCTTACAGCGAAGCATGGAAAGGAACTGAAAATCTCAGTCCATCAGTAGATGATGCTCAAACCGTTTATGGTAATGTAAAAGCTTTATACGAAGAAGCTATTGCTGATCTGGCTAAAACAAATGTCGGACAACCAGGTGTTGATATTTTCTACGGTAACGATAAGGCAAAGTGGACAACTTTAGCTAATACTTTGTTATTCAGACTAGCTCTGAATACTGGTGATGCTGCAGGTATTGCTGCTGCTTTAGGTGCAGGTGTTATAGACTCAAAGTCTGAGGATTGGGTATTCCAATACGGAACTAACAGATCCAACCCAGATTCTAGACACCCATGGTATGGAAGCGCTTACGAATCATATGCCTCTTCATATACTTCTAACTATTACATGTGGGAGTTAATGGAAGAAAAAGGTATTCCTGATCCAAGGCTTAGATACTATTATAAGAGACAAGATTTAAATATTGTCGGAGAGGATTTATTTACTATTGATTGTGTAATTCCAGACACTAGACCTGTTTGGTATGATAATCAGTATACCAATGCTTACGGTGTAACTACTACATGGCCTTTCTGTGCTGGAAGTAATCAGACTACTGTTGATGCTTCTAATGCTAAAGGATACTGGGGTAGAGACCACGGTAACAATGATGGTACTCCTCCGGATGGTCAGAAAAGAACTGCTAGAGGTGTTTATCCTGCTGCAGGACTATATGATGATGGTGATGCTGCTACAAATACATTTGGTAGTGGTTTCGGTCATACTCAAAGATCTGGTACCGTCGGTGGTGGTGGAGATGGTCATGCTCCGATCTTAATGTCTTCACATGTCTATTTCATGAGAGCTGAAGCTGCGTTAGCAGGTTTATCTGGTGAAAATGCTAAAGATATGTTAGAGGCAGGTATTAGAGAGTCAATCAATTCAGTAATGAGTTACTCTGCTGGATGGGCTGATGTTGGTGATTTTAATGGTGATGGCGTTGGTGCTATCCCTACAACTAGGCTGATTGATAACTATGTCAATTATGTAATGAGTGCGTACGATGCTGCTAGTGCTGATGGTAAGATGAATCTTATTGTTAAAGAATTCAGACTTGCTTCTTGGTCTAATGGTATCGAAATTTATAATGCAATGAGAAGAACTGGTCATCCAACAGAGATGCAGGGTCCTATGAAGACTCAAAATGCCGGTACTTTTCCTAGGTTATTCCCTTATCCATCAGAATTTTCTAACTTGAACAAAAATGCTCCTGTTAGAACTGATCTTGGTGAGAGTTTATGGTGGGATACCAAAGGTGGTGCATTAAACTAATTTTAAATTAAAACTATTATGAAAAATTTAAAAAAGTTATTTGTAGTATTCGTTGCGATGATAACAGCTATATCATGTAATGATCCTGTATTACCAGTTGAACTTTTTCCAGAAATGCAGTATGGTGCATATGCTAGAAAGATGAGTCAAGAAGGTAAATACAATTATTATGATATTGCTAATTCATCTATTGACATGCATGTAGAATATTATGATGAAGCTCAGGGTGCAAACATCACTGAGTTTGATATTGATGTAGAATATGTAGACATCGTTTCAGGTGGTGCTAAAAGCAAGGCTAGAACCGATTTCACAACTATACCTTCTTCAGCATTTGTAAAAAATGATGATGGATACCTTAGTTCTGATATTAGTTTAGGTTTTAGTGCAGCTTTAGCTGCAGTTGGTGCTACATCAGCTGATATAGACGGTGGTAGTTACTTTAGATTCTGGTTTACAATTACTAAGTCAGATGGAACTGTTTTTGACTATAACAACACAGGACCAAACCTACAATCATCAAATGCATTTGGTGCATTATTTAGATTAAACGTTTCAATTGTTTGTCCTTCTGCTTTAGAAGGTACTTTTGATGCGGTCTCTCTAGGATGGTGTGGAACGGCTGGCCCAAGCAAGCAATTTGAATGGGAAAAGTCTGGTGCTGAAAACTTATATGCAGTTGTTGGAGGTGATTTCTCTTATGGTGCTTATTTTGAATGTTATGGCGGATGGACTGGTGTACCAGCTGGTAACCTTAAGGTCCAAGACGCTTGTGGTATTCTTTCACCAACAGGGGCATCTCAGTGGGCAGAAACTTACCAATTTAATGACGTAAGTACTTCAGCGGATAATAAAACCCTAACTATTGATTGGGTTAATTCCTATGGAGAATCTGCAGTTTCTGACCTTTCCAATTGGTCTGGTGGAGACTGGCCTGACTTGAACTAACTAGGTACTACATATATTTATATATGAAATTAAGGTAACGATGAAAATCGTTACCTTTTTTTTTTACCCTTTCTCTATTTTTCCTTTATTTTGACTCAATGATTAAAAGAGTAATAATATTCCTTTATCTCATAGTCAATTCAAACTTGATCTTTTCTCAAATTAATTTTAATGAGGTTTCTAATGAATTGAATTTTAATCATTTTTATTTTGATGGTGTTTCTGGTGCAGGTGTTAGTTTAATGGATTTTGATAAAGATGGATATGATGACATATCAATTCCAACAAATGATGAATTTTCAATACTTTTCTTTAGAAATAATGGAATAAATCTTTCACCAATCAATTTAAATATTACTTTCCCTTATCAGGCTAAGCAAATTTTATGGATTGATTTTGATAATGATTTTGATAATGACCTTTATATAACATCTTTCAACGGAAAAAATAAGCTTTTTAGAAACAATGGATTTTTAGAGTTTGAAGATGTCACTTTACAACAAGGATTGCCCGATTCATTATCTAATTCTTTCGGCGCCTCATGGGCTGATATTAATAATGATGGTTATATTGATCTTTTGCAATCTTATAGAAACCCTGATTCCCTAACTAATGTCTTTAAATTATATCTAAATGAGTCTGGTAATTCATTTAAAGACATAACTAATTCATCTGGTATCACTGAATATCAAAAATTACCGTTTTGTGCATCTTTTATTGATATTGATAATGATAATTTTCAGGATTTATATATTGCTAATGATAAGTCCTCTGGTAATTCAATGTATTATAATAATGGAAATAATACTTTTTTAAATATTAGTAATACCTCTAATACTGGGATTGAAATGGATGCAATGTCTGTCACTATAGGTGATTTTAATAATGATCAGTTTTATGATATATATTCTACCAATTTAGTTGAAGGTAGTAAAATGTTTGTGAATAATAAGGATTTGACTTTTAGCGAGTCTGCGTCTTCTCTAGGTATATCATTCAATGGAGAAGGATGGGGTGCTCAATTCGAAGATTTTGACTTGGATGGGTTTGAGGACTTATATGTTAGTGGTTCATTACAGGGTTCAGACGTTATATCCAGTGCATATTATTCCAATGTTTTTGGAAAATATTTTGAGCTTAATAATCCGGTAGGATTAGTTGGTGACACAGTACAAAGCTATGGTAATGCTGTTGGAGATATTGATTCAAATGGATTACCAGATATCGTAGTCCTTAATAACTACCCTAGTAGATCATTCATACTAAAGAATACCTATTCAGGAAATAATAATTGGTTAAAAGTAAATCTTATAGGTTATGAATCTAATACTGACGCAATTGGTTCTAAGGTAAATCTTTATGTAGGAGATTTAGTACTATCTCGAACAAAATTCTCTACGGAGGGTTATATCTCTCAAAATTCGGGTAATCTCTTCTTTGGAATATCGGATAATAATGTAATTGATTCGATTGAGGTGTATTGGCCTTCAGGTAAAGTTGATAAGTTATATGATATAAATTCAAATCAATTACTCAAGATATATGAAGGTTCAACTTTATATCCACCAAGAATATATACAAAATCGTCCTCTCTTTGTGAAGGGGAGTCATTATTTTTAGAAACTGGTGTTTACTCTAGTTATCTATGGTCAAATGGCAGTACCTCAAGATCGATTGAGATTACTACAGGAGGTGATTATTTTGTGAAAGTCTCGGATGCAGAGGGAATTGATTATTATTCAGATACACTATATATATCAAACAAATCATCCTCAACCTATCAGGTTATTGTTAAAGATATAACTTTAAATCATACGAGTTCTATAGAGATTATTGACATGGATACAATTTATGATTATTATGTGTCATTAGATAATGGAGATTTCAAAAAAAACAATTTTAAATTTTATAATATTAAATCTGGAGATCATATTATTAGTGTAAGAAACGAATCAGGTTGCATTACTTCAACGAGCTTTAACATCAAAAATTTAGTCAAGGGTTCAAATAGCACTGAGTATAATGAAAAAAGTATTTCTAGAAAATGGATGGAAGTATTGCTTGAGGCTATAAGAAATGATTTAGCTCGACCACCAGTACATGCAAGAAACCTTTTTCATTTATCCTCAATGATGTATGATGCTTTTTCAATCAACCAAAAGTTAAAAAATAATATAATAATCACTCCATTTCTTCTAAATAAGACTATTAACGATGTAAATTTTACATTTGATATTCCAAATAATATTGATGATGATGAATATTTAGAAAAACTAATATCATTTTCATCATATAACTTTATTAGACATAGATTTAAAAACTCTGTAGGAGTTGTTGAAACTTTTAAAAAGGTAGATTCATTAATGGTAGTTTTAGATTATGACAAAAGTTTTAAAAAAGTAGATTATTTATCTGGAGATCCGAGGTCAATTGGTAACTATATATTTAATCTCTACAGAGATTATGGATTTCTTGATAATTCGAATGAAGAAAATGATTATTCGAGTAGTTACTATGTTCCAATTAATCCACCACTTGATTTAAGCGCCTATGGAAATAAAACAATAATAGACCCAAATAGATGGCAACCTCTAAAGGTACCTGGTTTTATAGATCAATCTGGAAATTTTATTGACGGTATTCCAAAATTTATTTCTCCAGAGTGGGGGAATGTTATCCCTTTTTCTCTATCGGACAGTAATCTTGTTATAAAGATTAGAGATGATAAAATATTTAAAATATATCATGACCCAGGTGATCCTCCTTATATGGATACTATTCAACAGGGCATAACAGATGATCTTTTTAAAGAATCATTTTCAATGGTTTCAATATGGGGTTCACACTTAGATAAAGATGACGGAGTCATCTGGGATATTTCTCCTAATTCTATTGGAAATGTTGAAGAGTATCCTGATAGTTTTAACGAATTTAAAAGTTTTTATAATTATTTTGATGGAGGAGATTATGGAAAAGGTCATGATAATAATCCATTTACAAATCAAAAGTATGAAACTCAACTAGTTCCGCGGGGAGATTATACTCGAGTTCTTGCAGAGTTTTGGGCTGATGGTCCTGACTCTGAAACACCTCCAGGACATTGGTTTGTTATTCTTAATGAGGTTAATGATAGTCCAAATTTGGTAAGAAAATTTGAGGGTAATGGTGAAGAGTTAGATCCTCTCGAGTGGGATATTAAATCATATTTTTTAATGGGTGGAGCTATGCATGATGCTGCAATTACAGCATGGAGTTCAAAAGGCTATTATGATTATGTGAGGCCTGTGTCAGTAATTAGATACCTCTCAGATAAGGGCCAATCTTCATATCCTGATTCGTCGGGCTATAATCCAAATGGATTTAAATCCATTAAAAATTATATTGAGTTAATAAAAGATGGTGATAATCTGGTAGGAGAAAATCTTGAAAATTTAGGTAAAATAAAATTATATACCTGGAATGGTTTTTTTGATTCTAGTATTCCTTTAAATGATGAAAAAGGAGTAGGGTGGATTCCTGCTGATCAGTGGTGGCCATATCAGAGGCCCAGTTTTGTTACACCGCCGTTTGCTGGTTATATATCTGGTCATTCAACGTATTCAAGTGCAGCAGCAACTGTACTTGAGAAATTGACTGGAAGTAAATTTTTCCCAGGAGGACTTGGAGAATTTGAGATTGAGAAAGATAATTTTTTAGTTTTTGAGAAAGGGCCATCTATCGATATGAAACTACAATGGGCAACTTATAGGGATGCTGCTGACCAGTGCGCTCTTTCTAGAATTTGGGGAGGTATTCACCCATACATTGATGATATACCAGGTAGAAAAATTGGTAAAATAATAGGGAAAAGTGCTTTTGATTTATCTAAAAGTTTATTTGAACCTCAAAATATATTAGCAAATATTGAGGGCCATGATCGTTCAATTAAAATATTTCCTAATCCAGTAAGTTTAAATAGAAAAATTACATTTTTGAATGAATCTTCAATTGTAGTAAAAGAAGTGAAAATTATTGATTTAAAAGGAAATATAGTATTTGAATCTAATTCATTGAACGGAAAAGAAAGATTTACTCTTTTCCTAAGTAACTTACAAAAAGGAATCTATATAGCTACTATTAACTTTACAGATGGGAGTACAAGATCCACCCGAATAATTTTAAATTGATGGATAGAATTGTTTTTTCTTTTTTACTAATTTTCTTAATATCATGTGCCAAAAGTATTGAGATTAAAGATATATCAATAAAATTATCTGATAATTTAAGTTCAACATATACTGTTAATTTTAAAACTAATTTAAAAGGTGAAGCACATGTAGAATACTGGGAAAATGATGAGGAAGTATTTTCATCTCCACTATTTTATGGAGATTCATTTAATATACCACTTTCATTTCTAAAACCTTCATCCAATTACAATTTTAAAATTGTCACACCAAATCGATCATCCATTCTTTATACTTTCAAAACAAATGATGTTCCTGATTTTTTTCCAAAATTTGATTTGGAAAAGAAAAATAACTTTTCATTTGATGGGTATTTATTTTTTAGAACACAGACTAACCCAGGCATTCAGTTTATGTTAGATGATAATGCAGAGATTATATGGTATAGTATTTCAGATACAACATTATCAAGACCATTTAGAAATACAAAATTTCCAGTTTTTACAAATGAGGCAAGTTATCTATCTCTATCAGAAAAAAATCTTATTCAAGAGCATTCCTTTCATGGGGATACATTAATTACAATATATACAGGTAAAGATATTATCCATCATGATATAACAAAGATTCATGATGAGAATTTAAACGCTGATAAGTACGTTGGTTTAACCTATGAGTATTTAAATTTTAACCAAAAAAATATTGATTCCTTAATTGGTGACGGGATAGTTGTATTTGACTCTCTTGGAAATAAATTATGGTCATGGAATATTTTTGATCATGTCAATCCTAATAAAGAAAACTATAAAATACAGGAGGACTGGAGTCATGCAAACGCAATTGATATTGATCATGATGGCAATTATTTAGTTTCCTTTAGGAGTTTTAATCAAATCTGGAAAATAGATTCAAAATCTGGAGATATTATCTGGAGATTAGGAGATAATGGTGACTTTAATTTAAATCAAGAAGATATATTTTATCAACAGCATGCTATCAATAAAATTAATTCAAATACATACCTTCTTTTCGATAATGGTTTATCTGATATAAGAATGACCTCTAGAGCATTGGTATTTACAATTGATGAGGAAGAAAATAAATTTAACTCAGATAGGAGTGTCTATCTCCCAGATTCATTATTTACCTTTAAACAAGGCAGTGTTTATTTGATGGATAATGAATATTACCTTTTTACAAGCTCAGTAAATAATAGAACAATAATCTCAGATAATTCAGGTAAAATATTATGGAATTTATTGAGTGATCATTCTTATTATAGAGTATATTATCTGTCAAAGTATTAAATGGGATATTTAAAGTTATTTTTTACATTTCTAAAAACAGGCACAATATCTTTTGGGGGATATATGATGCTCATTGCTATGATTCAATATGAGTTTTCTGAAAGAAAAAAAATAATAAGAAAAAAGAAAATTTTAGATGCTATAACAATGGCAAGTTTTTTACCCGGTCCAATGGCAATAAACGTTGCTTCTTATATTGGATTTATTATAAAAGGTTGGAAAGGAGCGGTAGTTTCATTTATAGCTGTTCTATTACCATCTTTTATTATTATGGTAATTTTTTCACATCTATATCTGAATTCAAAAAATATTCCAGGTTTTTCTTCTTTTTTTGATGGTGTGATGCCTGTTGTTGCAGCAGTAATTTTTTCAGTTGCATTTAATATTTTTAAGGATTTTAAGGATAAGACATTTTGTTTTCTTTTAGTTATTTTGAGCTTTGTACTTACCTCACTAATAAAAGGGTATATTTCAATTATTCTTCCTTTGGTAATTTGTGGTGTTACAAACCTAGTGTATAATGGAGATAAGATTAAAAAAATAACTAATCCTAAGAAGGCGTTTCTAAGAGTTAAAGGAATAATTATTGCAGGATTAATTATGTTTCTTTTATTTGTTTTCTTAAATAATGCTCCAATCACTTCTATTGAATTTAATTTAGCTAAAGTTTTTGCTAATATATCTTTAACATTATTTGGTGGTGGGTATGTATTTATACCCTATCTTGATAAGATTGTTGTTGAGCAGATGGATTGGCTAACAAAAAGAGAGTTTATTGATTCTATTGCTATGGGTCAAATCACTCCAGGGCCAATTTTAATTACAGCCACATTCATTGGATATAAATTGGGATATATCTTTGGCGGAAATACAATAATTAATGGAGTTTTTGGTGCTTTTGTTGCAACAATTTCTATCTTTCTTCCTTCGTCCGTTGTCATCATATTTTTTTCTAGAGTATATTATTTTATTAAAAAAAATATGACAGTTAAATTAATTATTAAAGGATTTAAAATTGGTATAATAGGTCTAATATGTTATTCTGGATATATAATTATGTTTGAACAATTGGAATCTTTAAATATTCTAAGTTTATCAATATGTTTATTTTCTTTTATTATATTAAATAAAACTAAAGTTCATCCTCTATTTTTAATTATAACATTTGGTTTACTTGGATATTTTCTTGAAATATAAAACATGAAATTTTTTCAATTAATTGGGACTCAAAGGTCAGGATCTAATTTATTTAGATTAATGTTAAATGAATTTGATGATGTATTTGCTCCACATCCTCCACATTTATTAAAAACATTTTATTCTATAGTTCCAAAATACAATAATCTAGAAAAAGATAAAAATCTTAAAAGACTAGTTAAGGATATGATTAAATGGATACAATTTAATCCTGTCCCATGGAGTTATATTCCTACTTTTAATGAAATTAGGGATCAATCTAATGAAAGGTCAATATTTAAATTATTTGAATCTATATATACATTAAGTGCAAAAAACGCAGAAAAGAAGAAATATTGGTGCTGCAAAAGTTTACACAACCTTAATTTTTATAATAACAAAAAATTTAAAGTCTTAGATCCCATATATATATACATATATAGAGATGGGCGAGATGTAGCTGCCTCTTATAAAAAAGCTTCAATTGGAGATAAACATATTTACTTTTTAGCTAAAAAATGGGAAAAGGATCAAGTTATTTGTAAAAAAATAAGAGAGACGACAAATGACTCAAATTTTTTTTCTGTCAAGTATGAGGATCTCCTCAATAATCCAAGTAAAGTTTTCAAAATCTTTTGTTCCAAATATGAAATCAAATACAATAAAAATTTTTTAGATTTTTATAAATCTAATGATTCTAAAATAACATCTCTATCTGGGAAATTATGGCAAAATCTATCAAGACCATTAATAAAAAATAATTCAGAAAAATATAAAAGAGAATTATCATTGGATGAGATAAAGATATTTGAATCAATTAACTCGAAAATCTTAGAGTCACTGGGCTATAAGAATATAAACTCAGCTGAAAATCTAATTAAAAATTTTTCAAATGAGAAAATCAAATCATATGAAAAAATAAATATGAAACTAAAAGAGGAAAATAGACTTAAAAATTCAACTTTAGAAATGAAATTAAGAAAAAGACAGAAATCAATACTTAATTGATACCCTATTCAAACTTATTTATTTTAAAATTATTATTGGAAAATACTAAATAACTTGAATCTGTTATCCAGTCTCCTGCATTATAATAAAAAGAATTTTTATTGACTTTTTCTTTTGATGTGTAATGACTATGACCAAAAATGTAAGCATCATTACTTATTTCTTCATCAAATTTTTTACAATAATCTACTAATCTTTCATTATTTCTTTTCGCATTGAAGTTACCTCTGATATCCTTATGTGAACCTGAAAACCATTTTCCTAGTTTCAAACCAACGTCGGGATGTATTAATCTATAAAGTGCCTGGCAAACTTTATTTGTAAATATTTTTTTTAAGATTTTATAACCATAGTCTCCATTACCTAAACCATCTCCATGTCCAATAAGTATTTTTTTTTCATTAATTTTCATTAATTCTGGGTTATCATATACTTTAACTCCTATATTTTCAAAAAAATCTAACATCCAAAGGTCATGATTCCCTTTGAAATAGTGGATATTTAACCCCAAATCTATCAGTTCACGAATTTTATTTATAAATAGTAAGTTTTCTTTTTGTATAACGTTCTTATATTCAAACCAAAAGTCAAAAATATCTCCCATAAGAAATAACTCTTGAGCATCTTTTTTTATATGATCAAGCCATCTAATTAATTTTAATTCTCTTTCGAGAGAAGCCTTTGCATTAGGCTTACCAAGATGAAAATCTCCGGCAAAATAAGCGTATTTATTATTCTGAATTTTTATTGTTTCTCTCTTCATTATCTGATGGCTTACCTAGAGAATTTTCTTTAGAGGTATTATTTGATTCTTGAATGTTAACTCTGTTATCTTTAAACGGTCTTTTACCTATTAAATTCTCTAAATCATTTTGGAAGAGTATCTCTTTTTCTAATAATTTATTTGCTATTTTTTCAAGCTGTTCTCTTTTCTCTGTTAATAATTTTTTCGTTCTATTATATGCATTATCAACTATTCTTTTAACTTCTGAATCAATTTTTTCTGCAGTAGATTCAGAGTAAGGCTTGGTGAAATTATAGTCAGACTGTTTTGAATCAAAAAATGATATATTTCCAATATTTTTATTCATTCCATAAACAGAAACAATACTATACGCCATTTTTGTTATTCTCTCCAAATCACTTAAAGCACCTGTAGAAATTTTTCCAAATATTATTTCCTCGGCAGCCCTACCTCCAAGAGCCATGCACATTTCGTCAAGAAGTTGATCAGTTTGATATAGAAATTGTTCTTTTGGTAAGTATTGAGCATACCCAAGGGCAGCAATTCCTCTTGGAACAATACTCACCTTTACAAGTGGGTCAGCATGTTCTAGATACCATCCCGCTACAGCATGTCCTGCCTCATGATAAGCAACTATTCTCTTCTCATCAGGTGAAATAATTTTATTTTTCTTTTCAAGACCACCAATAACTCTATCAATTGCATCTTGGAAATCAACCATTTCAATTGATTCTTTATCTTTTCTTGCAGCAATGAGAGCTGACTCGTTACAAACATTTGCAATCTCAGCTCCGGCAAATCCTGGTGTCTGAGCAGAAAGATTTTTAATATTAACATCAGAGTTTAGCTTCAGGTTTCGTACATGAACTTTAAAAATTTCTTCTCTACCTCTTAAATCAGGTTTATCTATTGAAATTTGTCTATCGAACCTACCTGGTCTTAGTAAAGCAGAATCTAAAACATCGGGTCTGTTAGTTGCAGCCAAAATTATTACACCAGAGTCTGTTGAAAACCCGTCCATCTCAACTAATAGTGAATTGAGTGTGTTTTCTCTCTCATCATTTGATCCTGGCATTTGCCCTCTACCTCTGCTACGACCTATGGCATCAATTTCATCTATAAACACAATACATGGTGCTTTCTCTTTAGCTTTTTTGAATAAATCTCTAACTCTAGCTGCACCCACTCCAACAAACATTTCTACAAAATCTGAACCTGAGAGCGAGTAAAAAGGGACATTAGCTTCTCCAGCTACAGCTTTAGCAAGAAGTGTCTTACCTGTACCCGGCGAACCAACTAAAAGAGCTCCTTTAGGTATCTTTCCACCTAATTTTGTGAATTTTTTTGGGTTTTTTAAAAAGTCTACAATTTCCTTTACTTCTTCTTTGGCCTCTTCAAGTCCTGCAACATCTCTAAAATTTAATTTTATTTTACTTTCCTTATCAAAAAGAGATGCCTTGGATTTGCCAATATTGAATATTTGTCCACCAGGTCCACCACCACCGGACATTCTTCTAAGTAAAAACCAAAAACCAATAAGTATTAAAATTGTGAATCCCCATGTTTGAAGAAATGAATATATATCTGTTCTTCTTTCTGTTAAATATTCAATTTCGCTTGAATTTTCTTTACCTAATGAATTAATTAAATCATCATATCTTTTTTCAAAAGACTCGATAGATGACACTTCAAGTTTATAATGTGGTCCATAAATATTACCAGTTAAGTTAGATGATTCTAGTTCATCTTTATAATTTGAATTTAGCAACGACTCTTCTTTAAGGGTAATTTCTACTATTTCTTGATTTTTGATTACTACTATTTTAGAGATATCATGACTTTTGATCATTTTTTGAAATCTATTATAATCTATATTTACTGGCTTTGTTGAGAAGAAACTAAATGATATATATATAAAGATTGTAATGGCAAATACAATCCATATCTGATTATTAAAATTATTGTTAAGTAGTTTATTATTCTTTTGTTTCTTCATTATTATTATTTAATAAATCACCATCACCCCAAAGTTTTTCGAGGTTATAATTCTCCCTAGTATCAGGATTAAAAATATGTGCTACAACATTTACAAAATCTATAAGTACCCATTCACTATTGTTTACGCCCTCTTTATTCCAAGGTTTTTCATTAAACTTTTTAAATACATCATATTCAACTCCACTAGCGATGGATTCTATGTGTATATTAGAGTTTCCTGTAGCCAAAACAAAATAGTCAGTAACTGAATTTTTTATTTTTTTTAAATTAATTATAATAATATTTTCAGCTTTTTTACCATCCATAGACTTAGCTATAAATTTACTAAGTTTATTAGAATTAATTTCTTGAGTTATTTTCAATTGTTATATTACTATAAAATAATTATGAGCAATTACCTTGCCAGAAATAAATTTCATAACAAAACTAATATTTATGTGACAGAATGTCTTTCCACTAATGATTTTTTAATTCATTTGACAAAAAAAAATAATTTACCAGAATGGTCTAATGTAAGTACAGGATATCAGCTTAGAGGTAGAGGCCAAAGAAATAATCAGTGGTTGTCAGAAAAAAATAAAAATCTTTTGTTCTCATTTTTATTCTTACCTGAGATAGACATAAAAAATCAATTTAATATTCATATTCTTGTTTCATTGGGAATTTATCATGGTTTAAAAAAAATTGGATTACCAAATATTTCAATTAAATGGCCAAACGATATTTATGTAAATGATAAAAAAATTTCTGGAATTCTTATTGAAAACTCAATTAGTCATGATAAGATCAGAAAATCTATTATTGGAATTGGATTAAATGTTAATCAAAAATCTTTTAAAGATTTAAAGGCTACCTCTCTAATAAATGTTATGGGAAAAAAGTTTAATTTAAGGTTAGTTTTTGATATTATTTTAAAAACTATTTTTTATGAGTTTAATAGCTATTCTGTTAGTAATAAATTACCTATAAAAAAGTATAAAAAATTACTTTTTGGTCTTAATAAAAATTTAAATTTTAAATCTGACAATAATTTTTTTTCAGGTAGAATAGTTGATATTAGAAACAATGGAAATATAGTTTTATTAGTGAATAATGAGAAAAAATATTTTGATTATGGCAGTTTAAACTTTTTATAATTTTTTTTTTCTACTAATACTACTAGTTTTGAAAAATGACTTCAAAGTTTATTATTCTATCTGCTCCTTCTGGCTCGGGAAAATCTACATTAGCATCGTATCTTTTATCTAAAATAAAAAACCTATCTTTTTCTGTTTCATGTACCACTAGAAAAATGAGAAAGAGCGAGAAAAACGGTATTGATTATTACTTTATTTCTAAAGAAGAATTTCTGGATCATATAAAGGATAATAAATTTATTGAATGGGAAAAGGTTTATTTAAATGATTATAAGGGAACTCTTATAAATGAAATAAATAGACTTAAGAAAAAAGGTAAACATATTATTTTTGACGTGGATGTAGTAGGCGGTATTAATCTAAAAAATTATTTTAAAGATAATGCCTTATCGATTTTTGTTGATGTCCCTAGTTTGATTACCTTAAAGAATAGATTAAACGATAGAGGATTGGACTCAAAAACTAATATCAATGAAAGACTAGAAAAAGCAAAAAAAGAATTAAAAGAAAAAGGTAAGTTTGATAAAATTATAATGAATGATAATTTAAAATTAGCATCTGAAGAATTGTATAGAACTGTAAATAAGTTTTTATCATAATGAATATTGGTCTATTTTTTGGTACATTTAATCCAGTACACAATGGTCATATCCAAATAGCCTTAAGTATTCTTAAATCTCATTCTATCGAAAATGTTTGGTTCATTTTATCTCCTCAAAGTCCACTTAAAATGAACCATATTATTTTAGATAAAAATATTAGATATGATTTATTAAAAAAAACTACAGATAAATACAATAGACTGTGTGTGTCAAAGATTGAGTTTGATCTAAGTACTCCTAATTATACTTACATAACACTCATGAAACTTAAAGAAAAATTTCCAAAATATGAATTCGCTCTAATTATGGGTGAGGATAATTATTTTAATCTTAACAAATGGAAAAAAATTGATTACATAAAAAAAAATTATGAAATAATTGTTTATCCAAGAGGAAAAAATAAAAATAAGAAAGTTTCAAATAATAATGAGTTGATTTCCATATCTTCAAGTCAAATAAGATCAATGATAAAAAACGGAAAAGATATAAATGGACTTATTCCAAGTTGTATTGAAAAAGAAATAGTAGAGAATAAATATTATTCTAAATAGTGGTTATTTCATTTTCCTTATGACTTATGATTTCATCAATTTTGGTAATTTTTGAATCAGTGATTTTTTGAATTTCTGATTCTGCATCTCTAATGGCATCTTCTGACGCTCCTTCTTTTGATAATTTTTTTAAGTACTCGTTGGATTCTTTCCTAACTGACCTTACACTAATTTTTCCTTTTTCTCCCTCATTTTTAATTTGTTTTACCAAATTTAATCTCCTTTCCTCCGTCAGTGGTGGTATATTTATTATTACATTATCTCCATCATTTTGGGGCGTTAATCCCAAATCACTATTCTGAATAGATTTTTCAATGTCCTGTATGATTGTTTTTTCCCATGGTTTAATAAAAAGTGTTCTGCTATCTGGCGTTGTAATTGATGCAACTTGAATTAGTGGTGTTGCAGCCCCATAATACTCGACCATTATACTTTCAAGCATGTTTGGTGTTGCTTTTCCAGCCCTTATTTTTTTTAATTCAGAAATTAAAAACTGGATAGACTTATCCATCCTCTCCTCTGTATCCTCTAAAATTAAATTTACCTCTTCCATAATTTAGTATATTAAAGTTCCAATTTTTTCACCGTCAATTAGTTTTATTAGATTATTAGGTTTATTCATATCAAAAACAATTATTGGTAGATTATTTTCTTTACATAAAGTGAACGCTGTCATATCCATTATACTTAAGTTTTTTTCATAAACTTCATTGAATGATATTTCATTAAACTTTTTAGCATTTTCAAATTTTTCGGGATCTGAGTCATAAACTCCATCAACCCGTGTTCCTTTTAATACGATATTAGCTTCAATTTCAATCGCTCTTAAACTAGCAGTTGAATCTGTAGTAAAATATGGTTTACCAAGTCCAGCTCCAAAAATTACGATTCTCTTTTTTTCTAAATGTCTAATTGCTCTTCTTCTTATAAATGGTTCACAAACTTGATCAATATTAAATCCTGACATTAATCTTGTATCACAATTAAGTTTTTCTAAATGGCTTTGAAGGGCCATACTATTTATCAGGGTAGCTAGCATTCCCATATAATCGCCCTGAACTCTATTGATCCCAGATTCTTCAGATTCAATACCCCTATATATATTACCGCCACCTATAACTATTGCAATCTCAATACCTTTTTTGTGAATTTCTTTTATTTCTTGAGAATATTTTTCAAGAAGAGTAGAATCTATACCAAAATTTTTTTGACCCATAAGAGCTTCTCCGCTTAATTTTAAAAGTATTCTATTAAACTTCATTTTAATTTTAGTTTTTTAAAAATATAAATAAAATGATGGATTGTGAACAATCGAAATAACTTATTTTCATCTATACAATTTACATTTAAAAATTTGTAATAATTAAAAAACAATATAATTTTGCTGACCTTTGAGCTCAGTGGCATAGTATTATGATGATTAAAGCTGGGGGGATACCAAAGCGGCCAACTGGGGCAGACTGTAAATCTGTTGACTTATGTCTTCGCAGGTTCGAATCCTGCTCCCCCCACTTAATAATATAATAATAAGCGGGCGTAGCTCAGTTGGTAGAGCGACAGCCTTCCAAGCTGTAGGTCGAGGGTTCGAATCTCTTCGCCCGCTCTAATGCCGATGTAGCTCAGAGGTAGAGCACTTCCTTGGTAAGGAAGAGGTCACGGGTTCAATTCCCGTCATCGGCTCATAAACTATTGTAAAAAATTGAATTATTATTTAAATAAGTTAAATTTGAGTTAAATTTTAAAATTATGGCAAAAGAAACCTTTGATAGATCCAAACCCCATGTGAATATTGGGACAGTTGGACATGTTGATCATGGTAAAACAACTCTCACTGCTGCAATCACTAAAGTATTAGCTGATAAGGGATTGGCAGAAAAGAGAGATTTCGAACAAATTGATAATGCTCCTGAAGAAAAAGAAAGGGGGATTACTATCAATACAGCTCATGTTGAATATCAAACTGATAACAGACATTATGCTCATGTAGATTGTCCTGGTCACGCTGATTATGTTAAAAATATGGTAACTGGTGCGGCACAAATGGACGGTGCAATTTTAGTTGTTGCTGGTACTGACGGGCCTATGCCTCAAACAAGAGAGCATATCCTACTTGCAAGACAAGTTGGTGTACCTGCATTAGTTGTTTTTATTAACAAAGTTGATTTAGTAGACGATGCTGAATTACTTGAGTTAGTAGAAATGGAAATTAGAGAATTATTGAATTTCTATAAGTTCCCAGGTGATGATATTCCTGTAGTACAAGGTTCAGCTCTTGGTGCATTAAATGGTGAGGCAGAATGGGTTGAAAAAATAATGGAATTAATGGGGCAAGTTGATTCTTATATTCCTGAGCCTCAAAGAGAGACTGATAAAGACTTTTTGATGCCTGTTGAGGACGTATTTTCTATCACTGGTAGGGGTACTGTTGCTACAGGTAGAATAGAAAGAGGTGTTACTAATACTGGTGATGCTGTAGATATCATTGGTATGGGTGCTGAAGATTTAAAGTCTACAATTACAGGTGTTGAAATGTTTAGAAAAATTTTAGACAAAGGTCAAGCAGGTGATAACGCAGGTTTATTGCTTAGGGGTATTGAAAAAACAGATATTAAAAGAGGCATGATCATATGTAAGCCTGGTTCGGTTACACCTCATGCTCATTTTAAAGCTGAAGTTTATG
>CAZKLB010000024.1:0-15755 GCA_964553685.1 uncultured Marinoscillum sp.
CCGTCCTTAAGATCTTTAATGAGTTCTATCTTATAACTTTCACCCTTTTTTTTAAAAAAATCAAGAGCATATTTTTTAGATACTTCTGAACGTTTAAAGTCAACATTATTCTTACTTAGTTCTATAAATTTTTTTTCAATTTTAGAAAGATTTATTTCTGATATATCATAATTTACAAAATCAATATCATAATAGAAGCCATTGGATATTGGGGGTCCAATACCAAACTTAACACCAGGATATATAGATTCTACTGACTCAGCTAACAAATGTGCTGAGGAATGCCAAAAAGTGGATTTACCTTCAGCATCATCCCATGTATAAAACTTAATCGAACCATCAGAATCTAATTTAGTAGAAATATCTACAAGTTTATCATTGAAAGAAGCTACTAATACTTTTTTTGCTAAACTATTACTAATTGATTTAACAATTTCAAGACAAGAAATTCCACTTTTAAATTTCTTAGAACTAGAATCTGGAAAAGTAACATTTATGGATTTTGTCATTTTAAACTTCCTTTATAAAATAACTGTTATCAAACCTGAACTGCCTACCATAAATTCCTTTAGGATCTCTTTTACCAGCACCAATTACCATACATATTTGAGCTTTTCTAGGTAATTTCAAAGCCTTTTTAAGTCGATGTGAATCGAACCCTTCCATTGGACAAGTATCAAACCCATATGCTCTCATAGATAACATAAAATTCTGACAAGCAAGAGCAGTAGTTTTTTGTGACCATACTTTCATATCATTGAATGAAGTAGGTTCTCTAGGTATCACTCTGTATAAACCCACAAAAGACACATACAATTTTTTTAAAAATCCAAAAATATTAAGAAACCCTTGAGTATATGCTATTTTAGTAATTCTATTATAATATCTTAAAACTCCTTTTGGTGGGTTTTCTTTAGAATTTAAGTAATCAATCATCATATTATTATTTCTTTTCCAATAATCAGGCCTAGAAACAAATACAAATAGTTCTTTTGCTGTAGCAGCAGCGGGTTGAGACAAACATAATTTTATCACCTTATCCTTCATTATTTTTGTTTTAACCCAATAAATTTCCCAAGTCTGTAAATTTGACGATGTTGGTGCTTTAAGTGAATTTTCTAATGATTTTTTTATAATTTCATTTGGTATTTTTTGATCTGTAAAAACTCTAACGCTCCTCCTTGTATTAACAACCTTATCAAATTCACTAGAATTAATGTCTGGGAGTTTCTGATTAAATTTTTTATCAGTTTTGATATCAGAAAGAATGGTTATTTTAGCCATCCTTCAAAATTAAATAAAAAAGATTACAACTTATTCTTTAGTTCATCCAAATTGGAATATAAGTTATTTATGTGATTCTTAATGTTTTTGTATTCGTTTTCAGGATTAGGGAAATCATGTGAGAAAAATGCAATAGCTTCCCAAATTTCTATTACATCTGATTTATCAATATTATATGGATCATAAGTCTTGTTATCTGATATTAGTTTAATTGAATTGTTCAACGCCTCTATTCTTTTGTAAACTATACCATCTTCTTTTGTGAGAATAACGTATGTTTTACCATCTTTTAAAAAATCAAAATTTTCAATGAACTTTCCTATCACAATACTGCCTGATGTTAGCGGTAACATAGAATCACCTTTAATTTCAAATGCTCTATGTGTGCCAGTAAAATGAAGAAATGGTAGTTGAAATTTTGGGAGGTTTTCAATAAACTCAAAATCTGAATATGAATTTGCGTATCCAGCAGATGCTTTCTGATTTATAAGTTCGATATTTTCTTCTCCAAATTTATCAACGGTTATTGATAAAACTTTAACATCTTGACTATCATTTGATAAAAAATTTTTTTCATCTAATGAACTCACATCTTTTTTGAGGATATTATCTAGTGATATTTGAAAGACGTCACACATTTTTAATAAATTATTAAGTCTTGGGTCAGATCTACCCTCTTCATAAGCACCAACTAATGATCTTTTAATACCTATTTTTTTAGAGAACTTTTCTTGAGTCCATCCCTTTTTCTTCCTTAGATACCTTATATTTTCATTTACATTTATCATATTACTATAATTATTAGTAAATATAAGAATTAATTTTAAATTACTAAAATAATTAGTATGAATAATTTATCTAAAAAAATATATTTTCATGTTGGGCTAGCAAAGACAGGATCAACATTTCTGCAAAAAAATTTCTTTCCATATTTAAAAAATATTAAATATATAAGCACACATAGTTATAGAAACTGTATTGATATTATAAATAAAACAAACTATGATTCATATCTTATATCTAGAGAATTTGATAGACCCCTTGAACAGGAAATAAAAAAAATATCTAATGTGTTTCCACAAACAAAAATTATTATTGTATTTAGGAAACATGAAAAGTGGATTTCATCTCAGTTTAAGAGAATGTCGAAAAATGGCTGGCACTGGAGTTTTGAAAAATTCTATAAAAATGATAACTCAGGATACTGGAAGTATGAGGACATGAATTACATTGATAAGATTAGAATAGTAAAAAAATACACTAAAAATCCACTTATTTTAAATTTTGATGAACTAAAATCAAATCCATATATCTTTTTAGATAAAATTAAAAATTATCTAAAAGCTGACTATTCAAAAAGTAAAATTTCATTAAATGTTGTACATAAGTCATGGTCAGAAAAACAACTTATTTTCTTAAAAAAATTCTGTAAAATATTCAAAAAAAACCCACCAGAATATTATCCTGATGATAAAATAAGACATTGGTTATTTTATAGACCTTGGTGGCTTCTCTTTCATTTGGTTATGTACATAGGGTATTTTATACCGAAATCATTTATTGTAAAAAGACCTTTAATTGATAACGAATATCTTAAAAAATGTATGAAAAAATATGATAATGATTGGAAAGAAATAGTAAAAATATCTAAATCTTAAAATGATATAAACTTAATGTCATTATCCGAAATCATATTATTTATTTGCATTGTATAGGTATTTAAAATCCTTTTATAGCTCTCTTCTTCCTTATCTAATTCCTTTACAATAGAATCAAAAAATTCTAATGATTGATCAGTAGGTTTATAATCACCTCTTTGGGAGTCAGCTAATAAAAAAGCTATTCTATTATTTATCCTAATACCATAATTTAGAGGATCTTGCCTACTTTGGTTTTTTGTCATGTGAATATTATTTTCAACTTTTGACAGATCATTTTTAAAATTATGAATCATCTCAATTATTTGAGTTTTTCCATCAACTTTTGTTAGTAAATAATCTAGATCGTCATAAACTTTTCTAATATCTATTATTATATTATTGGCTCTTGAAACTTCATCTCTTACTTTTAATAAAAACTCCAGTTGTTCTTCAAAATCTGATTGGCTGCTTTTTACTCTTGGATCTTTAACAATTTCAAATTCTTTTACCATTTCTACATTATTATAAGTCAGTCTAACATCATATTTACCAGGTACTACCTTCGGACCAGAGTTTGGAGATGAATATAAAACCATACCATCAAAAGAAATAAATCCAGGGTATCTCATATCCCATATTAATCTATTTCCACCAGATTTAGGTGTTATTGATTTTATATTACTTGAGCTGAGAGCATAGTCTATGTCGTTAGTATTACTTAAGACAGGTTTATTAGTTTTATCAATCATCATTTCCTTATTATTAGTATAGGATCTAATAATTGAGCCATTTTTATTTAAAAATTCCAATTTCACAAAATCATCATCTTTATAATCTTTTATATAATAATTAATTATCACTCCATTAGGATGATTCTCACCGTTTAATATAGTATTTGGCTTTCTCCAGCCACCGGATTGAGCTAATCGATATGACTTATCGGGTTTAAAAAGAATTGCAGAATTTTCTTTAATGCTGTTATCTAGTTGATGTAAAGGTGTAAGGTCATCAATTATCCAAAAACTACGACCGTGGGTTGCAACAACCAAATCATTATCTTTTACTTTTAGATCCCTAATGGATGTGATTGGTAAATTTAATTGAAACGAAGACCATGAGTTTCCATCGTCAAAGCTTATAAACATACCCCACTCTGTTCCTGCATATAATAATCCTTCTCTTACTCTATCTGTTCTTAATGCACGTGTGTAGTAATTTTCATCAATACCATTTGTAATTAACTCCCAAGTTTCGCCATAATCATCTGTTTTGTACAGATATGGTGTATAATCCCCAAACTTATAAGATGTAGCTGCTACATATACCTTCCCTTTTTTAAAAGGACTTGTATCAATACTATTTATCATATTTAACCTTGGAGATATATTTTCTGGTGGAGTAACATTTTTCCATGTGTTTCCGCCATCTCTTGTAACATGAATTAATCCATCATCACTACCAGTCCAAATAACATTTTCTTCAATTTCAGATTCTGCAATAGCAAATATATTAGCATAATATTCAGCTCCAGTATTATCTTGTGTAATTGGTCCCCCCGAGGATTTTATTGTTTCCGGAAGATTTCTAGTAAGATCTCCTGAAATTGTTTCCCACGATTGACCACTATTATAGGATACATGTAAATAATTAGAACCAGCATATAATTTATTTGGATCATTTGGACTGAACATTAAAGGAAAATTCCAATTAAATCTATATTTCATTACCTCAGCTCCAGAACCAGCCGGATTATCTGGCCATACATTTATAGATCTATTTTGTCCATTAGAATGATCACGCATCATCATATAACCTTTAAATGTACCACCAAAAACTATGTCATTATTTTTTGGGTCGGGTGCAAGATGAGCGCTTTCCCCACCAGCAGTTGGTTCCCAATCTCTTTCAGTTATTGTAGAAGAGGATGATCTGTGTTTTATTCTAACAGTGCTATTGTCTTGTTGAGCACCGTAAACTCTATATGGAAATGAGTTATCAGTGTTGACTCTGTAAAATTGAGCAGTTGGTTGATTATAATACGTTGTCCAGTTATTTCCTCCATCATTTGATATTTGCGCTCCTCCATCATCAGCAATAGCCATTCTCATGTTGTCATTTGGATCAATCCATAAATCATGGTGGTCACCATGTGGTGCATTTTTAAGAGTAAAAGATTTCCCTCCATCAGTTGAAACTCCATAACTTACATTTAATACGTATACTTTATCTTCATTCTGAGTGTCAGCATATACCCTTGTATAGTACCAAGCTCTTTGTCTTAGAGATCTATTAGAGTTTATTTTTTTCCAATTATTTCCTCCATCATCTGACCTAAACAATCCTCCATTATCAGCTTCTACCATTAACCAAATTCTTTTAGAGTTCACAGGTGATATAGCAATTCCTACTATTCCCCAGGGAAAATTTGGCAATCCATTGAAATTTGATATATCTTCCCATGTTTCTCCAGCATCAAAACTTCTAAAAACTTTACTATCAGGACCTCCACTATCCATCCTGTATCCATTTCTCTTCATTTCCCATGTTGCAGCATATATTATTCTACTATTATTTGGATCAATGATTACGTCCCCAACACCAGCTTTATCGGATACATATAATATATTATTCCATGTTTTACCACCATCAATAGATTTATAAAGACCTCTTTCTTTATTTGGTTTCCATAAATTACCAATTACACCAACATACAATATATTAGGGTCTGTTGGATGGATTCTTATTCTAGAAACATGTTCAGAATTTGGAAGACCAATATAATTCCATGTTTCACCTGCATCATTAGATCTCCACATTCCTTTTCCAGAAGAAACATTTCCTCTTAAAGTTTGTTCTCCTTCTCCAACATATATAATATTTGGATCTGATTCACTTACAGCAACAGCTCCTATACTTCCCCCAAAGTATCCATCACTTATAGGTATCCAAGTATTTCCCGCATCTTCAGTCTTCCATACACCTCCACCAGCAGTACCCATATAATACAGGTTTTTATTATTTATTACACCTGCTACAGTACCAGCTCTACCACCCCTAAAAGGGCCAATCAGCCTATATTTAACAGAACTGTATAATTCTTTATCGAAATTTACAAATTGTTTTTTCTGCGATTTTTTTTGAGAAAAAACAGAAAATACTAAAAAGATTAAAAACGGGAAAAGAAGAAACTTTTTCATAATAATTGTGTTTACTTAATGTTTGTAATTCAATATATAAAAAAATTAATAAAAAAAACATTATTGACATTTTGTCAGCCTTAATGTAAATTTGTCTTTTATTAAAATATGAATAAGCTATATATTCAAAGTTATGGTTGTGCAATGAATTTTTCAGATAGTGAAATAGTTGCATCTATTTTAAAAAAGGAAGGATATTCTTTAACAAATGATATAGATGAATCTAATCTAGTTCTTATAAATACTTGTTCCATTCGTGAAAAAGCTGAGGAAACTATTAGAAACAGACTCAAATTAATAAATAAAGTAAAAAAAAATAATCCATCATTAATTATTGGAATACTTGGCTGTATGGCAGAAAGGCTGAAGGAAAAACTATTGAATGAAGAAAAAATAGTTGATATAGTAGCTGGGCCTGATTCTTATAGAGATCTACCAAATCTTGTAAGAAACGTTAAAGAAAAAAATGAAAAATCAGTAAATACTATTCTTTCTCTTGAAGAAACTTACGAAAACATTGAACCTGTTAGAATTAACTCTAATGGTTTAACAGCATTTATTTCAATAATGAGAGGATGTGATAACATGTGCTCTTTTTGTGTTGTCCCTTATACAAGAGGAAGAGAAAGAAGTAGAAACCCTTTTAGCATATTAGCAGAAGCAAAAAATTTATTTTTAAAAGGATACAAAGAAATAACCTTACTAGGTCAAAATGTTGATTCATACAAGTGGTCTCATAATTTTAATAATAAGAAAAAGTTAGAAAGAAACGTTAAAAAAGATGATATAATTTCATTTTCAGATCTTCTCACTATGGTAGCAGAAATTAGTAATGATCTTAGAATAAGGTTCTCAACATCTCACCCTAAAGATATTACTTTAGACGTTTTAAAAGTCATAAATAAATACGAAAATGTCTGTAATTATATTCACCTACCGGCGCAAAGTGGTAATTCTAGAATACTTAAAAAAATGAATAGAACTTACGATAGAAATTGGTATTTAAATAAAATCAAAGATATTAAAACGTTAATTGGAGATGAATGTGCAATATCCTCAGATTTTATTACTGGCTTTTGTTCTGAAACAGAAAAAGAACATAATGATACTCTTTCCCTAATGGATAATGTCATATATGATTACTCGTACATGTTTTATTATTCAGAAAGACCTGGAACATTAGCTGAAAGAAAATATAAAGATGATATTCCTTTGAAAACCAAAAAAAGAAGATTAAGTGAAATTATTGAAAAACAGAACAGTCATTCTCTTAAGAGAAATTCATTATCAATGGATAATATTTATAAAGTTTTAGTTGAAGGTGAATCAAAAAAATCTAAAGACTATTTAAGAGGTAGAACATCTGAAAATAAAACCGTTATTTTCCCCAAGAACGGTAATCTTATTGGAAATTATATTGATGTTAAAATTAAAGATTTTAATTCTGCAACCTTATTTGGTGAAAAATGTTAGAAAAAATTAAATCCGTAAAACAAAAATTTGGAATAGTTGGCAATTCAACTTCCTTAAATCATGCAATTGAAGTGGCAATACAAGTCGCACCAACTGATATGACTGTCCTTATAAACGGCGAAAGTGGAACAGGAAAAGAATCTTTTTCAAAAATTATACATTCAATGAGTTCTAGGAAGCATGGTCAATTTATTGCAGTTAACTGTGGAGCTATACCTGAAGGAACCATCGATTCAGAATTATTTGGTCATGAAAAGGGATCATTTACAGGAGCAAATGAATCAAGAAAGGGTTATTTTGAGGTTACAGATAAAGGAACAATATTTCTTGATGAAATCGGTGAAATGCCACTATCTACGCAATCAAGACTACTAAGAATTCTCGAAAACGGTGAATTTATTAAAGTTGGTTCTTCTAAAGTACAAAAAACTGATGTTAGAATAATTGCAGCAACAAATGTGAAATTACAGGACGCTGTTAAATCAAAGAAATTTAGAGAAGACCTCTTTTACAGGTTAAATACTGTCCCAATTATCGTACCTCCGTTAAGAGATAGAGATGATGATATTTCTTTATTATTCAGAAAATTTGCATCTGATTTTTCTGATAGAAATAAAGTCGATGCTATACGGTTAAATGATGAAGCTAAAACGGAATTAAAAAAGTATAGATTTCCAGGAAATATAAGAGAGTTAAAAAATCTAACTGAACAAATATCACTACTTGAAATAGAAAGAAACATTAATTCCGAAGTACTTAAAAAATACCTTCCTAACAATGTAAGCCTTCCCGCAATTAGCAAAACTATTGATGAAGTAAATGATGAAAACTATAACGAAAGAGATATCTTGTATAAAATATTATTTGATCTAAAAAATGATGTTTCTGAGATGAAAATAGTTATAGACTCTATAATTAATAATGAATCAGGAAAAGTGATTACCGATGAAAAGAAAATGTATTTAGAAGAAAATAAGGAAAATAAATTGATGATTGATAATCAAAATGATAAAGTAAAAGAACAATTCCAGGAAGTAACAGAGGTAGAAACGGATAGTGAGTCTTTGAGTATTGAATCAAAAGAAAAAGAGCTTATCATTAAAGCACTTTTTAAAAATAATAATAAGAGAAAATATGCGGCCAAAGATTTAGGCATATCAGAAAGAACCTTATACAGGAAAATTAAATACTATAATCTTGAAAAAAATTAAAATTTTTTACCTTTTATTTAGTATAGTGATTTCAAGTTGTGGTATTTATTCATTTACAGGTGCATCAATATCTCCAGATGTTAAGACAATAAGTTTTCAAAATTTTTATAACAATTCACCATTAGGTCCATCTAATATGAGTGTTTTATTTACAGAGATGATCAAAGATTATTTTGAGAGAAATACTAGTCTAACATTAGTAGATGAAGATGGTGATTTAGAAATTGATGGTACTATAGAAGATTTTTCATTATCTCCAGTAGCTCCAACAGCAGATGGTGGTAGAAATTCACAATATTTTACCGGATTAACAAGACTGACAGTCAGAGTAAATGCAACATATTTAAATAATACTGATGATCAATTTAATTATGAAAATAAATCCTTTTCATTTTATAAGGATTTCAATCAAAATACCGAGGAATTATCTTCAAATGAGCAAGAGTTTTTAGAAGAAATTTTTGACCAGATAATATTAGACATTTTTAATGCTTCTGTAGCAAATTGGTAAAATGGAAAAAATTAAACTAGATAAAATAGATAAATTAATAGATAGATATCCTTATTTATATCTACCCTACTTGTTAAAACTTAAAGTTTCTAGCAATACTAAATATGAAGAAACACTTAACTCATTAGCTTTAAGACATCCTAATAGGAGTTATTTAAAATTTTTTTTAAATCAAAATATGAATAACGAAGGTCAAATTTTAGATTTATTTTTAAAAACAAAGAAAAGGATCAGAAAGAGTAAAAAATTAGTTAATAATACAAAAGATTTATCTAAGCCATTACTTAAAAAAGATCATTTTATATCTGAGAATTTAGCTAATATATATATCAAACAAGATAAAACAGATGATGCTATAAAAATTTATAAAAAACTTAGTTTAATTAATTCAAAAAAAAAGAGTTACTTTGCAAAAAAAATTAAAGAATTAAAGAAATAATATGTATTCGATAGTTGTAGGTATTATAATATTTTTTGCAATTCTACTAATATTAGTTGTACTTGTACAGAATTCAAAAGGTGGCGGACTTTCTGCTCAGTTTGGTGGGAGTAGCTCAAACCAATTTATGGGAGTTCAAAAAACCAACGACTTACTAGAAAAAGTTACATGGACATTAGCAATAACAATTGTTTTACTGACCATGTTATCAAAAGTATTTTTAAGTGACTCAACAAATATTTTAGACAATTCGAGCCCTAACATTGATCGAGCAAATGAACAGAATGTAATCCCTTCATTCCCGAATCAAAACAATCAAGATACAAATCAAGAAATTGACTCATTACTATAACTTATGTTGACAAATTGACATTTATTTTACCCTGGCACGACATATGCATATATATTTAAAAATATTTATTAATAACTTAATTTTTTTTAAAAATGGCAAAAATAAATTTTAAACCACTCGCTGATAGAGTTCTTGTTGAACCTGCAGCAGCAGAGGAAAAAACAGCTTCTGGAATTATCATACCGGATACTGCAAAAGAAAAACCACAAAAAGGTACAATTGTTGCTGTAGGAAATGGTACTTCAGAACATAAAATGAACGTAAAAGTTGGTGATAGTGTGCTCTATGGTAAATATTCAGGCACTGAATTGTCAATTAGTGGAACTGACTACCTCATTATGAAAGAGTCAGATATTTTTGGAATTGTTTAACATATTAATATAAGATAATGGCTAAAGAAATACATTTTAATACTGAATCAAGAGAAAATTTAAGAAAGGGTGTTGATATACTTGCAAATGCAGTAAAAGTTACTCTTGGACCAAAAGGTCGTAATGTAATACTTGATAAAAAATTTGGTGCACCAACAGTTACTAAGGATGGTGTGTCCGTTGCTAAAGAAATTGACCTCAAAGATGCTGTAGAGAATATGGGGGCTCAATTAGTCAAAGAAGTTGCATCAAAAACAGCTGATGATGCTGGTGATGGTACAACTACTGCTACAGTACTTGCTCAAGCAATATTCAATACTGGAATTAAAAATGTTGCTGCAGGAGCTAATCCAATGGATTTAAAAAGAGGTATAGATAAAGCTGTAGTTTCAGTTGTAGAAAATTTAAAATCTCAATCTAAAGATATTAAAGATTCAAGTGAAATATCACAAGTAGCTACGGTTTCAGCAAATAATGACCACGAAATTGGTAAAATGATTGCAAATGCTATGGATAAAGTTGGAAAAGACGGAGTAATTACTGTTGAGGAGGCTAAAGGTACAGAAACAGATGTTAAAACTGTTGAGGGAATGCAATTTGATAGAGGTTATTTATCACCATACTTTGTCACAAATAGTGATAAAATGGAAGCTGAACTTGAAAACCCTTATATACTTATTTACGATAAAAAAATATCAGCAATGAAGGAACTACTTCCAGTTCTAGAGTCTGTTTCTCAAAGTGGAAAACCTCTTTTGATTATTGCTGAAGATATTGAGGGTGAAGCATTAGCAACAATTGTTGTTAATAAAATTAGAGGTGCACTTAAAGTTGCAGCTGTTAAAGCTCCTGGATTTGGTGATAGAAGAAAAGCTATGTTAGAAGATATTGCTATTTTAACAGGTGGAACTGTTATATCTGAGGAAAGAGGGTATAAACTAGAAAGTGCAACAATTGATTACCTTGGTACAGCTGAAAAAGTTAATATTGATAAGGATAACACAACTGTTGTAAGTGGCGCTGGTAAAAAAGCAGATATAAATGCCAGAGTATCTCAAATTAAAAAACAAATTGAGAATACTACATCTGAATATGATAAAGAGAAATTGCAAGAAAGACTTGCAAAACTATCAGGTGGAGTTGCAATATTATATGTTGGTGCCGCTACTGAAGTTGAAATGAAGGAGAAAAAAGATAGAGTTGATGATGCTTTACATGCTACAAGAGCTGCAGTTCAAGAAGGAATTGTTGCTGGTGGAGGTACAGCATTTTTAAGAGCTATTAAATCACTTGACTCATTAAGTTTAGAAAATGAAGATCAAAATACAGGTGTTTTAATTGTTAAAACTGCCCTTGAATCACCAATTAGAACAATTGTTGAAAATTCAGGAGGAGAAGGGTCTGTTGTAATTCAAAAAATAAAAGAAGGAAAAGGTGATTATGGATATAATGCTGCTGTTGATAAATATGAGTCGATGTTTAAAGCTGGTATAATTGATCCTACTAAAGTTGCTAGACTTGCATTAGAAAATGCAGCATCAATTGCAGGATTACTTATAACAACTGAATGTGTAGTTGTTGATGAACCAGAAAAAGATGCTCCAGCTCCACCACCAATGCCACCAGGAGGAGGAATGGGTGGAATGATGTAAAAATTTAAATCATTTTTTGAAAAAGAAGGCCATTAATTAATGGCCTTTTTTTTTGGTTTAAGATCAAGATTTTGATTTTTCCAGGAATTAATTCCACCATCTACATTATATGATTCATGAAATCCATTTTCCCTCATATAGTTTACAGTTATAGTGCTTCTTCTTCCAGATCTACAATAAATAAAATACTTTTTACTCTTATTGAGTGTCAACAATGAATCGTAAAATGATTTTGAATCAAAATCAATATTAATGGAACCACTAATTTTTGATATTCTTATTTCCTCCTCTGTCCTTACATCAATTAAAATAATATCGTGATTACTATTTAATTGATTGTATGCATCAGTGGGATCAATATGAATGTCCTTATTCTGATTAAAAAAAATTAATAAAAGAAATATTTTTATGTAACTCAAATTATATTATTTCAAGTGTTTTTGTCATTTTTATTCCATTAAAACCATCCTTTATCTCAATCACATTGAAACCTTTATTTTTTAAAATAGAGGAAGCAATCATGGATCTATACCCTGATTGACAATGAACTAAATAATTATTATTCTTATCTAGCTTTTTATAATCAAAGTTAATATCATATAAAGGCATATTAAGAGAATTATTACAGTGTGAGTTAGCATATTCATTTTTTGTTCTTACGTCCAGGATAATTTCTTTAGATATTCCATTTATATCTTTACTTTCTATTTGATTTATTTCTGAGTAGTCATTCCCCTGATTTTTCCAATTGATAAATGATCCTCTTAAATAACCAATAATATTATCAAAACCAACTCTCATCAATCGTTTCATTGATTCTTCTTCTTCACCTTCATTACAAATAATTAAAACATTTTGATGAACATCAACTAAATTACCAGCAGATATTGCAAAAGAACCATTAAGTCCTATATTAATGGAGTTTTTTATATGACCTTTTGCAAAATCAGAAGAATTCCTTGTATCAATCATCACATATTTTTCATCATTCATAAAGCTTTTGAAATCATCAACATTTATTGGAACTAATGATTTTTTTAATAATAAAGTCAAATTATCATAACCGTTGATATTTTTTCTGACAGATTCAATAAAATATTTTGGTGGTTTTGGAATATTGGAACAGATTGAATTAATAAAATCATGTTTATTTTTAAATTTTAATGCATAATTTAAAAGTTTTTGTTTGCCAATCGTAGATTTAGTTTCGGAAGATAAATTTTTTCCACATTGAGTTCCCTTACCATGACCAGGATAAATAATAACATTGTCTGGGAGCTTCATGATTTTCATTAAAGAATCGTATAGTTTGCTAGCTAGTTCTTCTTTTGACATATTATCATAACGTTGAGCAACATCCGGTATTCCAACATCTCCTATAAATAGAGTATCACCAGTAAAAATAGAGTTTTCAATATTTTTTTTATCAAATAGTAAATAACATACAGATTCCAATGTATGCCCGGGTGTATGAATAACCTTAATTTTCAAATTACCAAAGTATAATTCATCACCGTCTTTTTTTGATATAAATTCATAATTTGGCTTAGCATTTGGACCGTATACAATAGGACATTTGTATTTTTTATATAGATCTAAATGTCCGGATATAAAATCAGCATGAAAGTGGGTTTCTAATATATATTTTATTCTTACTTTCCTTTGATTTATTAAATCAATATAAACATCAATGTCTCTAATGGGATCTATTATTATACATTCATTATTAGACTCGATATAATATGATGCCTGAGAGAGACATTTAGTATAAATTTGTTTAATAACCATTATTTTGATTTATTTTTTAAAAAATCATCCCAATTTGTTTCTTTCCAATGATCCTCACCAATATATGTTAATACTAAATTATAAAAATCAGGCTTATGGTATCCCGGCAATAAAGTTATTAACTTATAGTTTTCGTCTAAAAAGACTGTCATTGGATATGATAAATTACCATTGGTTAAATAATATGCTAATTCATTGATTCCCCTTCTACCCGACTTCACGTATTTAAATATGTTATCATTAAACTCTACATTATTTTGATATTCTGCGTTAAATTTAATTGGAATAAAATTTTTATTGATCTGATCGATTACTTCTTTATTTGTAAATGTTTTTTGATCCATTACCTTGCACCATCCGCACCATCCAGTATACAAATCGATTAGCATTTTTTTTCCATCATTATTGATACTAGTATTATCTTTTAATTCAACCCAATTTACTTTGGATTGAGAATAAAGTTCATTAAAATTATTATAGAAAATAAATATAAGTAGAAGTAACCTCATGCACTCAAAAAACATTGATAGAGAACAAGCAATGATACTATTAAAAAAAATGGTATCAAACAAAAGTCTTATTATTCATTCTTTAAGTGTGGCAATGGTTATGAATGAGTATGCTATAAAACTTAATGAAGATGAAGATACTTTTTATATAACAGGCCTTCTTCACGATGCAGATTATGAAAAGTTTCCAAACTCCCATCCAAATGAAATAGTAAAAATTTTATCAGATATGAACGAAGAAGAAATATCATATGCAATATCAGCTCATTATTCAAAATGGGGGAAAGAGTGTAAATCCAATTTAGATAAATACTTACTAGCATGCGATGAATTAACGGGTTTTATTATTGCATGCTCAAAAGTTAGACCAAATGGGATTACAGATGTTAAAACAAAATCAGTTATTAAAAGTCTAAGAAAAAAATCTTTTGCTGCTTCAGTTGATAGAGATGAAATATATCATGGAGCTGATTTAATAAAAGTTGATCTAAATGATCATATTGATTTTATTATTAAAATACTTAGAAGAAAAGCTAAGGATTTAGAATTAAAAACTTAATTGAATAGACACCGGGCAATGATCTGATCCATAATAATCATTTTCTATATCTGTATTTTTAATATTATCTAACATAGTCTCTGAGACCAGAAAATAATCAATTCTCCATCCGACATTTCTCTCTCTAGATTTAAATCTATAATTCCACCATGAATATTTTACTTTATCAGGGTTATTAACTCTGTATATATCGATAAATCCATTATTTAAAAAATTAGAGAACCCATCAATTTCTACTTGAGTATATCCAGCTGATTTATTATAGTTTGGCTTTGGTCTAGCTATATCAATCTCATTATGGGCTACATTAAAATCACCAGTAATAATCGTTTTATTTTTTTGACATTTATCTATACAATATTTAAGGAAGTCTTTATCCCACGAATTCCTATAATCTAATCTCTTTAATTCTTGTCCACTATTTGGCACATAAACATTTACTAAATTAAAATTTTCATACTCAGCACACATAACCCTTCCCTCTTTGTCATGAATGTCTACCCCAATATCATTAGTAACATTTAATGGTTTATCTTTAGATAATATAGCTGTTCCAGAATATCCTTTCTTTTCTTTGGATGAATTTACATAAATATGATAGTCTTCCATAACCTCAATTGCTTTTAAGGCATCTATTTCACTTGCCTTAGTTTCTTGTAGACAAATAATATCAGGATTTATTTCTTTGATATCTTTTAGAAAATCTTTTTTCATTATGGCTCTAATACCATTAACATTCCATGATATAATTTTATAATCTTTCATAAAA
>CAZKLB010000025.1:0-15665 GCA_964553685.1 uncultured Marinoscillum sp.
TAAAATCTAAAAAGGTACTATCAATGATTTCTTTTATTTTTGATTTATTAGAGTAGGAGCATCGAGACATTCTACTATACTTTTTGAGTAGATAGTCAACATCATTGTTTTGATGGTTTCCAAGAGTCAGTATTTGTTTACCTGATACCAAATAATCAAAAATTTTAATAGGTGTTGTGTTTTGATTTTTTGAATTATTTAATAAAAGTAATAGAATAGAAGATTCTGATATTAAATTATTTATTTCATTTGAATCAACATTTCTAGTATAATTAAATACTGGATTTAATGTATTACTATTAATAATATAATTTAAGGTTGATTTTTGAATATTACCATAGAAATTTAGCTGGAAATTAGATTTGAAATAATTATCATTCTGTAATTTTTCTTCAATAACATTAAGAAATACTTTCGGATCTCTAAACTTATTAATTAAACCAAAATAAGATATTATAAAATTATTTGATTTGACATTATTACTAAATTTTAAATTTGATCCATTACTGATTAGTTTCAATTTTGATTTTGTAATTATTGATTCAAATTCTTTTTTGAGTAAACTGTTTGTAACAACAACTTTATCAGCATTTTTCAAAAATGTATTTTGATAGTATTGATGTATTTTTTTTGATAAAAAATTTGGTTTCATATTTAATAATACATCCCAACTTACATAGGGATCTCTAAAATCTGCTATCCAATTTATTTTAGTTATTTTTTTTAATTTATAACCAATCAAATGCATACTATGTGGTGGAGAAGTTGTTATAATAGTTTTTATTTTATTTTTAATAATATATTCAGATAAGACTTTTACTGAACTTCTTACCCATAGAACTCTTGGATCAGGAAAAAAAATATTTGCCCTAAACCATGAAAATAATTTAATGAATATACTATCAGATGAATCAATAACACCTTTACTATATTGGGTCTTGAATATTTTTGAAAAAAAGGAATTAATATCAAAACCTTTATTTGTTATAATTATGTGATCATCATATTTAGATTCCTTGTTACTATTGCCTTTAGTGAAAATTATTGGATATATCCCATTTCTTTTTAAATACTTTAAAATACCTTTCCATCTTAATCTTCCAACACCATCTTCATCATCCCAATAATAAGAAACTATAATTACTTTTTTCATATTGTTTTTGATACGATAAATATACATTTAATAACTTATTTAGTTATTTTTAGAGCTAATTTTTGAAAAAATGAAAAAAATAGCAGTTTTAACTTCTGGTGGAGATGCCCCTGGAATGAATGCATGTATAAGATCTATTGTAAGAACCGCATACAATAAAAATATATTAGTATATGGAATTCAGTATGGTTATTCAGGACTCATTGAAAATAATATTAATTTAATAAAACCAGAAGATGTAGGAAATTCAATTCATGTAGGTGGAACGTTTCTAAAAACTGCTAGATCAAAAGAATTTTACACAAAAGAGGGTAGAAAAATAGCATACAAAAATCTTCAAAAAAATGATATTGAAGGACTCATAGTTCTAGGTGGTGATGGTTCACTAACTGGAGCAAATATTTTTTATAAAGAATATAAATTACCTGTAATAGGTGTTCCATGTACGATAGATAACGATATTTATGGAACTGATTATTCTATTGGTTTTGCTTCTGCAAGAGAAACTGTAGTAGATGCTATTGATAAAATAAGGGATACTGCTGCATCTCATGAAAGAATTTTTATTGTTGAGGTTATGGGAAGAGAATCGGGGAATCTTGCTCTTGAGTCAGGAATTGCTGCTGGTGCCGAACTTATTCTTATTCCTGAAAAAAAATATTCAATGAGCGATGTTGTTAAAAAAATATCCAAAATAAATATTGAAAAAAAATCAATAATAATTGTTTACGCAGAAGGGTGCAGATTTGGAAGCATTAAAAAACTATCAAAATCAATAAAGACAAAAATTAATGGCAGCAATGTAAGATGCTCAATTCTGGGTCATATCCAAAGAGGTGGTACCGCAACACCTTCTGATAGAATACTTGGATCAATTTTAGGAAATAAATCAATTGAATGTATGATTGATAATAATAAAAATATAATGGTTGGATTAGTTAATAACAAAAATGTAATTAATAATCTGAATATTGTTGTAAATAAAAAAAATAAGATTGATAAAGATCTTTATATGTTAGCTAAAGTAATTTCTAACTATTAATAATTTTTTTAATTTCATCAATCTTTTCAGTCTGAGATATCCAGTTAATATTTTTATATTTTCTAAACCAGGTCATCTGTCTTTTAGAATATTTTCTTGTATTTGTTTTAATTAAATTTATTGAATCGTCAAGTGATAATTGCTTATCATAATACTTAAAAAGTTCATTATAACCAATTGTATTTAATGAATTTAAGGATCTATACTTATAAAGTAATTTTGCTTCAATTAAGAGTCCATTTTTAATCATATAATCTACCCTATCATCTATTTTTTTATTTAAAATATTTCTATCCAAATCTATTCCAATAACTTTGACATCTAAATCTTTTCTTAATTCTTTATTGTTATTTAAAAAAGACGAATATGGCTTATTTTTATATATACTAACCTCTAATGCTCTAATTAACCTCCTATAGTTTTTTTTGTCAACAATTTTATAATATTCTGGATCAATTTTTTCTAACTCCTTACACAGAAATTTTAATCCTTTTTTTTTATACAAATTATTAAATTTTTTCCTTACTCTATCTGGGACTGAAGGAATATCATCAATTCCAAATAAAATTGAATCAATAAATAAACCTGAACCACCAACTAGTACTGCTGTATTTTTTAACTTAAAATATTTTTTTAATAGTTCATTAACTTGAAATGCATATTTTCCTGCACTTAATGAATCATTTATTGATATATTATTAATAAAATGATGTTTCACTTTTTTTAATTCATTTTCTGAAGGTTTAGCAGTACCAATATTTAATTCTTTATAAAATTGTTTTGAATCCGCAGAAATTATTTCTGAGTCATATATTTGAGCAATTTTTATTGATAACTCAGTTTTACCACTAGCAGTAGGTCCTACAATTACTATTAATTTTTTTTTATTTATATTCAATTTTAAAAATCTATGAGCATCAAATTAACTAAACAATTTCAAAAAAAATTAGAATTACTCCTAGAATCTCAAGATTATAAAATTAGATTTGAAAAAGGTAATTTTAAATCGGGTTATTGCATTATTAAAAATAAAAAAGTTGCTATAATCAATAAATATTTTACAATAGAGGGCAAGATTAATGCATTAATAGAAATTATTAATTCCATCAATATCTCTGAAGAAAAATGCTCACATAATAATTTAAATACATTAAATCAAATAAAAAAAATTGAAAGCTAGATTTTTAGGAACTGGAACATCTCAAGGTGTTCCAGTTATTGGATGTGATTGTAATGTTTGCTTATCAGATGATTTAAATGATAAGAGATTGAGGTCTTCAATCTATATTAAATATAAAAATCAAAATATTCTTATTGATACTGGACCTGATTTACGACAACAGGTTTTAAAAAATAATATTAAAAAAATTGATTTTGTATTATACACACATGCTCATAGAGATCATGTATCAGGTATTGACGAATTAAGATCATTTAATTTTTTACAGAAAGAAGAAATACATGCCTTTGGGAATAAAGAACTTGTAAGTCAACTTAAAAGAGACTACTCCTATATATTTAGTGGCTTAAAATACCCCGGTCTTCCAAAAATTAAATTAAATAAAATTCAAGAAAAATTTAATTATAAAAACATATCAATTACTCCCATTCATATCTTACATCATAAATTAAATATTTTAGGTTATAGAATAGGAAATTTAACATATATAACTGATGCTAAAACAATCCCATTAATTGAGCAAGAAAAAATTTACGGATCAGATATTCTAATAATAAATTGCCTTCAAATTAAAGAACATATTTCCCATCTGAATTTAGATGAAGCATTAAAACTTATCAAAAAACTTAATGTTAAGAAAGTTTATTTTACTCATATATCACACTTTTTAGGCCTTCATAAAGATGTAAATAAAATTTTACCTAAAAATGTAAAATTGGCTTATGACAATTTAGAAATTAGTCTATGAACCAACGATATTGACCTTCATCATATTTGTATGTCCAGCCCAGTGTGTCGGCATTGAAGATGTTATTATATATTTATCCTTATTTGATAAATAATTATTTTCAACTAATATCTTCTCTATATTTTTAAATGTACTATCAATATTCTCAGTTTTATCATAAAATATTGGTCTAATGCCCCAAATAAGATTTAAAATATTACCAATTTTTTTATTGTTAGTCACAATATAAATTTTGGCTTTAGGTCTACTTCCTGAAACTCTAAATGCAGAGTAACCACTTTTAGTCATTGTAATTATTGCTTTTGCAGAAATTTGATGACTTAGTCTGCAGGCAGCTAAAATTAAACTTTCGCTTAGTTTATTTCTTAACTTTTTCTTTTTCTCAAACTTAAAATATATTTCAGAGCTAGTTTTTTCAACTGAATTTATAATTCTATCCATACTTTGGACTGCGAGGAGAGGAAATTTTCCTGTTGCTGACTCTGCAGATAACATTACAGCATCTGCACCATCTAAAACAGCATTTGCAACATCATTAGATTCTGCTCTTGTTGGAGTTTTTTGAGATATCATACTTTCAAGCATTTGCGTTGCTATTATCACTGGTTTACAAGCTAAATTACATTTAAATACAATTTTTTTCTGATGAACAGGAACTGTTTCCATTGGCAATTCTACACCAAGGTCTCCCCTGGCTACCATTAGACCATCTGAAGAATCAATAATTTTATCTATATTTTTAATTGCTTGTGGTTTTTCAATTTTTGCAATAATTTTTGTTCTATCCTCAGCTCCAAATTTCTTAATTAATTTTCTAAGACCAATGATGTCATCATCGGTTCTCACAAATGATAACGCAACCCAATCAATATCATTATCCAATCCAAAATTAAGATCATCAATATCTTTTTTAGTGATAGATGATAGGTTAAGATTACTATCAGGGAAATTAACACCCTTCCTTGATTTTAAAACTCCCCCTCTTATTACTTTAACAACTAATTTTTTCTTTAATTTCTTTATGACCTTTAATTCAATTTTACCGTCATCAAAAAGAATTCTTTCATTTTCTTCAACATCATTAATAATATCATTGTCTAACGATATTTTTTTCGAATTACATAATGAATTACCCGCTTCAATATCAATTTCAGATTCATCTTTTAATGTGAGTTTTCCATTCTCAATATTACCAACTCTTATCTTTGGACCTTGTAAATCTTGAAGAATAGCAACAGGAACCGATAGTTCGTCACTAATCCTTCTAACATTTTTTATAATTTTTTTATGATCTTCCCTTATACCGTGGGAGAAATTTAGTCTAACAACATCCACGCCATTTATAATGAGATTCTTTAAAGTTTTATAACTTGATGATGAAGGACCAATAGTGGCTACAATTTTTGTTCTATTATTTTTGATCTTTATCATATAGATAGTAAATATTTTTCTTTTATTGAATTACTATCAACAAAATTAGCAAATTGAATATCATTATTAGATTTTAATTTATTTATTATATTAAAAGATTCAAATTCAAAAAAATTAAATGAAAATTGAATAATATAATCAAAATTTGATAATGAGGATATTAAACTCGATTTTCCTTTATTATATATAATTTTATTATTAATCAGTCTTATATATCCTTTATTTCTTCTATAAAGTAAATGTGAAATACTAAGGCTACTTCCATTTGATAATTTTATTATTTCATTATCAATCTTAGATAATGAAACTTCTAATGAATTATTTATTATCCATGCAATTTTAAATTCTTTAGATGAAGAAACTATTCCAATCAATTGATAGTCATTATTTTCATTATTATTATCAAGACTAAGATTTTTTAACATTTAAATACTTTTAATTAAAGTATAGCAATTTATATAGTTTGAGAATCAAAAAAATAAATTATTTTTGCACAACAATAAAATTAATGTCTTTATGGAAAATCTAGAAAATAAAATAAAAGAAATAATAATTGATAAGTTGGGAATTGAAGAATCTGAGATTACAGATTCAGCTAGCTTTACTAATGATCTAGGCGCTGATTCCCTAGATACTGTTGAATTAATTATGGAATTTGAAAAAGAGTTCAATGTTTCTATTCCTGATGAAGATGCTGAAAAAATCGCCACAGTAGGTGATGCTGTATCATATCTTAAAGATAACGTCAAGTAAGAAGACATCCCCCTAATATGGGAAAAAGAAGAGTTGTAGTAACAGGAATTGGTGCAATCACTCCAATAGGTAATACCTTTGAGGAGTACAAATCTTCTTTAAAAAAAGGAGAAAGCGGATGTAAAATGATTGAGTCATTTGATGCATCTAACTTTAAGACTCGATTTGCTTGTGAAGTAAAAAATTATGATCCCCTAAATTTTTTTGATAAAAAAGAATCAAGAAAGATGGATATCTTCGCACAATTTGGGATGATTGCTGCTGAAGAAGCTGTTAAAGATTCAAAAATCTTAGACTTCAATATTGATAAAGATAATATAGGTGTTATTTGGGGTTCAGGTGTCGGTGGTATCGAAACATTTCAAAATGAACTTATAAGTTTTAGTGAAAATAATAAGCATCCAAGATTCAATCCTTTCTTTATACCTAAATTAATTCCAGATATCTGTCCAGGTCTAATCGCTATTAAATATAACTTTAAAGGTCCCAATTTTGCAACCGTTTCAGCATGTGCCTCTGGATCAAATGCAATAATTGATTCCTATAATTATATATTATCTGGCACATCAGATATCATAGTAACTGGGGGATCAGAATCAGCAATAAATTATACTGGTTTAGGTGGTTTTAATGCTTTAAAAGCATTATCAGAAAGAAATGATTCACCAGAAACAGCATCTAGACCATTTGATAGAGATAGGGATGGATTTGTTCTTGGAGAGGGAGGCGGAGCATTAATTTTAGAAGAATATGAACATGCTAAAAAAAGAGGAGCAAAAATCTATGCAGAAATAATTGGTTTTGGTATGTCATGTGATGCGCATCACATAACTGCGCCACACCCTGAAGGAGAAGGAGCAAGAATTGTTATGGAAAATGCGATTAAATCCGCTGAAATAAAGTCAAATGAAGTTGATTATATTAATGTTCATGGTACATCTACTCCACTTGGAGATAAAAGTGAGATTATGGCTATTGAGAATGTATTCGGAGATGAGGCTAAAGAATTAAATATAAGTTCCACAAAATCTATGACAGGACATCTACTAGGTGCAGCAGGTGCAATTGAATCTATTGCATCTATTGTATCTATAAATGAAAGTTTTATACCTCCTACCATTAATCATTCCAATCATGATGATGAAATTAATAAGAATTTAAATTTAACGCTTAATAAATACCAAGACAGAGAAGTGAATATTGCCATTAGTAATACATTCGGTTTTGGTGGACATAATACCTCAATTGTTTTCAAAAAATATGAGCAATAATGATATTATTTTTTAAAAGTAAAGAAGACAAAGAATTAATAAAAGCAATAAATTTTATCTTAGGGTATTATACAAGAAAACCAGAGTTATTTAAACTTGCTTTACTCCATAAATCAATTAAAACAGAAGAATCTAATGAAAGACTTGAGTTTCTTGGCGATGCGATTTTAGGCTTAATTGTTGCAAAATACTTATTTAAACTTTATCCATTTAAGGATGAGGGATTTTTAACAAAAATAAGATCAAAAATTGTAAATAGAGAATCATTAAATAATATTGGTAGAAGAGTTGGTTTAAAGAAATTAATTAATGTAAAGAGGTTTAAATCAAAGTCTTACGATTCAATATATGGTGATGCATTAGAAGCAATAATTGGCGCATGCTACCTTGAAAAAGGGTTTGATTTTTGCGAACAAAAAGTTATCAAAAATATTATTGTACCTTATTTTGATTTAGATAATTTAACAACACAAACCCATAATTTTAAGAGTAAAGTTCTTGAGTGGGCACAAAAAGAAAAAATGGATATCAGCTTTAGTGTTGAGAAAACATCAAATTCAAATAGATTTTCTCAATTTAAATCTATTTTAAAAGTAAATGGAAAAAATATATCTATTGGATATGGAAAAAGTAAGAAGAATGCTGAAAAAGATGCATCAAGAGTTGCATATGAGAAATTACAGTTAAATGAAAATTAAATTAGCTAGCTCAAATACTAACCAAACTCCTCTTGAATGGAAAAAAAATTATTCAAATATCAAAGAAAGTATAAATGAAGCAAAAAAAAATAAAGTTGATATTCTTTGCTTTCCAGAACTCTCAATAACCGGTTACGGTTGTCAAGACCTATTTTATAGCGAATGGTTAAACAGAAAATCAGATAAATTACTGATTAAAATTAGTAAACTTTGTAAAAATATAACGATTTTAATTGGCCATCCTCTACTATATAATGATAAATTATACAACTCAATATGTATCATTAAAAACACAAAAATATTAGGTTTTTTTATTAAAAGTAATTTACCAAATGATGGTATTCATTATGAAAAAAGATGGTTTGAACCTTGGGAGTTAGGATCAATTGAAAAAGTTCAGTTTAATAATCGAAGAGTTCCAATTGGAACCATTCAGATAGAATATAATCAAGAACTAACCATAGGTTTTGAAATATGTAGAGATTCTTGGGATGATGAGATAAGACCAGCTAACCTCATCAAAACAACTAAAAATCTTCTTATTTTAAATCCAATTGCTAGTCATTATGCATTCAATAAATTTGAATTTAGATTGAATCAAGTCATTGAAAGTTCAAAAAAATATAATTGTGTTTATCTGTCAGTCAACCTACTAGGGAATGAATCTGGAAAAACAATTTTTGAAGGTGATTCAATATTAGCGATAAAAGGTAAACTGATAAGTGTTAGTGAAAGGTTTTCTTTTGATGACTATATTATTAATACATATTCTATTAATCTAAAAACTGAGATTAAAGCTTTAAAATATAAACCATATAATAAATATGATGAGTTCATTGATGCCTTTAATCTTGCATTATCAGATTATTTAATTAAATCAAAATCAAAAGGTTTTGCCTTATCTCTAAGTGGTGGTTTAGATTCATCATCATTAGCTATTCTTATTTATGAAATGATAAATAGGACTATAAATAAGATTGGAATTGAAAAAACAATAAATAGATTTAATATAGATAAGAAAATTATTAATAAAAATAGTTCCAATATTATAAAGGAATTATGTCATAAACTTTTACATACCGCTTATCAAAAAACAGAAAATTCATCAATCAAAACTATTGAATCATCAAAAAAGATAAGCGATTTCGTTGGAAGTAATCATTATGAATGGTCAATTGATGAAGAAGTTTCCAGCATAGTAAAAAAGATTAGTAAGAAAACTCAAATTAAATATAATTGGGAGGATCATGATATTTCACTACAAAATATCCAAGCTAGAGTAAGATCACCTTTCATATGGTTTATAGCTAACACAAATAATTTACTTTTACTTTCAACATCAAATAGAAGCGAATCAAGTGTTGGATATTCAACCATGGATGGTGATTCAAGTGGTTCAATAGCTCCTCTTGCCGGTATAGATAAATTTTTCCTTAGGAAATTAATTAATTATATGAAAGATAAGCTTGGGTACAACATACTTTCACATGTACTAAATTTAGAACCAAGCGCAGAACTTAAACCTAAGCAATTTAATCAAAAGGATGAAAATGATTTGATGCCTTATGATCTATTATCAAGAATTGAAAAAATGGCAATTCTTGATAAGATGAGTCCAAAACAAATTAAAAACGTTTTAAATTCACAAGGTGATTTTGATAATAAACTAATATCATCAGGAATTAGAAAATTTTTCGATTTATTTGGAAAAAATCAATGGAAAAGAGAAAGGACGGCTCCTTCATTTCATTTTGATGAATACAGTGTTGACCCTTCATCATGGTTAAGAATGCCAATTTTATCAGGTAATTTTAAAGAGGAGCTAGATGATATATAATCTAATTCAAAGGGTCGTTACCACTTCCTCCAAAGGGATGGCATTTTAATATCCTTTTTATCCCTAAATAACAACCTTTTAACATACCATATCTTAAAATTGCAAGTTTAGTGTATTCAGAACATGTTGGATGAAATCTACATGAGCTAGGGAATAATGGTGAAATTAGATTTTGATATAAAATAATTGGCAAAATCATTAGTTTTCTGATATTCATACATTAATAATATATTTGCATTTTTAAAGAGTTCATGAAACAATATTTGCCAATTTTTATATTATTATTTCTAATAAAAATTCAACTTATTGAGGCATCTCCTAAAAATGATACCTTATTATTTGACAATTTAAAAAAAATTAAATTGATTAAAAATGATAAGTTAATCATAAAAAAAATTGAAATAATTGGAAATAAAAAAACAAAGAGGAACATTATAACCAGAGAATTAACAATAAAAGAGGGCTCTGAAGTTTTAAAAGAAGATTTTATTTCTATTTTAATGGAGGATGAGAGAAAAGTCATTAATACAGATCTCTTTAATGAGGTTGAATTTAGGATTGATATTATTGAAGAAAATCTAGTTCTATTGAATATAAAAGTTATAGAATCAATATACTGGATTCCAAGCTTAATCTTTGAATTATCAGATCGTAACTTTAATGATTGGTGGGTTAACTTTAATCATGATTTTAACAGGATAAATTACGGATTAGGTTTACGACAGTATAACCTCAGTGGTAGAGGAGATATTGCTGAGTTTTTATTTAGGTTGGGCTTTATAAAAGAATTTTATGGATCATATTATTTACCTTATTTATCAAAAAAACAGAAAGGTGGTATTGAAATTGACTTTAATTATATGGCTTATGATCATATAGAATATAACACTGTTGATTACATTCCTCTTTTTTATAAATCAAATAAATCATTACTTAATAGCTTTTCGACATCAATAGAATACTCACACAGAGAATCATTTTATAATTACCATTATTTTAAATTAGAATATATTAACATAGAAAAAGATGATTATTTAAATTTTCTAAATGATAACTATCTAAATGATAAAAATATTAATAACGTATTTAATCTTAGTTATGAATTTGATAGGGATTTTAGAGATATTAAAAATTACCCTTTAGATGGTTTTCGTCTTAATGTCTCAATTAATAAATATGGATTAGGAATTTTTAAAGATGTGAATAATTGGAAGGCAAGAATTTATTATTCAAATTATTTTAAATTAAAAAATAAATTTTATTATTCCTTTAACATATCATCATTTGTAAGTAGTAAAAATCAGAAATATCTTATGTACGAATATACAGATCAAATAAGAGGATTTGAAAAATATTTGATACACGGTTTCTCTAACATAACATATCAGAATTCGTTTAAAAAAAGAATATTCAATGGAAATATAAAAAGAGATTTTTCCGAATATTTTAGAAAAATAAAAAATATTCCTATAGATATTTATTTAAAAATTTTCTATGATTCAGGGATAATATGGAAATATGAAAGTAATCAAGATATGTTTTTAAATAATACATATATATACAGTTTTGGAGTTGGATTAGATATTGTTACGCTTAAAAATTTATCATTTACAAGTGAAGTATCCAGAAACTCTCAAAAAGAAACAAACCTTTCATTAAAATTAGGAGCTGATTTTTAAATATGAGTACTGTAGCATTTCATACTTTCGGTTGTAAACTTAACTTTTCGGAAACCTCTACGATTTCAAGAATGTTTAAAGAAAATGGATATCAAAGAACAACTATTACAAATAATCCAGATAAGGTTATAATTAATACATGTTCAGTCACAGAAAATGCTGACAAAAGGTGTAGAGATCTAATTAAAAAAATTAAAAAACAATCACCATCCACAAAAATAACTATTGTGGGATGCTATGCTCAGCTAAAAGCAGAAAGTATAATAGGAATAGATGGAGTTGATAAAGTTTTAGGAGCCAAAGAAAAATTTGATATAAAAAATTATTTGGATAATTATAATGGTTATAAAAAATCAAATATTAAGGAGGTAAATGAGTTCCACACAACATTTTCAGTTGATGATAGGACTAGATCATTTTTAAAAATACAAGATGGATGCAATTATGGATGCTCATTTTGTACGATTCCAATGGCAAGAGGAAGGAGCAGGTCATCATCAAATCAAGAGGTATTAAATAATATTAATTCCCTTATTAAAAGGGGTAGTAAAGAAATAATTTTAAGTGGAATAAATATTGGAGATTATGGTATAATTGAAGGCAAAAGAAAATTTACATTTTATTCTCTAATCAAAGAAATAAATCAAATTAAAACAAACGTCAGATTCAGAATATCTTCAATTGAACCAAACTTATTAAGCGATGAAATAATTGACTTAGTTTACAAATCAGATAAATTTGTAAATCATTTTCACATACCACTTCAATCTGGAAACAATAAGATTTTGAAAAATATGTCAAGAAGATATAATACTACCCTTTATTCTGACAGGATAAAAAAAATAAAAAGTAAAATGCCAGATGCTTGTATTGGATGTGATGTGATTGTTGGATTTCCAGGTGAATCTGATGAAGATTTTTTAGAAACTTTTAAATTTATTAAAAAAAGAGAAATTGACTATTTACATGTATTTCAATATTCAGAAAGAAATAATACAAGAGCTGTAAACATCAAAGATGTTATACCAAAACCAACAAGAATTAAAAGATCCAAAATGTTACGGATTCTTTCTGAGAAGAAAAAAAGAAACTTTTATAATAATAATCTTTCACTAACTAAAGAAATCATAATAGAAAATGGTAAAGATCAAAAATACTTATACGGTTACACAGATAATTACGTGAGAGTTAAAGTAAAAAGAGACAATAAAATTCTAGGTAAAATTAAAAAAGTATATTTGAAAGGTATAGATGATAAAATGAATGTAGAAGGTTTAATTATTTAAAAAATGAAAATTATTTGTGTTGGAAGAAATTATGTAAATCATATCATTGAATTAGAAAACGAACATCCTAAAAATCCACTTATTTTTTTTAAAAATTCTGAGTGCCTTTCAAATATTAAATTATTTTCCATGCCTCAATTTTCAAATAATATTCACCACGAAGTAGAATTAGTTTTTAGAATATGTAAAAGTGGAAAAAACATTAAAGTAAATGACACAAAGGAATATATATCTCATATTGCTCTTGGTATTGACTTTACCGCAAGAGATATTCAGAATGAATATAAGGCTAAAGGATATCCGTGGAGCTTTTCAAAAAACTTTGATAATTCAGCCCCAATTTCAAGATTCATTGAAATAAATAACTTTAACGATATAAAAAATATAAATTTTTCATTAATAAAAAATAAAAAATTAGTTCAAAAAGGTAATTCAAGTTTAATGATATTTAATATAAATTTTCTCCTAGAATACATCTCAAAATTTATTACTTTACAAAAAGGAGATATTTTATTCTCAGGAACTCCTGAGGGAGTTGGTAATATTAAAAAAGGTGATAATCTAGAAGGATTTATAGAAGATGAAAAACTTATTGATATTAATATTAATTAACTCTATTAATTTTTCATTAAAATCTCAAAATTATTTGTTTCCAATAAATAATAATTCACAGAATTATTTATCTGGTAATTTAGGGGAATTAAGGGGTGATCACTTCCACATGGGAATAGATATTAAAACATTTGGAAAGATCAATTTACCAGTAATAGCCTCAGAAAATGGTTTTATTGAAAGATTAAGAGTCTCAGGAACAGGATATGGTAAAGCTATATACATAAAACATGAAGATGGGAATAAAACAGTTTATGCACACCTGAATAAGTTTAATGATAAATTTGAAAAATATATAACTGATTATCAATACAGAAATAAAAAGTTTATTGTTAACCTATTTCCAGGAAATAAATTTAAAGTTAAAAAGGGCGATACAATAGGTTACTCTGGAAACTCAGGGACATCAGGAGCTCCACATTTACATTATGAATATAGAGATTCCAATGATCTTGTTTATAATCCCCTTTCTCTTAATTTTAAAGAAATTAAAGATAATAGAAGTCCAACTATTGAATTAATATCTTTTAAATCAATGGATTTAGAATCAAGAGTCAATGATCAATTTGGAATTTTTACTCATAAAATCGAAACAAAATCTATTAATGAAAATATAAATCTTGAAGGAAATATTGGTATTTCAATATATGCATTTGATAGACTAGATGGTTATCTAAATAAAGTTGGAATAAATCAAGTTAAACTTTATGTAAACGATTCATTAATAATTAATAATAAAATAAATTATTTATCATATAATGAAACAAATTATGTGTCAAGGTACATCGATTTTCATTTATATAAAAAATTAAGAAGGCAGTTTATTAAACTTTATCAGGATGACGGAAATAAATTAAATTTTCATAGAAATAAATCTGATGGAATAATAAATTTCAGCAAGGATAAAACTTTTGATATAAGGATTGAAGTTTTTGATCTATTTGGGAATAAAAAAACTTTATTTTTTACAGTAAATAATAAATCAAAAGAAAACATGGTAATATCAGAACTAGACTTATTTGAAGATGACCACTATATTCTAGACAATACGTTAGTATTAAGGTCCCATGATAAGTTTGATACAATAAATATTTTATATAAAGATTTTAATAAAAAAATAATTAATGATTTTAGCAATCAAAAATATAATTATTATTTAGTTTCTCTTAAGGAGAAATTGCCTGTAAGAGCTAAAATAAATGATAAAGAAATAAATTTTAATCTGATTCGATCAGTTTCTAATAATTCTATCACCAAGGTATCCAATAAAGATTTTAATATAACTTTTAATAAGGAAAGTTTATTTGATACATTATACTTATCATTTTTCAAAAAAAATGACTCTTTAGAATATTTTAATTTTAAAAATGAAATGACTTTTAAGAAAGGAATACTTGTGGAACTAATTCCAAAAAAAACGTACAGTAAATTAAAATCCCATGTGTATAATACTAACGGTAAAAAACCGAGGTATATTGGTGGGGAATGGAAAGATAATAAAATTAAATTTTATTCTAAAAATCTATCTAATTATACAATCCTAGAAGATAATGAACCGCCTAAAATTAATATTTTAACCATAAATCAAAATGAAATAAAAATTAAGATAAAAGATTTTCAGTCTGGCATAAGTAATTACGAAGGAAAAATTAATGACCAATGGATTCTTTTTGAATACGATAAAAAAAATGATATCATTATTTCAAAAAAACTTAATTCAAATCAATCATTTAAGGGTAGATTTGTACTTACTGTTGAAGATAATGCAAGTAATAAAACGATTTATAAAATAAATATATAATTATGAGTTTGAAAGTAGGAGACAAAGCACCAAACTTTAAGTCTGTAAATCAGAAAGGTGAAGATATTGAATTAAAAAACTATCTTGGGAAGAAAGTTATTTTATATTTCTATCCTAGAGATAACACACCAGGTTGTACAGCTCAGGCCTGTGATCTAAGAGATAACCAAGAAA
>CAZKLB010000026.1:0-14583 GCA_964553685.1 uncultured Marinoscillum sp.
GCCTCATTAATGTCTAAGCCTTTAGGAACAGGTTCATAAGAGTAAACTTTATCAAGTGGTGTAAAGCCTCCGATAGCAATAGGTTCTCCAGTTTTTGCTTGATAATAGTCAAAATACAGATGAGAATTTGGAGACATTATAGCTTGATTTCCAGCTTTTGCAGCTATTATACCACCTTCTTCGCCTCTCCATGACATAACGATAGCATTTTCATTAAGCCCACCTTCTATAATCTCATCCCATCCAATTAATTTCTTCCCATTTTCACTTAGAATTTTTTCAACTCTTCCTATAAAATAGCTTTGAAGGCTATCCTCTTCTTCAATCTCCAGATCTGCCATTAGTTTTTGAATTTCTTCAGAATTTTCCCACTGTATTTTTTTTGCTTCGTCTCCTCCAACATGAAAGTAACTTGATGGAAATAATTCTTTCAATTCAAGTACAATATCTTCAATAAATTTAAATGTGTCATCGGTCGGTTTGAGAATTTCTTCGTGGACTCCCCATATCTTTTTAACATCAACTTTTTCAGTAGATGTTCCAAATTCAGGATAAGCAGCAATTAGAGCAGAAGTATGTCCTGGCATATCTATTTCAGGAATTACATCAACAAACCTTTCATTAGCATATTTAACTATGTCTTTAATTTCATCTTGTGTATAAAACCCTTCATGAGGTATCCCATCAAACTTAGGGTTACTTCCAGCAAACCTAGCGTGACCCTTAAGAGTTTCTGTTCTTTTAGAACCTATTTCAGTAAGTTTTGGATACTTTTTAATTTCTATCCTCCAACCCTGATCATCAGTGAGATGCCAGTGAAACTTATTCATCTTATGCATAGCGATAATATCAATATATCTCTTTACAAAATCCACTGGCATAAAATGTCTTGAAACATCTAACATCATTCCTCTGTATTTGAATCTAGGGAAATCCTCAATAATCATAGGAGGAATATTATAGACGTTAAGTGATTTCGTCTGAACTTCTTCAACACCTTGATAATATCCTGTTTGGTTTACACTTTTATAACCTCTTGTGGTGAGGTTTGCTGATCCATAATCTATGGCTGCAGTACTGCTTTTTATAAAACTTTTTACCTGAACTTCAATATCAAAGTCAGTGAAATTTTCGTCATCCCTTTTTTTCTTTGCAAAATAAAATATTTGTTTTAACGTCTGAATTCCATAAAATAATCCTTTTTCTGTTGTCGCTTCAACTTTTAAATTATCTTTTGGTATTATAGAAATTTTATATCCTTCATCTCCTAGATCATGAATACCTTCTTCAATTACAAGTAAAATATTAGACTTTTTATTGATTTTTTCTGAAAGCAAAAATCCTGTTTCATAGCTTATGAAGGATTTAAAGTCATTAATGTATGATTTAGATAAATCTACACCTCTTCCCTCAATTGATGATTTTTTACTTAATCTAAACCCATTTTGGTCACTTTCTGGGAAATCTATTTTTTGAGGTTCTGGAAGAATATAATTTTTTTGAGCATAGCTTTCACAATAAAAAAACAGAATCAGACAATTAATTAGGAGTGTTTTTTTCACATATTTATTTTTAGTGGGATCACAAAAGTACATCTTCAGCCTTATTTAAACAAAAATATTTAGATTTGATAAAAATTAAATCGAAATAATTATGAGAAATATTATAAATTTTATAATTCTGATCGCATTTATTTCATCATGTACTGCCCCTCAACAAGATAATACTGCTTTTGATTTAGGCTTGTCAAAATTTGAGAAAAATAAAGCAATTGCAGATAAAACTTTTGATCTATTTATAGATAAAGATTTGGATGGTATGATGAATATGTATTCAGATGATGTTGTATGGTCTCCAGCAAATACGTTAGATTCATTATCTAAAGCAGAGCTTAGGGGAGGTATGACAGGATGGATGGAAAACTTTGAATCATTCACATTTAATGACAGGCAATACTATCCAGGTGTAGATGATAACTTTGTTCCTGACGGTTCAGTTAGAACATATGGGACTTGGGTTGGAAAGCATGTTTCAGGAGCTCAAACAATTTCTAAGTATTATTCTGTAACTCAGTTTAATGATGAAGGTAAAATTGTAACTGCTCTAGAATGGTTTGATGTTGGTGGAGTTTTTGATCAAGTTGAAAGTCAAATCAATCAGTGATCCAATATTCTATTAATAATTAAAAGACAGAATTTATTTCTGTCTTTTTTTTTTGTATATTCTAATCAATGATTGGTAAAAAGGTTTTAGTTATTTCCCCAGGTAGAATAAATTTAATAGGTGAGCATATAGATTATAATGGTGGCCATGTTCTTCCAGCTGCCATAGACAAAAAAATTAAAATCGAATTAGAATTATTAGAAGGGGATATCTGTTTTATTGAATCAAAAACCATAGATAAAAAGTTCACATTAAATCTTAAAAATCTTGAAAAAAGTAAAAACCAGTGGGAAAATTATATTATTGGATCTCTGAAATTCATTTTGGATAAAAAGAAATCTATAAAAGCTTTTAAATGTAAAATTTATGGTGACTTACCAATTGGCGCTGGGATAAGTTCATCTTCCTCTTTAATATGTGGGTTTATAAAAGGAATAGATACAATTAATTCACTCAAACTTACTAATAATCAAATTATTCAAATATCTAAGGGGGTAGAACATAAGTATATCGGTCTTACCGGTGGGATAATGGATCAATTCACTATAGTTAATGGTAAAAAAGATAGTCTTCTTTTCCTTGATTGTAAAAATGAAAAATACTCTCTCATCAAGTCAGATTTTGGTGAGTATAAATTTTTATTATTAAACACTAATGTTAACCACAATTTAGTTGAAAGTTCATACAACAATAGAGTTACAGAATGTAAGGAAGTTGTTCAAATAATTTCTAAAAATAAAAATCAATACCTCTGTGATATTTTGCCCGATCAATTACAAAAGTTTAAGAATAGACTTAGTAATAAACTATTTAATAGGGCGTCTCATGTTTTAAATGAAAATAAAAGGGTAAAAAAATCAGTTAAATTTATTCAAAATAAAGATTTTATTTCATTAGGGAAGTTGATGTATGAGTCACATGCTAGCCTAAAGAATTTATACAATGTTAGTTGTGAAGAGCTTGATTTTGCTGTTGATTTTTCAAGGAACTATTCTTATGTATTAGGATCTAGAATGATGGGTGGAGGCTTTGGTGGATGTACTATAAACCTAATTCATTCTAATAATATAAATGAGTACATTGACCTAATATCAAAAGAATACTACAAAAAATTTAATCTAAATTTATCTTCAATAATTACCAAAATAGATGATGGTGTAATTTGTAATCAAATATGAAGGGAAAAAGTTCGATCTTAGTAACAGGTGGATTAGGTTATATTGGTTCTCACACAGTTGTCGAGTTAATCAACCAAGGCTATGATGTTCATATCATAGATAATCTGTGCAACTCAGATATATCAGTATTAGATAATATTTATAGAATAACTGGTATTAAGCCAAAGTTTTATCATAAGGATTTGAGGGATCTTAAAAGTATTAGTAAATGTTTTCAGGAAAATAAATATTACTCAATTATTCACTTCGCTGCACTTAAATCAGTAAAAGAATCTGTTTTAGAACCTGATAAATATTATAACAATAATATTAAGTCTCTTGAAAATATTTTTTTTTCCATGGAGCGTTTTGGAGTTGAAAAACTTGTTTTCTCATCTTCTTGTACTGTTTATGGTCAGCCGGATAAATTACCTGTAACAGAAAACTCTCCTTTTAAAAAACCCGAGTCACCGTATGCAGAAACAAAACAAATTTCTGAGGATATGATTAGTAATTTTTGTAGGATAAATTCTAATATTAAGATTATCTCTCTGAGATATTTCAATCCTATTGGAGCACACTCATCTGGAATAATTGGTGAATCACCTAATGGAATACCAGAAAATTTAGTTCCTTACATTACTCAAACAGCACTAGGTAAATTAGATTTTTTGAAAGTCTATGGGAATGATTATAAAACGCATGATGGCACTGCTATCAGGGACTATATTCATATTGAGGACTTAAGTAATGCTCATGTTAAAGCTCTTGATAGACTTTTAAATAAAAAAAAATTAGATTCAAATTATGAATATTATAATATTGGAACAGGAACAGGATACTCTGTGATAGATGTAATCAGATCTTTCGAAAAGGTAAGTAAGACAAAACTTAATTATAAAATTTTAGGTAGAAGAGACGGTGACATTGAAAAGATATACGCTGACACTAATAAATCTTTGGATAAATTAAATTGGTCTGCTAAAAAAAATCTAGATGATATGATGGAATCAGCATGGAAATGGCAAAAAAAAAATTATAAAAATGAGTTATAAAAAATACTATCTAATATCCATATTTTTCATTTTTTCTTGCTCTGAGAAGACACTTTTTGAGGAGATTAGTAAAAATAAATCCGGAATACTTTTCAATAATTTAATCATTGAAAATGATTCGATGAATATTCTTGATTATGAGTACCTGTACAATGGAGGAGGAGCCGCTATATCAGATTTCAATAACGACGGCATGCAAGATATTTTCTTTACTGGAAATATGGTAAATAATAAACTTTATTTAAATGAGGGTGATTGGAAGTTTAGAGATATATCAATCGAATCAAATACTGAAGGAAAAGGGAAATGGTCATCAGGCGTGTCAATAATTGATATAAACCAGGACGGAATGAAGGACATATATATTTCATGTTCTACTTATGAACCTAAGATTAAAAGAGAAAATATTTTGTATGTTAATCTAGGATGGGGAGATGATGGAGTTCCGAAATTTAAGGATATGGCTAAACAATATGGTCTAAACGATCCATCTCATAATATATTTTCAAGTTTTTTTGATTATGATAATGATGGAGACCTTGATGTTTTTCTCCTAATAAATGAGATGGACAAGTATAAACAGCCTAATCAATATAGAAAAAAGGTAGTTGATGGTTCCTCTCCAAAGAACGATAGACTTCTAAGAAATGATTTTAATGAAGAATTAGGACACCCCTTTTTCACAGATGTGACACTAGAGTCAGGAATAAAAATTGAGGGATATGGTCTTGGTGTTTGTGTTTCTGATGTTAATAAAGATGGTTGGAAGGATATATTTGTTTCAAACGATTATCTAACTAACGATCTTTTATGGATCAATAATCAGGATGGTACGTTTTCAGAAAAATCATCAGAATACTTTAAACATACTTCGTATTCTTCTATGGGTAATAATATCATTGATTTCAATAATGATGGTTTTAATGAAATATTAGAATTAGATATGATGCCGGATGATAATTTTAGAAGGAAGACAATGTTGACGGAAAATAATTATAATACATACATTAACAATGATAGGTATAAATATGATTATCAATACGTAAGAAATACCATTCAGCAATCACAGGGTTTTTTTGATGGGAAACCCATATTTTCAGAAGTAGCAATGATGTCAGGAATCAGTGGAACAGATTGGAGTTGGGCTCCAATAGCTGGAGATTATGATAATGACGGTTTTAATGACTTGATTATAACAAATGGATTTCCTAAGGATATTACTGATAGAGATTTTATTGATTATCAAACACAAATTGCAAGGTTTACTAAGAAAGAAACCTTGCTATCTATTATTCCTGAAGTGAAACTAAAAAATTACGCTTTTAAAAATATTTCAAAGAATGATGGTGTTGTTTTATTCGAAGAAGTAACAGAAAAATGGGGCATAAAAAATCCAACTTTTTCAAATGGAGCTTCACATGGAGATCTTGATAATGATGGCGACTTAGATTATGTTGTAAATAATATTGATGGAACTGCTAGTGTTTTTAAAAATAATTCCGAGGAATTGAATGGTAATAATTGGTTAAAGATAAGATTGATAGGTGACGATAGAAATATCAATGCTATTGGTTCAGAGGTAATTTTATATAATGATGGTATGATAAAGTATTTTGAAAATAATCCGTACCGTGGATACTTATCATCGATGGAAAATATTATTCATTTTGGTCTATCAGATCTTGAGATTATTGATAGTATAATTGTTAAATGGCCAGATGGAAATAAATCAAAAATAGAAAAACAAGAGACTAACGCATCTATTGAAATAAGTTATAAAAGTTCTATAACAACTTTTGCTAAAAATTCAGATTCTAAATCTGATAAGCTATTTTCTGAGTTTAATATTGAATATAAGCATAAAGAATATGATTTTATTGACTTTAATTATCAGCCATTGCTTTATCACAAACTTTCACAATTTGGTCCTGGAATTGCGGTTGGTGATATTAATGGTGACAAATTAGATGATTTTTATATAGGTGGATCTAGAAATTATACTGGGGAATCATTTATACAAAATATTGATGGAACATTTTCAAAAAAAAATATTTTCCTAGATTCAACTGAATCATATGCTTCTGAAGAACTTGGCATATTGTTTTTTGATTTTGATAATGATGGAGATGATGACTTATATATTGTTAGCGGAGGAAATGAGTACAGTAAAGACCACGAATCATACAAAGACAAACTTTACTTGAATGATAATGGAGAATTTAGTCTTTCAAAAAATATTCTTCCAAACTTTAATATTAGTGGATCTTGTGTGAAGGCAAGTGATTATGATAATGATGGAGATTTAGATTTGTTTGTGTGTGGGAGGCATACTCCACAAGATTATCCAAACCCAACTTCTAGTTTTATACTTGAAAATAAAATAAGTGACGGTGAAAGAAAATTTGAAATTGTAAATAATAAAGCTGCTCCATTTCTTAATAATTTTGGAATGGTATCAGATGCCATATGGTCTGACTATAATAATGATAATTATATCGATTTAATCCTAGTTGGTGAGTACATGCCGATTACCATTTTAAAAAATGATGGTGAAGTTTTTTCGAAAGTAGAAAACGATCTCAATAATTTCTATGGTTTTTGGAACAGTATAAACGCATCAGATTTTGATAAGGATGGGGACATAGATTATGTTGTTGGAAACATAGGATCAAATACCTTATTAGATCAAGACAGCAAAGAGATATTAGTGAATTCGCTTGATTTCGATGGTAATAAGTTCAACGATTTTTTCCCATCAGCTTATTTTAAGGATAAATTTGGCAAGTACCAGCTTTATCCCTTTTTTACAAGACATGAGTTTCAGAAAGAAGTGATAGATGTTAGGGCAAAGTTTATTTTACACAAAGATTTTGGTAATATAAATTACTCACAGTTTCTTAAAATTATGAACCCAAGAAATGATCAAACCACGGAGTATAAAGTAAATTATTTCAAGTCTGCATTAATTGAAAATATTGAAGGTAAAATGTTTAAAATAAAACCTCTGCCAGATGAAGCTCAGATATCAAAGGTTTTTGGAACTTTGATTAAAGATTTTAATGATGATGGGCTTGATGACTTATTATTAGTAGGGAATGACTACGGATCTGAAATTGGTATGGGTAGATATGACGCATCTAATGGTTTAGTATTAATTAATAATGGCACAGAATTTGATCCATTAAAACCAGGAGTCTCAGGATTTTTATCGGATGGGGATGCAAAATCTTCAGTTTATCTAGTATCACAGAACCAGGGTGTTGTTATAATAGGTCAGAACAGGGGTCCGATCAAAGCATATAAACTTAATAATTACATTCAACCTATCTTAAATTTAGAAAATTTAGAAAATTACGCTGAAATCTATGAGGATGGAGAGATGTATAAGAAAGAGTTTTATTATGGAAACTCTTTTCTTTCTCAATCTTCAAGGAAAGTATTAATAAGCAGTAAAGTTGATAGTGTTAATATTTATAGATCAGGTGTTCTAAGTAGAAAATTTAATTTTGTATCAGAAAATTAAATAATATCAATATTGAAAAAATCATAATTTTACAATTATAAATTTGATGGAATTTTATATTTATTGCATTAAAATTATGATTATTATAAAACTCATACTATTTACACTTGATTTAATCTTAATATTATCATAATAATAACTTTAAATTGTCTCAATATTTCTATAATTTTGTTCGTTCGCACATACATTCAATGTGTTCAGTATGAGAGGATACGCTGTTTGAACATATTTATCCTCATTATTTAAAGTAAACTAAAGTATAGAATGAAAAAACTTATTAGTTTGTTTTCCATGCTCTTTCTTGTAGTGACAATTGCTTTCTCTCAAAGAGATGTCAGCGGTGTTGTTCAGGATGATGCAGGAAATCCGATACCTGGAGCAAGTATTATTGTTCTTGGTACATCGAATGGTACGGTAACTGATATTGATGGAAAGTTTTCTATAAACGTTTCATCTGACGATCAGTTAGAAATTAGTTTTGTTGGTTATGAAACACAGTTGGTTTCAGTTGGTGCTCAGTCAATGATGGTAATTACTCTATCAGAAGGTACTGAGTTTCTCGATGAAATTGTAGTTTCTGGTTATTCAACACAAACTAGGAAAAGTCAGACTGGAGCTGTTTCTTCAGTTGACGTTGATGGCGCAGTTAAGAGATCTGTTGTGAATGCAGCGGAACTATTACAAGGAACTGCTGCTGGTGTTCAGGTTATTGCTAGTGGTCAGCCTGGTTCTGCTCCACTTGTTAGAATTAGAGGTTTTGCTACCCCTAATGATAATAACCCACTATATATTATAGATGGTGTACAGACAGACGACCCTTTTGTTGCAAATAGTATTAGCGCATCTGATATTGATCAGATCAATGTTTTAAAAGATGGTGCTGCAGCGATATATGGAGCTAGAGCTTCTAATGGTGTTATTGTTATAACCACTAAGAATGGATATTACAATCAAGAAAATACCGTAAGTTTTGAGACATATGTTGGTACAACTAATGCAACAAATTTACCTACATTATTAAACGCTCAACAGCATGGTGAGATGATATGGCAATCTAAAATAAATGATGGTGTATCACCAAACCACCCGCAATATGGTACTGGTGGTTCTCCGATAGTTCCATCAAAGCTACAAGGTGTTCCTGTTTCGGCTACAGTTAGTCCTAACGGAACTGATTGGTTGGATGCCATTTTTGATCCTGGTCTTGCACAACAATATAAAGTCACTGTAACAAGTGGTGGTGCCGCAAGTAAATTCATGATGTCAATGGAATATGTTGATAGAGAAGGTGCGCAGATAATGACTGGGTATACAGTTGGTAGAACTAGAATGAATGGTGAATTTAAAGTGAATGAAAACATAAGAGTAGGTCAACACTTAAATGTATCTTTTGATTCAGAGAAAGTTGGTAACCAGTTAGAGGGTGCATATCGATCAAGTCCATTAATTCCATTAAGAGACGATGATGGTAACTTCGCTGGAACATACGTCGCTTCTGCTGGCCTTGGTAATATGAACAACCCTTATGCTAATCACATGAGAACACAAGATAATTTCCAAAAATCGTTGAGGGTGTTTGGAGATATTTATGCTAGTGCCGTTTTATTCAAAGGTCTTGAATATAAAGTTGTAGCTGGTGGTTTGATGAGAAGTTTCAATAATAGGAGATTTAACGAACTTGACCCAGAACATGGTGAAGCAAGATCTGTTAATACTCTTTACGAACAATCATTCAATGAGTATAACTGGAACTTAACAAATACACTCAGGTATCAAAATACTTTTGGTTCACATAGTGTTGATGCTTTACTTGGTTATGAAGCTTTAAAGAAAAGTTTTAAGGGCCATGAGATTTCTAGAAATGAGTATTTATTTGAAGATCCTAATTTCTACCTTTTAAGTAATGGTGCTGGAACTCCTGTTGTGCAATACGCTTCAGAGAGTGGATATACCATCAATTCATCATTCTTAACAGTAAACTATGGGTATTCTGATAAGTATCTTGTAACTGCAACAGTTAGGCAGGACAATACTTCTAGATTTGCTAAAGCTAATGCTAATGCTGTTTTCCCATCGGGAAGTATAGGTTGGGTAATTAGTGAGGAGGATTTCTTTAATTCAAGAAGTTATTTAAAACTTAGAGTTTCCTATGGAACTTTAGGTAATCAGTCTCTTGGTAGAACTGCTCCTGATCAGAACGTATCTAGTTTAAGTGAAGCGAATGCATATTATCCTTTTGGAGGGAATGAAGGTTCCATTGCAACTGGTGCAGCATTATCTTCTGTAGGAAATCCAAATCTTAAATGGGAGACAAATGTATCTCAGAATATAGGTTTAGACTTTAGATTAGTCAGTGATAAACTGTATGGTTCTGTGGATTATTACTCTAGGAAAACTAAAGATTTGATTGCTGTTGATAATAGTTTAATAGGTACAACAGCTATTGATGCTTCTGCACCTCTAGTAAATATTGGAGAGATTACTAACTCTGGTATTGAGCTTTCATTAAATTATGCTGATGAAACAACTGGTGGGCTGGGCTATGATGTAGGTCTTAATTTTTCAAAAAATAAAAATATGGTTGATAGTCTGATTAGTGCTTTCTATACTGGTGCAACATGGTACAGAGGTGGTGCAGTAACTAGAACTAGTGCTGGTGAGGCAATGTCTTATTTTTATGGAAGACAAGTTAAAGGGCTAGACTCAAATGGTAGGTTTGAGTATGAAGATATAAATGGTGATGGTCAAATAAATGATGATGACAGAACTAAAATAGGTTCTCCTCATCCAGACTTTATTTTTGGTTTAAGTTTGAACTTAGCTTACAAAAATTTTGATTTGTTTGCCACTTTGAATGGGTCAATTGGTAATGAAGTTTATCATTACAATAAAATCTATTCCCATTTTCCAACCTTCTTTAATGGTAACAGACATGCTGACGTATTAGATTCTTGGACTCCAACGAATACTGATACAGACATGCCTGCCCTTAGTGAAACAATTTCAAATGCTGAAACTCAGCCTAACTCATGGTTTGTTGAGGATGCTTCTTATGTTAAAGTAAGAACTATTCAGCTAGGTTACACTTTGCCAAGCAAAGCTGCAAGTAAATTAGGAATCTCTAATGCGAGAATATACGTATCAGGAAATAATTTATTTACTTTTAGTGGTTATTCTGGTATGGATCCTGAAATTGGAGGTTATGCATTAAACCTTGGTGTTGATGCTGCAGAATATCCTATTGCGGTTATGACTACTATAGGATTAAATGTTACATTTTAAAAATTATAATAAAAGATGAAAAATTTAAAGTCATTTATTTTAAGTATTTCATTAGTCATGTTTATGACTAATGCTTGTAATGAATCATTCACTGAGGTTCCTGCTTATGGATCTCTTAGTGATGCTAATTTAGCAAATGCTACTGGTATAGATCTGCTCCTAACCGGTGTCTACTCTGTCCTTGATGGTCAGACTAACACAACAGGTGGTTGGGGAAGTAGTGGAGATAACTGGTGGATGGATGTTATTTCTGATGATGCTCACAAAGGAAGTACTGATGGTGATCAGGCAGACCTTTATGACATTGAAGTATTTAATTGGGCAACTGGTAATGGTTATTGGTTAGGATTATGGAAAGCTCCTTTTTCAGGTGTTAACAGGGCAAACTCTGTGATCAATTTGATTAATGGTAGCGATAACCCTGATGATTTCAAGGTTCAGATGGCTCAGGCTAGATTTTTAAGGGCACACTTTAATATGCAATTAAAATTGAAATTTGGTAATGTACCAAATATTACTCCTGAGACAGCTGCTGCGCTTGAGTATAACTTAGCAAATACCGGAGAGACTGCTTTAACATGGGCTCATGTTGAGGAAGACTTTACATATGCTGCTAATAATTTACCAAGTTCAAGATCTGGTGATTATACAGAACCTGGTAGACCTTTATCACATGCTGCAAAAGCTTTTCTTGGTAAAGTATATCTTCATCAAGGTAAATGGGCTGATGCATTAGCGCAACTTGATGCTGTTGTTAATTCAGGTGCATATTCTTTAAATACTGAGTATGTTGAGAATTTTAAGTCATCAGGAGAAAATGGTCCAGAAGCAATTTTTGCTATCCAGTTTGCGGCTGATGGTGGTGTATCTAACCAAGGTAATAAAGGTGGTACGCTTAACTTCCCAGGTGGAGGACCGTTAGGTACATGTTGTGGTTTTTATCAACCATCTCAAGACCTTGTAAATTCATTTCAAACTGATGCTGCTGGACTGCCATTACTTGATACATGGCAAAACAGTAATGTCGAAAATGATTATGGTCTAAACGATGGTGATGCATTCACTCCACATACTGGTAACTTAGATCCAAGGCTAGACTATACTGTTGGAAGAAGAGGAATTGATTTTAATGGTTACGGTGCTATGCCAGGTAAAAGTTGGATAAGAGCTAGTTTTGATGATATCTCTGGTCCTTATGTTGCTAAGAAAAATCATTATCATAAAGGTGATGATAGTAACAAAGGTACTGGTGGTTGGGGAGAGCAAAGGTCAGGTATTAATTATCATTTTATGAGATATGCTGATGTTCTTCTTATGGCTGCTGAAGCAGCTATTGAAACTGGAAACTTAGCAAAAGGTTTAGACTATGTTAATCAGGTCAGAAACAGAGCAAAGAACATGACTGTTGCTGATGCTGGACCAACATATATGGTTGAACCATATCCATCATTTGCAAGTGCTGATTATGCAAGAAAAGCAGTAAGGCATGAAAGGAGAATTGAGCTAGGAATGGAAGGTCATCGTTTGTTTGACTTGAGAAGATGGGGTAATGCAAAAAGTGTCATGAATACATATTTCGCTAAGGAATCTGCTGTGATAACTTCATTTGCAAGAGGCCAAGCTTATCAAGATAAGCATGATCTTTTCCCTATTCCAATAGTTGCAATTGATGAAAGTCAAGGTGTATTAGTCCAGAATTCTGGTTTTTAATACTTTTTTACTTAAATAATAAAAGCAGGGTTTTAACCCTGCTTTTTTTTTAAACTTTTTCTTAAGCTATAAGTATATAGTTAAATACTATTCTTTAAATAAAATTATATTTGAATTATCAAATCGAAGATATTAAGAAAATGAAATTTAATAAGATAAGATTCTTTGTAATTCTATTATTTTTTAACTCATGTAATTCATATAATGAGTATAAAAAAAATATTAATAATTATAACGACCCAAATCTTTTCCATGACTCAATGCAAAAACTTACTGACATAATTGTCTATGATATTTTCTCACCCCCAGTAGCATCAAGAATATATGTATACCCATCTATTGCTGCTTATGAAGTTTTATTGAATGATTATCCAGAATATAATAGTTTTTCTGATCAATTAAATGGTTTAAGTTCAATACCAAAACCAAACCCGGATAAGGAGTACTCTTTTCCTTTAGCTAGTATTCATGCTTTTTTGACGGTAGGCAAAGATTTGATTTTTTCAAAAGATAAGATGACAGAATTTCAGAAAAATCTTTTCAATGACTTAAAGTCAAAGGGTATGCCTAAAGACATATACAAAAGGTCAATTCAATATGGAGATCAAGTTGCAAATCATATAAAAGATTGGTATTCTAATGATAACTACAAAGAAACAAGGTCGTATCCAAAGTTCACTGTCCAGAGAAATAGAGAGGATACTTGGAAACCAACACCACCTGATTATATGGATGGCATTGAGCCTCATTGGAATAAGATAAGAACTTTAGCAATTGATTCCTCAAATCAATTTATTACCGCTCCACCTCCTAAATTCAATCTAGATAAAAATTCAAAGTTCTTTAAAGATCTATATGAAGTATATGAAATTGGTAATAATCTTACCGAAGAACAAACTAATGTTGCAAACTTTTGGGATTGTAATCCATACGTATCTAATCACATAGGGCATGCCATGTTTGCAACCAAAAAAATTACACCGGGTGGACATTGGATTGGAATAACACAAATAGCTTCCAAAAAAGCAGAGTTAAATCTTATGGAATCAATTTATGCTTATTCTTTAGTATCAATAGGCCTTTTTGATTCTTTTATAGTATGTTGGGATGAAAAATATAGAAGTATTCTTGTTAGGCCTGAAACTTTAATAAATCAGTATATTGACGAGGACTGGATACCAGTTCTTCAGACACCACCTTTCCCAGAATACACATCTGGCCACTCAGTAATATCAAGGTCTGCGGCAAACATTCTTACATTTATTTTAGGGGATAATTTTAATTTTTTAGATACAACTGAGGAAATTTATGGTCTACCTGCAAGGAATTACGATTCATTTTTGCAGGCATCTGATGAGGCAGCAATTAGTCGTTTGTGGGGAGGTATTCATTACATGCCGGCAATTACTAATGGTATTGATCAAGGTGATAGGGTAGGTAAATTTATTATAAAAAATTTAGACGTTAAGAATAATATTATCTCTAAGAATTAAGAAATGAAATATATTGTTGCATTAGACCAAGGTACTACAAGCTCAAGGGCAATATTGATTGATACTAATGGCAATCTTATAGATATAAAACAGCAAGAATTTAATCAGATATTTCCTAAACAAGGTTGGGTTGAACATGATCCTAATGAAATTCTTAATTCTCAACTAAATGTTTTTGATAGTCTTATTAATTCTAATAG
>CAZKLB010000027.1:0-13957 GCA_964553685.1 uncultured Marinoscillum sp.
TCAGTATTTTTTAAGTTATTATATTTTTTTTCCATTTCATCCCAAGAACTAAATATATTGTCTATATTTTTTTGCAATAAATCAATTTTGTTTTGATAGAACTGCTTACAATTTTCAGTAGATTTATTGTAGCTTTCATTAAGTTGATCTTTGATAGAATTAATATGATTTTTCCAAATATGATATTCTTTTGTTTCTCTTAAATCATAAGTTATACCAATAAATGAAAGTAATTTGATAATCCACTTGCTTGGATCAAAAGAAAACCATTTAACTCCATTTCTATAATCCCATTGGAATGTATGATGATAATTATGATAACCTTCCCCAAAAGTAAATAAAGACACAAACCAAGAATCGCGTGCCGATGATTTGTAATCATATGGTCTTTTACCAACGTAATGGCAAAGGGAATTAATAAAAAAAGTTGCATGGTGAACTAAAGTTACTCTTAAAAAACCTGCCCATAAAACTGCTCCTAATGGTCTATTGTATATAAACCCTACAATTAAAGGTAAGATAAACCCTAGAATGATTCCCATATGAAAATAATACTTGTTTTGAAATTTTATTGCAGATTTTGATTCTAAATCTTTAACGCCTTTAATTCTAGATTGCTCTTCTGATGTATTTTTTATAATCCAACCAATGTGTGCATGCCAAAAACCTTCCATAATTGAATATGGATCATCTTTCGTATCAGATAATTTATGATGTTTCCTGTGATCTGAAACCCATTTCAAAATTGTATTTTCAAAAGCAAGTGAGCCTAATATCATTAAAATCCATTCAACAAATGAATTTGTTTTAAAAGACTTATGGGCAAATAGTCTATGATAACCCATAGTAATTCCCATTCCAGAAATAAACCAAAAAATTAGTAATAAAATAGGTTCTTGCCATACAATCCCATTATGATAAACATAAATAGAGGTGCCAAAAATTCCAATTAAAGGAATGATAGTTAAGAAGAAAATCATATTCCAATTGTATTTACTATTATTTTTCGTTTGATTCATTTTATTTGATAACAATTCTTTTTAATACTTTTCCATTTGTGAAAATAAGTCATTTGTTTGATAAATAATCAATATCTAAATGTACAATTTATTTATTTTTTAAGGTTATTATTTCTTAAACAATATGCATGTCCTACTATATCAGTTCAGCTATTTATAAACCATGTAAGTAAGCTAAACTAACATTAACATGGTAAACACTCATCTAAAAAATCTTAAAGCTTTGAAATAACTTTTAAATCGTTAACCAATAAGTTAGATATTTGAATGCTTCCCGCTACAATTACCTTGTAAAAACATAATTCAAATTATCTGATAAATTTTCATCAAAACTATAACCTTCTTTATTAAAGGTTTTTAGACCCTCACAATTTTCAATTTCATTATCTATGATATATCGTGACATTAAACCCCTGGCTTTCTTAGCATAAATTGCAATTGTTTTATAAGATCCATTTTTATATTCTTTAAATACAGGAGTAATAACTTTATTTTTTAAATTTTTATTATTAATTGACTTGTAATACTCTTCGGAGGCAAGATTGATAACTATATCCTTTTCACTTTCAAAATCTTTGTTTAATAAATCTGTTATTTTATTACCCCAAAATTCATAAAGATTTTTTCCTCTTGAGTTTTGAAGCTTAGTACCCATTTCTAATCTATATGGTAATATTTTATCAAATGGTCTTAACAAACCATAAAAACCAGATAATATTCTAAGATTATTTTGCATAAAATCAAATTTATCTTTGGTAATAGTATCAGCATTTAAACCTGAGTAAACATCTCCCTTGAAAGCGTATATTGCTTGTTTTGATTTAGAAGAAAATGAGGGGTTTTCCCAGCTTTTAAAACGATTATAATTAAGTTCTGCTATTTTATCACTTACACTCATTAAATCTTTAATGCCATTAATAGAATAACTAGTTAAAATTTTATGAAGTTCAGTTGTATCGTCTAACAACCTACAATCAGTATTAAAACTTGGTGTATTATAGTCATCAAAATTCAATGTTTTAGAAGGAGATATTAGTGTTTTCATAGTTATTTTTTTATAATATACTGCTATTTATTTAATAAGGTTTTAATTTATACTTTATACTTTTACTTTAATACAACTTGTTCAATATTAAATAAATTTTCATAAATCAAATCATGAATTTTTGTTCTAACATTAAGTTCGTAAATTTTTCTATTTTCTCTACTATCATACACTCGATTAGATAAAAAAACATATATCAAATCGTATTTTGGATCAACCCAAAAAAATGTACCAGTATATCCAGAATGACCAAAACTTGAATTTGAAGAATATTTAGAGTATGTACACTTTTCGACATTATATTCTGGTTTTGGTTTATCAAAACCCAGACCTCTATAAAACTTTGGATTTTGATTATCAAATTGAGTAAATAAATTAATAATATTTTTATCTAAAAATATCTTATCATTAAGTAGACCACCATTTAAAAACATTTGATAAAACTTAGCTAGATTAGAAGCATTTGAAAATAATCCTGCATTTGCAGAAACTCCATCCATCATCGCTGCGCCTTCATCATGGACAACACCATGTATCTGGAAGTTTCTAAAAAAATTATCACTTTCAGTTGGAACGATAGTCTCTAAATTAAATTTTTTTGTTGGATTAAATAGTATTGAATCTAAAGTCATATCTGAAAAAATATTTTCAACGTAATTATCAAATTTTATATTAGTTTGCTTTTCAATGATTTCAGGAATTAAATAAAAAAATAGACCAGAATACAAAACTGTATCACCATCAATAAAGTAAGTATCTTTTATTTGATTATAAATTTCCTTTTTATAATTATTAAATAAATATAGACTGTCTGTAAGTTTAATTTTATACCTTCTCTTCTCCTTGTATGCAAGGGTTTTCTTTCTAAAATTTCCATATTTATCTTTTGTTGTACTATGAAATGGTATCCATGGTCTAATCCCAGATATATGTTGTAAATAATCTTTAATTAATACTTCACCAACTCTAGAATTATTAAAAAACTTAAGGTAATTATTTAATGGCTTATTTATATCAATCAAATTACTTTCATATAACTTCATTAATGAAAAAGCTCCTGCAGTTGGTTTGGTTATTGAAGCAAGATCATAAATAGAATTACCAGTAATTTTAATTATACTGTCATAGGTATGATACCCATAATTTTTATTTACAACCTTTTCCCCATCCTTTAAAACAATTATTTGTGCTCCAGGAAAAGCTTTTTCTTTAATTGAAAATTCAATAATTGAATCAATTTTTTTATTGAGATTATAATGAATCGAATCTATTGGTAATAATGAGATTAGATAGATTATAATATTTAACATGAAATTTATTTAATAACTAACTTCCCAGTAACAATTTTATCATTAGACTCAATAATATAAATATAAAATCCTTTTAAAAGGTTTGAAACATTCAAAGTTGAACTTTCAAGTTTTTTATTAATTATATGTTTTCCCATTGAATCATAAATATTAATTCTAGATTCTCCATTAAGCCCTTTAATAAATAAATTACTTTCCATAGTTGGATTAGGGTACAGAATAATTGGACTTCCAGACTCTAAATCCTCAATACCAACTACAGCTCCATCTGTCCCGATATAAATTTGATAATCAAAATTGTTTATTCCCGTAGAATTAAAAGTAATTGATTTTTCTAAAGGGTTTATAGAGTTTGCTTTTGACTTTGAAATCCAATTATCAGATTTACTAGAATTACGATCCCTTACAAACATTTCTATACCGGAGGCAGATAAGTTTTCTAATTCGATAAAATTTGAAAATTCAATACTTTCTATATTAGAAAAGTTAACATTACTTCCATAATTATTTATTATCCAGTATCCTGTATTTATTGTATCAGTATTTGGAATTTTGCTTGGATTTATATCAATTTTACTCACTACAAGATCTCCATTAGGATATAGACCATTATCAGAAAATATAATTGATAAATCTGTTTCATAAAAGTCTTTAACCCCACCCCCATCAACTGAAATTAAAGATGATTTTCCTGGGCCTATTGGGGCATCAGATATAACTAATTCTCCTCCAGATAATTTTAAATTAAATGAATTTTTTTTATCGTATATAATTCCATTATCAATATTATTAAATTGATAATAAGCTAATATATCATCATCATCTAAATTACTTTTGGTTAAATGTCTTGACAGACGAATTTCTTTATCAGAAAGTGCTTTTTTCCAAAAAGTTGCCTCTTCAATTAAACCATTATAATATCTTCCTCCCCAATTATAATATGAACCTAAAAGAATTTTATTTAGATCAAAAGGAAGAGTGTTTAAATTAAAACTTGAACTAGATTCATTAACATATAAAGTGACTTTTGATGATTTTACTGTAATTGCTATAAAAGACCACTGATTTTCTGGAACAATAAGATTACTATCCCATCCCCATGCCTTACCATTCCAATGAAACCCAAGTGTATTATTTCCCTCTCTAAAGTTCAAAACATTATGTTGTTCTTGAATATCTCTAGAAGAAAGACTAAATATACTTGCATAATCAGTTTGAATACCATCTGGATAAACCCATGCAGTAAATGAAAAATCTGTTATTGATTTTACATTGATTTTACTATTAATTAAATATGTATTATTTGTGTTTAGAAAAGCTTTTTGTGGATTAGGGTGAGGATCACATAGATCATTATGATTAACTACAATTATATCTGATATTGTCTTTGTACTTGTTCCCAAATCATTAGTAACTGTTAGGGTCACATCATAATTTCCAGTAGAATTATATACTACAGAGGGATTACGATCTGAGTTTGAGGATACATATGATGCACCTGGAAAATCCCATTGCCAAGTTGCATTTTTATGATTTAAAATTGAGAAATCTTCAAATTTTATAGTATCTGATGAACATTTATTAATATTTTTAAAAGCCGTAAAAGGCTGTGAAATTGGTTTTGATTCTTCATATAAATCCCGTTCCCAAATACCTCTTCCTCCAGCAATTCTAATTTTTCCATCCCTATAAAATAATTGGAATCTCATTATTCCTTCTGATGCTATAGGTAGACCTTGAGAAAAGTCTTGCCAATCAGAATCAGAATTATTTTTATACCAAATATTTTTAAATGATGCAATATAAACTCCGCCATCAGTCCCTTCTTGAACATGTAGATGTTTAATTTTATGACCGTTTAATTTAGATGTAGTTAGATTTTCCCAAGAATTACCAAAATCAGTGGATTTAAATATTTTTTCCGTGTTATTTCCTGATCGTGGATTTGCTAGATATAATTCGTTATCAGAATTTAAAGAAATAAATAAAGTATTGTCTTGACTAAAAGGTAAATAAACCTCTGTCCAATTATTACCTCCATCTTCAGTTTTCCATAATTTTCCATTCCTTTGTGTTACAAAAATTAGATTAGGATTACTCCTTGATATTTCTATTGATTGAACAATATGGTCTGACTCATTTCCAAATTCTTTCAATAAAAAAAAACTCGAACCACCATTTTCACTTTTCCATAATTTATGGTCTTTTCCAAGATACAATGTATTCCAATATCTAGGGTCTGTAACAACCTCACTATAACCATAAAATACATATGATTCATTAGGAAATAATGCATAATTCGAAATATTATTATATAGATTTAGCCAAGGTGAAACATTAGGTTGATAATTATTTCCAATTATTTCCCTAGCTCCTGAATCACTAAAATATACTTTTTTATTTTCACCTTTATTGACATACCCAGTAGCAGATTCATTACCTCCAACATCAATAGCATTTCCTTCTCCAAAATCTTCTGTCAAAACTGAGTTACCATTATGATATTTTCCCCCAACCATTATATCATAATTCCAACCTTGATCAAATCCCCAAAAATGTGACCCGTCTATTCCTTTGTTTCTTGATTCAATTATATCAAGGGTTAAAGCATTATAATAATCAATTCCTCCATCAGAAGCTACCCATGCATCATTTCCATTGATTTCAATTTCTTGAATATCTACATGTCTATATCCTATTCCATTATTTTGAGCCATCATATCAGTATATGTAATTCCACCATCAAATGATCTAGCAAGTCTTATACCACCAAGTAAAAAATGATCAGGATCAGTATCAGAAACTTCAATATCTGAATCATAAAATCCTTGATTATACCAACCAGTATTAAAACTTCCACAAGCTAAACATTGATGCGAAGAACTATAAGGGCCACCTGGATTATTATCTGGTAAACCATCGTTATTACCATCATATGGAGTATACCAGGTCTCTCCAGCATCATCACTTCTGTATACACCTATATAACCATAATCAATATCATAACCAACTTCGTTACCTAATAGTAAAACATATACTCTATTTGGATCTGCATCCGTTAATCCAATCCTTGCTCCCCCATCATTCTTAGCAGTACCACCAATAGGACTAAACCAACCTGTATCTTTTTTTTGGAATGTTTTTCCTCCATCAATAGATTTATATATTTCTGTTATTTTTTTTATTGGATTACTTTTAGTAACAAAAAACGTATTGGGATCATTTATTTTTTGTTTTAAATCCCAACACTTATCATCTAAAATAGTAGTCCATGTGTTTCCACCATCTATAGTTCTATACAACCCTTTACTCCCTGCAATTAAAATTAAATTATCATCATTTTCTGAAATAACAATACCTTCAATTCTATTATCATGTAAGAAATATATTACATTCCATGTATTACCACCATCTTCAGTTTTAAAAATCTCACCAAGATTATTAGAAAAATATACTATATTTTCATTGGTAGGATGTATTGTTATAGTTGATATATTACTACTTGAGTGCGAATCATCTCCAACAGATTTCCATGTCAAAGCTTTATCTACTGATTTGTATAGTCCTCCTGTTTCACCACCAGCATAAATGACACTTGGATTAGATTTTGATTGTTCTATGGTATAAATATTTACTTGTGTTGAAGCAAAATAATTACCATTATAATCAGGATTACCACTTTTTAATACTTGAAATGGACCAATTGGTTTCCATTTTTCATCGTTTCCAATATGATTAGAAAATCTTGAAGTATTATTATTAGATAAAACTGAAAATGAATTAGATTTTTTAATAGGAATATTAATTGACCCGTCTTCCATTAAGTAATTTCTAGAACTAACCAACATACTAAAATGTTTAAAATTTTGAGTATGTATATTTTTTTTGAAAACCTTATCTCTATAATATTTTTTGTATTCATCATGAATTTCAAAATAATTTGGAGATTCTGAATAAAGAAGTTTAACCCATAATGGGTCATTATCATTAATAGTTGGAATTGATTTAAATAAATTTTCGTATTTTGGATTAGGTGAATATATTTTAATCTTATCTTGAGCTTCAAGATGGTTAAAAGAAAATAAAATAAAAATAAAAACTCTAATCATTCTAAATCAATTCAACGCCAAGGCCTGGTTTATTAAGTGGTTTCATCACACCATTTTTTAAATTAAAACCTCCAGAAACTAAGTCTTTAGTTAAATCTAAACTACCATCCAAATCTAAATATTTTGTATTAGGAAATGAAAGAGCAGTGTTTAATGCAGCAGAAATACTTATTATACTCTCATCGTTACATCCCCACATAAGCTCTATATCATTTAATAGAGCAATATTTGCAATTTTTCTACCTGAAGTAATACCACCACATTTCATAAGTTTAATATTGAAAATTTTACCATAATATTTCTGAGAATATTTAATTGAATCTTCGTAATTAACTAAACTCTCATCGAGTGCTATTATTTTTTTTATGTTATTAGGTAATTTTAAAAGCTGATTAGTTTTTTCAATACTTATTGGTTGTTCAATAAGTTCAATACGTTTTGTTTTATTATAAAATTTAATTGTATCATCAATTGACCATCCTTGATTAGCGTCAATTCTAATATGAATTCTATTACCAAATTTTTCATTTATTTTAGAAATTCTTTCAATATCATCTTCAATTTTATTTCCTAACTTAATTTTAATATATCTAAAACCAGATGAATAATATTCTTTAATTTCCTCTATAGTTTCATTAATGCCTTTTATTCCAACGGTAATAGATGTTGGTAATTCTTGTATTCTTCTTCCTAGAAATGCTCCTAAAGAAATATTTATAGACTTACAAAAAGCATCGTAAATAGCTATGTTATAGGCTGCTTTTGTACCAGGATCATTTTTAAATTGATTTTCTATATCATCAATATTACTAATCAAATGAAATATATCCTTACCAATTAAATCATTTTTAAAATCAACAGTATTTCTAAATGACTCTGAAGTATCTACACCTACAACATACTTAGAAACATTAGATGAACCTAAACCGATAGTTCCATTTCTCAAAATTATTTTAACAAAAATATTTTTTATAGATGATGTTGTTTTATAAGCTATTGTATATGGACGTGTAAGTTTAATATCCGCGAGTTCTACATCTATATTATCAATTATCATATCTGGAATTTAACAAATCAACTATAGGATCTATTCCTTCCTCCAAAGGTAAAAATACAGGAATATCAAAATCAGAATTAATTAAATTTTTGTGGTATATGTTTTCTTGTTCTGTCATACCATGTGTATTTAAAGTTATAGCTATAACCTCATTACCATATGATTCAATAAGATTAACCTCTGACTCCAGAGATGGCATTACAGCATCTACATGTTCCCATCCATCAAAATATTTTCTTTTTGGTGAATGTTGTAAAATTATCCCATCTGCATTTGCTGAGATTAAAAACTCAGAGCCACATGGACCAGAAGGATTTCTTAAGGCCGCCTGACCTTCAATTAAAATATATTTAGGTTTTTTCTTTTGATAACATTCACATATTGATCTTTCGAGTTCACCAGAAACAAAATCATTAATGGTGGAATCAAAAATAAACCCATGTTCCCACCCTTGCATCCAACCAGTCTGACCCGTATATATCATATCAGACACTATTTTTCTTTTATTTAAGGCTTCAACAATTAACTTTGCAGTTGTCCTTTTACCTAGACCACAATCAGTACCAAGCACTACAATTTTAGTAGATTTAACGTCATAAATTTTACCAGACCAAAAATTAAGTTCATCTCTTGGTTTTGATACTCTGATGTCATGAATTTTAACATTATTTTCTTTAGCTATTCTACTTAACTCATTATCCTTACTAAGTAAGGAGTGTAAACCGTTAATTATTGATACATTATTTTTTAAAGCATTTTTTACATCATTTCTCATCTCTAAAGGTAAAATTCCTCCTGCAGAAGCAACACCTATAATACAATACTCAACAATAATATTACTTTCCAGAAAAGATTCTACATTTTCAAATATTTGAATATCGCTAATTTCATCTGATAAAGATATTTTACCATTTTTATCAATATGAACATAATTATTTTTGTGTTTTGGATCAATAATTGCTTTAATATTAAATCTATTTGATCCTCTCAATAAACCGTGAGCTGTTTTTGCTGATTTTGAATCAAATTTTCCTCCAGTCAAAATAATTGCATCACCTTTAATATTCATTATTTTTAAAAAAATGTTTGATTTCCAATATTAATAATTTTGGGATTTATATTTGCATTTATGGTCAAAAATCAACTTACTAAAGAACAATTAAAAATTTTAAAAGATAAAGGTACAGAACCTGCTTTTTCAGGAAAATTATTATATAATGAGGAAGATGGGAACTATAAATGCGTAGGTTGTGATAATATTTTATTTTCCTCAAAAACAAAATTTGATTCTGGATCAGGTTGGCCAAGCTTCTCTGAGGTTGATAATTTAAAATCAATTAAAACTAAAACCGATTTTTCCTATGGAATGATTAGAAAAGAAGTAGTTTGTTATAATTGCGATGGTCATCTTGGTCATGTTTTTGATGACGGACCTACAGAAACAAGAAAAAGATATTGTATAAACTCGGCTATTTTAAAATTTGAAAAAAAATGAAAACTGCTGTTGGAATAGATATAGGTGGAACAATTACAAAAATTGGATTAGTATCTGAAGAAGGTGTTTGTATTAAAAAGACTTCTTTTAGAACTAAAGAAGAAACCTCATTTAGTTCGTATATCAATAAGTTAGTTAATTCAATAAATATAATTGTTGGTGATGAAAAAATTTTAGGAATTGGAATTGGAGCACCAAACGCTTCTAAAAATGGTACAATTGAAACACCTGCTAATCTTAAATGGAATGGAAAATTAAACCTAGTTAAAGATTTAAGAGAAAAACTAAATTATAATATACATCTTTCTAACGATGCAAACTGTGCTGCAGTTGGTGAAATGCAATATGGAAATGCCAAAAATTTAAACGACTTTATTGTTATAACTCTTGGAACTGGCTTAGGAAGTGGGATAGTTAGTAATGGTATGCTGGTTGAAGGATCTGATGGTTTTGCTGCTGAGTTAGGACACTTTTCTATAAATAATAAAAGTAGATATACTGGATTGGGTGTTAAAGGTGGTCTAGAAGCGTATGTTTCGGCTACAGGAATTAAAAGAACTATAATGTATATGTTATCAAAGTATATGTATGATAGTGTTTTCAGAGGTATTTCATTTAATGACTTACATGGAGAAGAAATTACAAAAGCAGCAAATGATGGTGATAAAATTGCAATTAAAGCTTATGAATATACAGGAAGAATTTTAGGTGACTCATTGGCAAATTTCGTAACTTTTTCTCAACCTGAAGCAATAATATTAACAGGTGGATTAGCTCATTCTGGAAAATGGATTTTAAACCCAACGAAAAAAGCATTTGAAAAAAAACTTTTACCGTTCTATAAGAATAAAGTAAAAATATTACTATCAGGTCTAGAGGATAAAGACTCTGCAATTTTAGGTTCAGCAGCATTAGTATGGAAAAAAAAATAATAAGTTTTATATTTTTTGTTTTCTTTCATTCTACAATCTTTTCGCAAAAAATTCAAGTAGTTGATGAAAATGAGAAACCTATTTTTAATGTGAGTTTTTATAAAAAAGATCTTTCTATTGGTGAATTTTCAAATTATAATGGAGAAATTAATTTATCTATTTTCAATGAAAATGATAGTATAATAATTCAGCACCCTACTTTTAAAACCCTAACTATCATTAAAAAAAATATTAATAACAAAATACAATTAAAAAACAAAATAGTAACAATAGATGAGGTTGTTATTTCTGTAAATAGATGGAAAGAAAATCTTAATGATGTCACTAATAAAACACTTCAAATTCCAAGAGAGATAATTCTTGAAAATTCTCCACAAAATTCTGCAGATCTTTTAGAAAAAACAGGAGACGTATTTGTCCAAAAAAGTCAACATGGTGGAGGAAGCCCTATGATAAGAGGTTTTTCTGCAAATAGAATTCTAATTTCTCTTGATGGCACTAGATTAAATAATGTAATATATAGAAGTGGAAATATCCATAATATTATAACTATTGACCCATATATATTAGAGGGAATTGAAGTACTTTTTGGTCCAGCATCTGTAATGTACGGTAGTGATGCAATTGGAGGAGCTTTGAATTTTCAAATAATTGATCCATCATTCCATAGTAGTAAAGCTAAACTTAATGGATCACAAAATATTCAATATAATTCATCAAGTAATTCTAAACATTACAATTTAAACTTTGGAATTAGTAGTAAAAACATTTCAAGTCTTTCTAGTTTTTCATTTAATTCTTTTAAAGACTTAAGATCAGGATCAAAAAGAAAAGACTTATATCCAGATTATGGAAAAAGATTAGAATATGTTAAAAGAAACTATCTTGAAAATAGAGATGAAATTATTCAAAATAATAACTACAATGTCCAAAGAAACAGTGGATACTCTCAAATTAATATTATTAATAAGATTAACCTAAAACTTAATAATAAATTAAATCTTATATATGGGCTATACTATTCTAATTCATCAAATGTACCTAGATATGATAGACTCATACTTTATGATGATATATTTACACCAAGTTATAGTGAATGGTATTACGGTCCAAATACCTTTCTAATGAATAGCATCAAAATCAACTCATTCAAAAAAAATAATTTTTTCGATGCTTTTAAACTTAATTTGTCACATCAAAAAGTCAATGAAAGCAGGCATATAAGAAAATTTAATAATGATAATATTAAAAATCGGTATGAGATAGTTAATGTATTATCATTAAATCTTGACTTTGATAAAAAGTTTGACAATAGTGAATTATTTTATGGTATCGAAAGCATTTACAATAATGTGACCTCAACTGCAAATGAAAAAAATATAGTGACAGAAAATACACGAGATATATCAACTCGATACCCAGATCTCGGAAGTAATTACTATTCTAACTCTTTTTATATTTCACTCAAAAGAAATATTAAAAAATTAAAAACAAATATTGGATTAAGAGCTAACTCGTCATCTCTAAAATCACTACTTTCCAATTCTTTTTATAATTTTCCTTTCTCTAAAATTAATGTAAAAGCATCCTCAATTAGTGGTAATTTAGGTATGCGATATGATATAGGATCCAACACTATAAAATTTCAATACTCAAATGGTTTTAGAACTCCTAACTTAGATGATACAGGTAAAATATTTGATTCTGAACCTGGCAACATAATAATTCCAAATCCGGACTTAAAACCTGAATACGCTAATAATTTTGAAGTTAATCATGAATTTATAGGAAAAAAAATTGAAATTAAATCATCATTGTACTATATCAGACTAAATAATGCAATCATTAGATCAAATGGATTATTCAATAACCAAGATTCTATAATTTATGATGGGATTATGAGTAGAGTTCAAACCTTAACTAATGGTGGAAAAGCTTTTATCATAGGATTTAGTAACAATTTGAAAATCAAATTGAGTAATAATTTAATATTAGAAAATTCAATTTCATATAATACATCAAAAGACCTATTAAATGAAAGACCACTAAGACATTCTCCACCATTATTTGGAAAAACATCATTAAGTTTTAAAAAAAAATCACTTAAATTAACATATCACATAGACTACAATGGCAGAAAAAATATTGTAGATTTTTCCCAAAGTGAATTAAATAAATTATATCTATATACAAAGGACGGTTCCCCATCATGGATGACTCATAACCTTTCTTTAAACTACGATTATAATTACTTTATAAAGTTTAATATTTCAATTGATAATATTTTTGATATACATTACAGAACATATTCTTCAGGTATAAGTGCTCCAGGAAGAAATATAAATTTGGGACTTAATTTTAAGTTTTAATGGGTATCAAACACATAGTAATATCGGGAAATATTGGAGTTGGAAAAACAACATTGTCGGAAAAGATTTCAAAAAAATTTAATTGGAATTTACAGCTTGAGGAGGTTGATGATAATCCTTATCTAGATGATTTTTATAAATCAATGTCAGAATGGTCATTTCACCTACAAATTTTCTTTCTAAATAGTAGATTTAATCAAATTCAAAAAATATCGGAGAGCAATAAGGTTGTAATTCAAGACAGATCTATATATGAAGATTATGAAGTTTTTACAAAAACACTTCATGATTCCGGTGTTCTAAAAAAAAGAGAGTTTAATAATTACGAAAGGCTTTACAATACAATTTTAAAATACATTGACCAACCTGATTTATTGATATATTTAAGAAATACGAATATTAATAATATCGTTAAAAACATAAGAAAAAGAAAGAGAGATTTTGAAAAAGAAATTGATAAAAATTATTTAATTAAACTTAATGACTATTATGAAAAGTGGATAAAAAATCATCCAAAAGAAAAGTTGTTAACTATAGATTTATCAGATAAGGATTTTATAGAGGATCCTAAATTTTTAAAAAAAATTTATAGTATGATAGAAAAAAAAATTAATGAATTAA
>CAZKLB010000028.1:0-8590 GCA_964553685.1 uncultured Marinoscillum sp.
GAGCCTTTTTTGAACTCTGCCATTTTATCGACTAGAAAATTACTTTGTTTTATCATTTCGTAAATATGATCTTCAAGATATTTTCTATTATCAGTAAAGTTATTTTTAAAGGCTTCATAATCATTACTTTCAATGAGACTAAAAATTTTCCTTGAAGTGTCTAAATACATATTCAAAACTTCTTTATTTTTTGGGTTATCCATAATTATGTTGGTATATAAATTTTCATCTCCGCCTGTTATTCTAGAAGAAAATGCAATGTTAGATTGATAAATTGGACTACAAATGTCCATGACTTTTTTTAAATCTAAATCTAATTTTTTCATAGCAGTGGTAAAGCAAACATGAGTAAAATGTGTCATTCCTTGAATTAAACTCATATATTTATCATGTTCCTCAAAGCTTTTCATTTCAGTTATTTTAAGATCTAATAGCCCGAAGATTTTCTTAACTTCTTTGTATTTATTTTTAATTGAAATTGGTATGGTTATTATATTTTGTCCAGTAAAGTTATTTAATGGACCAAATAAAGGATGGCAAGAAATAAACTCAAAATCACAATTTTTAATTTCTTTAGATAAGATTGACTTTACTGATGTGAAATCACTAAAAACCTGGTTTGGTTTTATTTCACTTTTAATTTCATTAAATACAGATAATGTTTTATCTATAGGAACACATAATATTATCCAATCACAAGTATCAAGAATTAATCGAAGTTGGTTATTAGATTCTTTGTCTGATATAATAACATCTAAAGATAAATTTTCAAATGCATTTTTAAAAGACGACCCCATTTTACCTGCTCCACCAATAATTCCAACTTTTTTTATCATAAATTTTTAATTAATTAGCAAATATATAATTAACTCAAATTTCTTATTCATCAAATTCAATTGATTTCTATTTTTTATTTATAATTAAAAAAATTGTATTTTTAATTTATTAACCAAAGATGATAATGCATTGAAAAAAATTTCTATTACCTTATTTTTATTATTTATAATATCAAATCTTTATTCTAAAGATCCATACCCAAAAAATCCTAATATTGATATATTAAATTATTCTTTTGAACTTCATCTAAATGATTCAACAGATATAATTTATGGAATCGCTAATATAAAATTAGATATTAAGCCATCAGAAAAAAATGTAAGACTTGACTTAATTTCAAAAAATGATATAGGAAAGGGCATGATGGTAAAGGATATATTATTTAATGGAGTGAAAGTGCCATACACTCACGAAAAAAATGTTATAAATATTGATACTGATAAAATTAATTATACCTCAGACGATATAATTACCATTGAATACAGCGGAATTCCAATTACAGGTTTGATAATAGGCCCAAATATGCATGGAGACAGGACATTCTTTAGCGATAATTGGCCCAATAAGGGAAGAAATTGGCTCCCTTTAGTTGATCATCCCTATGATAAATCCACCTCTGAATTTATTATCATAGCTCCAAACCACTATCAAGTTATCTCAAACGGTTTATTAATTGAGGAGACAAACCTTAACAAAAACATTAAGAAAACACATTGGAGACAATCCGTTCCAACATCATGTTGGTTATATGCTTTAGGAGTTGCTCAATTTGCGATAGATTATGTTGATTATTTTGAAGGAAAATCTATTCAAACCTGGGTATACAAACAAGATAGAGATAATGGCTTTTATGACTTTAAAGTACCAACTAAACATACTTTAGAATTTTTTTCAGATTATGTTGGTCCATTTGCCTATGAAAAACTAGCAAATGTGCAAACAAATAGTGTAAAAGGTGGAATGGAGTCTGCATCAGCATTGTTTTATAGTGATATTTCAGTTACTGGAGATAGGAGCACAAGATGGAGGAATGTTGTAATTCATGAGGTGGCTCATCAGTGGTTTGGAAATTGTGTAACTGAATATGATTGGGATGATGTTTGGTTGAGTGAAGGTTTTGCTACGTATTTTACCTTAATGTTTAGGGAGCACGCTTATGGAAGAGATGATTTTGTTAGTGGTCTTAAAGACGCGAAAAGATTAGTTTTTGATTATTATAAAAAGAATAAAAACGCAACCATCATTCATGATAATTTAAAAGATATGAAAGATGTTTTAACATATAATATACAATATCAAAAAGGTGCCTGGGTACTTCATATGTTAAGAAATTATATAGGTGAGGATAATTTTAAACAAGGAATTAGAAATTATTATACTAAATACTTTAATTCAACTACAAATACTGAAAAATTTAAGGTGGAAATGGAAAAAGTTTCAGGGTTTGACCTAGATAAGTTTTTTGATCAGTGGTTATATAAAGGTGGTAATATGGTATTAGATGGTAATTGGAAATATGATGACAATAAAAAAAATATAACTGTTGAGTTAGATCAAGTTCAGGACGACGGGTTTTTATTTGAAATGCCAATAGAGATTGAGATACAGTATGAAGATAAAAAACAAAATAAATTTGATAAAATAGTTTTAGATAGAAAATCTAAAAAATTTTATATAAATTCAAAATCACGTCCAGCAAGGATAATTATTGACCCAAATACAATATTATTGGCTCAATGGGACTTTAATGAAATTTAAATTGCTGATAATTAAATTAAATTTTTAATAAAATGAGAAAACCACTTATAACATTAATACTATTATTATCATATTTTAGTGTTTTGTCACAGACAAAGACTATTGTATCTAATCTTGAAAACCTTTCTCTTGAAATCGGAGACTCCTATACACCTAATACATATGTTTTGACGTCTGATGGAAATCAAGCTGATTGTGAAAGAATTATATATTATAATAAAAGGGGAGTATTTAGTAGTGCTAATTCTATAGCAGTTGATCGTCAATCTGGAACAATAAAGGCAAATGAACCAGGAAATCATGAAGTTGTTGCAATATGTTTTGATAAAACAGGTAAAAGAATAAGCAAAACATTTAATGTAAGTGTTAAATATCCAAAGGTTAAAGAAATTAAACTAATTATTGGTTCATCTAAGATATATGCAGGAACCTATATTCCAATAACATATGAAGTTATTGACGTAATGGGATTTAAAAGAAGTAATGTTAATTTTTCTTTAAAATCTTCTTCAGATATTCTTGAAATTGATAATGTCAATAATATAAAAGCTGTATCAGATGGGAATACAACACTTGAGGCTACATTTGAAGGAATAACTGGATCAATAAACATAGAAGTATTAAAAAACCCTGTTGAAAAAATAATGGTTACCTCCTCAGCAGATCAAGCTAGGACAGGTGATGTAATTCAATTTAAAGCAGTTGCTTATAATAAAAAGGGCCAAGAATTATCAGAAATTCCATTTGAATATACTTATAAAGGAAAATCATATGACAAGAGCAACACTGCTTCTGGTCTCGTTTCCAAGGAAGGAAAGTTTGTAGGAGATGTTGCTGGTGATTATATTATTACTGCATCTTTAGGAAATATTTCATCAACAAAGGCAATCAATATATATGATAGAAATATAAAGAGAGATGTACTTAAAGTAGGGACTGGTCTTGTAAATGACAAACACACATCTGATTTTTGGGTATTTGAAGGTGTAGATGGTAGAGACTATGCAGTAACCGGAACATGGGGCGCTGATGGAACATCATACTTTTGGGATGTTACTGAACCTTCTAATATTAAAAAAATTGATAGTGTTCAAGTTGATGCAAGAACTGTTAATGATGTCAAAGTATCCGAGGATGGTAAAATATGTATAATTAGTAGAGAAGGTGCATCTAATAGAAAAAATGGTATTATAATTATTGATGTATCTAATCCTTATGATGTTAAAATAATAAAAGAGTATACAACAAATCTAACTGGAGGAGTTCATAATCTATTTATATACGATAATCACGTTTATGCTTTGAGTGCTGGAAGAAAGTACTATATTTTAAATATTGAAGATCCTACTAATCCAATTGAGGTTGGCATGTTTGAGTTGGGAAAAGAAGGTCAAGCAATTCATGATGTATGGGTAGAAGATGGGATTGCATACTCCTCAAATTGGCGGGATGGTGTATATTTAGTTGATGTTGGAAATGGTGTAGCAGGTGGATCTCCATCAAATCCAGTTGCATTTGGAAATTATAATTATGCTTCAGGTGCTCATCATATGACATTTCCTTTTAAGAGCAAGTCTACTGGAAAATTTTACACAGTGCTTGGTGACGAAATATTTCCTAAGGGTATTGATGTGAATGCACCAAATGAAACGGCTGGATTTCTTCATTTTGTAGATTTTACAGATCCTGATAATCCTAATGAGGTAGCTAGATATGAACTTCCAGGCCACGGATCACATAATTATTGGATTGAAGACGATGTTTTATATGTAGCAATGTATTCTGGAGGAATTCGTATTGTTGATATAAGTGGAGATCTTATGGGTGATCTTTTTAAACAAGGTAGAGAAATTGGTTATATATTACCTGGCGGAAAAGATAGTTATATTCCATTTGCAACAATGGCGTGGGGTGCTCAGTTATACAAAGGACATGTATTTTATTCTGATTGGAATAGTGGCATAGGTGCCGCAAAGGTTATGCCAATTAAACCAGATAATTCAAAAGTAAATCAGTATTTAAATTAAATGAAAAAACTGTTTTTTATTTTTCTAATAATTTTTGGAAATGATTTGTTTTCCCAAAATTATTATGTTTATGTTGCTGCGGAATCAGATGATGCTGTTTCTCTTATTAAATTTGATGGAGAAATTTCAGAGGAAATAGATCGTATTGATGTTGGGATTATGCCAACTGAAATTGAGGGACCACATGGAATTACAATAGATCCTAATGGGAAATATTGGTATTTATCACTAGCTCATGGTAATCCTTTTGGTAGTTTAGTAAAGTATTCAACAGAAACAAATCAACCAATAACAAGTACAAAACTTGGGCTTTTTCCTGCTTCAATGCAGATTTCACCAATTACAGGTCTTCTTTATTGCGTGAATTTTAATCTTCATGGTGATATGAAACCAAGTACAGTGTCAGTTGTTGATCCAGAGTCTATGACTGAAATTACTCAAGTTAAAACAGGTTCAATGCCTCACGGTTCAAGAATTTCAAATGATGGTTTATTTCAATATTCCGTAGCAATGATGTCAGGTGAATTATTTGAGATCGATGCAATAAGTTTAAAGGTTAGTAGGGTGTTAGACTTAGAAAGTAAAATGGATAATAATGATCATATGATGCATCATTCAATGCATAAAAAAGAAAATATGACAATGAAACATTCAAAAACTAAGCCTACATGGGTTATACCACATCCTATAAAAAATCTATTATATATTGCTGGAAATGGTTCGGATGAAATAATTGAGATTGACATAGATTCATGGAAAATTTTAGACCGTTTTAAAACTGGAAAGGGACCTTATAACGTAGAAATCACTCCTGATGGTAAATTACTATTAGCGACATTAAAAGGTGAGGGGAGAACTGGAATATGGAGTTTAGAGGATAAGTCATTAATTAAAGTAATTGATAATTCAACAAATGTTTCACATGGTATTGCGATTTCTACAGATAGTAAGTATGCGTTTGTATCAGTTGAAGGAATCGGAGGTGAGCCAGGAAAGGTTGATATTATTGATTTAAAGAAATTAGAGTTAGTAAGCTCGCTAAATGTTGGGAAACAGGCTGGGGGAATAGCTTTTTGGAAAATATCTGATTAAATTCACTCTCTAATTTTAAATTCATTTCTCATGAGATACCTGTTTATATTATTCCTGTTTTTAATCTCCTGTAATCAATCCAAAGAATTTTCAGATATTGATAAGGAGGTTGATGATATGCTAAAATTGATGACTTTAGATGAGAAAGTTGGGCAAATGACACAAATTAACCTAACTGTAATAGCAAAAGGTCCAAATAAATGGAGTTCATCTTTTCCTTTAGAAATAGACCCAAAGAAAACCAAAAAAGCAATAGTTGATTATAAAGTTGGATCAGTTCTTAATACAATTAATAATACTGCTCAAAAACCAAAGGTATGGTTTAAAACTATTTCTGATATTCAGTCATATGCTATTGATAGTACTGAAATGAAAATACCAATTATTTATGGTATTGATGCTATTCATGGAACAACATATACTGATGGAGCAACTATGTTTCCTCAACAAATTACAACAGCAGCTAGTTGGAACCCTGAAAATGCTTATAATATGGCACTAGTTTGTGCTTATGAAACAAGAGCATCCAGTATTCCATGGAATTTTTCGCCTGTACTTGATTTAGGATTAGATCCAAGATTTCCAAGACAGTTTGAAACATTTGGAGAGGATCCACTAATGGTTGAGAGATTTGGTGACGCTATGATTAAAGGCTATCAGGGAGAAAAAAATGATGTTAGTAATAAATATAATGTTGCCGCATGTATGAAACATTTTGTGGGCTATCAGGCTGTTATTTCTGGTAAAGATAGAACTCCAGCTTACATACCAGATAATGTTTTGTCTGAATACCACATAGAGCCATTTAAAAAAGCAATTGAATCTGGAGCAAAAACTATAATGATTAACTCAGGTTTAATAAATGGATTTCCAGTTCATGCAGATTATAATTTAATGATTAATGTTTTAAGGAATAAACTTGGATTTCAAGGTGTTATATTAACTGATTGGGAAGATATAAGAAAGCTTCATGATAGAGATAAAGTTGCAAAGAATCAAAGAGAAGCAATAAAAATTGCTATAAATGCAGGAATTGATATGTCAATGGTTCCATATGAGTATGAACACTTTATTAAAAATCTTAAATCATTAGTAGAAGAGGGGGAGGTTAGTATGGAAAGAATTAATGATGCTGTGAAAAGAATATTGAAACTTAAGTTAGAACTAGATTTATTTAATAATCCAGTAACAAATTATGAAGAATATGATGATTTTGGATCAAAGAAACATCATCAGTTAGCCTATAAGTCTGCCTCTGAGTCAATTACTTTATTAAAAAATAATGATGATATATTACCTCTTAAAGGAAACTCAAGGATACTGGTTACAGGCCCAAATGCAAATAATATGAGAACTTTAAACGGAGCGTGGACATATTCTTGGCAAGGTGAATTGACTGATGATTTTGCAGGAGAATATAATACAATTTATGAATCAATAAGAAATACATATGGTTCAAATAATGTAAAGTACATACCTGGAGTTTCCTATAGAAAAGACGCCAATTATTATGATATGGATGAAATTGATATCCAAAAAGCAGTCAATGAGGCTAGGAGATCAGATTATATTATTTTATGCTTAGGTGAAAATACATATACTGAAAAACCTGGTGATTTAAATGATCTTAATATTCATAGATTACAGTCAAAATTAGCATTAGAATTAAGTAAAACTGGTAAGCCTATTATTTTAATTTTAAATTTAGGAAGACCTAGATTAATATCTGATATTGAGCCACTTATGAGTGCTGTTGTAAATGTATACTTACCTGGAAATTTTGGTGCCGATGCTCTGGCAGATATTCTATCGGGTAAAGTGAATCCATCAGGAAAATTACCATATACTTATCCTGCTTATCCAAATTCATTACTACCATACTACTATAAACCATCTGAGGTTCAAAATAATGCCCAAGGGGCTTATAATTATGTTGGTGAGGTTAATAATTTATATGATTTTGGTTATGGTTTGAGTTATTCTGACTTTAAATATTCAAAATTATCAGTAAATAAAGATACTTTCAACACAGATGAAAATATAAATATTGGAGTTTCTATTACTAACGACAGTGATATTGATGGTTATGAGACAGTACAGCTTTATTCGTCTGATCAATATGCTAGTATAACTCCAGATGTTAAAAGATTACGAGATTTTACTAAAATACATATTAAAGCCGGTGAAACTAAAGCTGTAAGTTTCTCTTTACCAGTATCAGAATTAGAATTTTATAATATTAATAATATACCTGTCGTAGAAGAGGGCAAGTTTAAAATATCTATAAATACATTAATTAAAGAAATCTATATTAAATGATATTTGTTATATAATTTATATTATGTTAAATAAAGAAATATGAAATTAGTTATTTTAATGTTCTTATTAATATATAAAGGAGATAAAGAACAAATTAGCGAAGTTCTTGATTATTTACATTTATTTGCGAGTCAAGCGAAAGGAAATGAATACTTTGAATTATTTGATGATAATGCTGTCTTCTTTGGAACAGATGCCAAGGAAAGATGGCCTAAATCAAAATTTAAAGAATATGCTATGGAAAGATTTAAAACTGGTACCGGATGGACATATAAATCAATATCAAGAAATATTTATATAGACAATGATAATAATACCGCATGGTTTGATGAAGAGTTAAAAAATGAAAAATATGGAGTATTTAGAGGCACAGGTGTATTAGTAAAAAAAAATAATAGTTGGAAAATAACTCAGTACAATTTATTACTTCCTATACCAAATGATTTACTAATAAAGTATTCTGAGGAAATTAAATCGTTTTTAAGAAATAATAACTGATATTAAAAGACGATAAATAACTAAATAATAAATTAATTATTTTCTAATTCAAGAATCAT
>CAZKLB010000028.1:8690-13030 GCA_964553685.1 uncultured Marinoscillum sp.
AGTGCCCTTTCATTACTTGGATCTAATTGTAAAGATTCCTTATATGACTCTATAGCTGTACTAAAAACATTATCAAGAGTATCTAGTTTTTCTGCTTCTGAGAAATCACTTCTATCTGTTAATGCCAGACCTAAATTATAGTAAAGGACTGCTCTATTAAAATGTAAATTAGCATTATCTGGATCTGATTGAAGTTGTTGATCAATTTTTGTTCTAGCTTCATCTACTTTATTTAATCTCATTGCAATATTGATCTCAACAGAGGGATAATAATTATTGTTAGGATAAAGTTCTTTAGCTTTCATTATTAATGATAAAGATTTATTAAAATCTTCACATTCATTGAATAATTCACAGTTTTGATAGTATATATTTATTGAGTTTTGAAATATTGTATTTGAATTTTTTGAATTCAGTGTATTCATTTCAATGAGTTTTGAGTAGTATGATAGTGCTTCTTCATATTTATTTAATTGTTCTGCTACAAATCCACCATATAATAAACCAAGAGTATCACCTGGATTTACCCTTAGTGATAACATGAAAGAACTATATGCTCTCTCATAATTTGGTTCATTTGTCCCTTGAAGTGCTGTAATAGCATCATTAATGAAGAAAGTTGAAAGATTTTGTCTTCCAGCATTAGCATTTTGAATTGCGTTAATATCTTTAGTTTTTATTTCGGTTCCAACTTTATTATAAGCTTCTAATGACTTCTCAATAGCCATTGAATCTAGTTCTGGAAGACCTTTTGCAATAGCTGCGTATACATCACCTCTAATAATCCATGTATTTACTTTAGATCTATTTTTTTCTATTTTTATAGCCTGATCAACTTCTCCTTTAGCTTCTACCAGTAGCGGTTTTATTTCACTCATATATGTACTTAAAGCAGCTTTATCTAGTAAAGATCTAGCCTTATTAACACTACCCTTGTACTGAGCATTTACACTTAATGAAAAAAGAAATGTTATTATAAAAATATTTATATATTTCATTTTAGTACGTTTAATAATTACAAATTTAATAAAATTTAATCTTCTTCTTCTATGTTCTCAATTTTTGCAACTGAAGATATCTCGTCACCATCTGATAATTTAATGAGTTTTACACCCTGAGTAGCTCTACCCATAACTCTAATATTTTCATCTGTTATTGAAGTTCTTATTGTAATACCTGATTTGTTTATAATCATCAACTCGTCGTTAGTTTTAACTTCCTTAATAGACACAAGGTTACCTGTTTTATCAGTAATCTTTAATGTCATAACACCTTTTCCACCTCTTTTTGTTATTCTATAGTCACCTATTGATGATCTCTTTCCATAACCATTTTTAGAAACAACAAGTAAATCTGAATCCTCTCTAGCTACACATATCATACCTACTACTCTATCTTTCTCATTTTCTAATTTAACCCCTCTAACACCTGATGCTGTTCTTCCCATTGGTCTAACATTACTTTCATGGAAATTTATTGCTTTACCAGACCTTTTTGCAATAATAATATGATTATCACCATTGGTTAATTTAACATCTAATAACCTATCATTTTCTTTAATTTTTATTGCATGAATCCCATTAACTCTAGGTCTTGAATAGGCTTCTAATTTTGTTTTTTTAACTGTTCCCCCTTCAGTACACATTACCAAAAAGTTATTATTTAAGTACTCTTCATCTGTCAAATTTGAAATTGTAATAACAGATCTTATGTTATCTCCTGTTTCTATATTAATTAAATTCTGTATTGCTCTACCTTTGGAAACTTTAGATCCTTCAGGTATTTCCCAAACTTTTTTCCAAAAAACCTTTCCAAATTCAGTAAAAATTAACAGATAATTATGCGTGGACGCAACAAATAGATGTTCATTAAAATCATCATCTTTAGTTTTAACACCTTTAGCACCTACTCCACCTCTACTCTGTGTTCTATATTCATCTAATGATGTCCTTTTAACATATCCTTGATGAGAAATAGTAATAACCATATCTTCATCTGGTATCATATCTTCTACTGTAAATTCCGCAGCTGCATGTTCAATTTCTGATCTTCTTTCATCTCCATACCTCTCATTTATTTCATTCAACTCATCTTTAATGATATCCATTCTTTTTGTTTTATCAGATAGAATAGAATTTAAAGTCTTAATGAGTTTATTTAGTTCTTCATTTTCTTTATTTATTTTGTCTCTCTCTAACCCTGTAAGTTTTTGAAGTCTCATTTCTAGGATTGCTTTTGCTTGAACTTCCGATAACTTATATTTTTTAATTAAACCATTTCTTGCTTCCTCTGGATTTTTTGACTTTTTAATTAATTCGATTACCGCATCAATATTATCCAAAGCAATTATATAACCTTGTAGTATGTGAGATCTTTTTTCTGCTTCTTTTAATTCATATTCTGTCCTTCTTGTTACAACCTCATGCCTATGATGAACATAATTTTCTATGAGATCTTTTAGATTTAAAGTTTTTGGTCTCCCATTTACTAAAGCAACATTATTCACTCCAAATGATGATTGTAACTGAGTATATTTAAATAGATTGTTAAGTACAACATTAGGAATGGCGTCTCTTTTTAAATCATATATAATTCTTAAACCATTTCTATCGGATTCATCTCTTATATCACTTATTCCTTCTATTTTCTTTTCATTTATTAAATGTGCAGTTTTTTCAATCATAGATGCTTTATTAACCATATATGGTATCTCTGATACTACTATTTGATCTTTTTCATTATCATTGATTTCAATACTTGCTTTTGCTCTCATGACAATCCTACCCTTACCCGTTTCAAAAGCTGATTTTACCCCTTGATAACCATAAATAATTCCCCCTGTCGGGAAATCTGGAGCCTTCACAAATTTCATTAGATCTTCAATAGTACAGTCATTATTTTCTATATAATGAATAGTTCCATTTATTACTTCAGTTATATTATGAGGTGCCATGTTAGTTGCCATACCGACGGCAATACCACTTGAACCATTTACTAATAAGTTTGGAAACTTTGACGGTAAAACTGTAGGTTCATTTAGTGTGTCATCGTAATTAGGTTGAAAATCAACTGTATCCTTGTTGATGTCAGATAGTAATTCATCAGATATTCTTTTAAGCTTAGCTTCTGTATATCTCATGGCTGCAGGAGAATCTCCATCCATAGAACCAAAATTTCCCTGACCATCTACCAAAGTATATCTTAGTGACCATGGCTGTGCCATCCTAACCATTGTCTCATAAACTGATGAATCACCATGAGGATGGTATTTACCCATAACATCTCCAACAATTCTTCCAGATTTTTTGTATGATTTGTTATAATTAACACCCATTTCAAGCATGCCAAATAAGACACGTCTATGGACAGGTTTTAGACCGTCTCTTACATCTGGTAGCGCTCTAGAAACAATTACAGACATAGAATAGTCTATGTATGCACCTTTCATTTCCTCCTCAATATTAATAGGAATTATGTTCTGATTTTGATCTTCAACCATTAAAAAAATCGATGATAATTTTTAGTAAGTTTCTTTACATCAAATATACCTAAAAATAATATCAAAAACGATTAAAATTTAAGCTTTTAGAAGAGATTTTATAGAATCTTTAAGACTTGTACTTTTAATTAAAAAACTACCTGAAACTAATATGTTTGAACCAGACTCAATTAATTTGGAAGATACAGTATTATCAACTCCACCATCAACTGAAATTTTTATATTTTTTGATTTTTTTATTAATAATTTCTTTATAGAAATTAATCTATTTATTGTGTTCGGTATAAATTTTTGTCCTCCTTTACCAGGATACACAGACATAACTAATATCATATCTATATAATCTAGATATTTTTCAAGAGCGGTTAAATCTGTGTCTGGGTTAATTGCAATTCCAGATTTAATATTGTTACTCTTTAATTTATCGAATATTTTAAAGTGATCACATTTTGATTCAGCATGGATTGCAATAAATTCAGTTTTATCTAGTATATAATCGTCAATTATTGTTTCTGGGTTATCTACCATTAAATGTACATCAAGATTCTTATTTGATAGATTTGATATAGTTTTCATATCAAATAAATCATAAGTATTTCTTTTTACAAAAACACCATCCATTATATCGATATGAATTAAATCAGCACTAGATCTATTAATTCTTTTAATTTCATATTCTAAATTTTTAAAATCACAATCAAGTATGGAAACGGATACTTTATTCATTTGATTTGAGCTTTAATTAGGCTTTCCTTTTTATTCTGCTGAAAGCTTGATCTAATCCAACCCCCTCCTATTACATCTTTTCCATCATAAAATACAGCAGCTTGTCCAGGTGTTA
>CAZKLB010000029.1:0-12688 GCA_964553685.1 uncultured Marinoscillum sp.
ATATGTAAGCCTGGTTCGGTTACACCTCATGCTCATTTTAAAGCTGAAGTTTATGTACTTTCAAAAGAAGAAGGTGGTAGACATACTCCATTTTTTAATAAATATAGACCTCAGTTCTACATGAGAACAACTGATGTAACAGGAGAGATCATGTTACCTGAAAAAGTTGAAATGGTAATGCCTGGAGATAATCTAACAATTGAGGTTAAGTTAATTAATAAGGTTGCTTTAGAAACAGGATTAAGATTTGCTATAAGGGAGGGTGGAAGAACAGTTGGTGCAGGTCAAGTAACTGAAATATTAGACTAAATTTTAAGATAAATTTTAATCAATAATTATTTAACTTATTTATTTGTTAAATAATAACAAATATTCTAAATTTGCAGGCCGTTGGCCTGCATTTTAGTTATACGGGTGTAGCTCAATTGGTAGAGTAGCGGTCTCCAAAACCGTTGGTTGGGTGTTCGAGTCACTCCACCCGTGCTAGGCCGTATAAATTTTTTGATATGAATAAATTATTTATTTTAATCTCAGAATCTTATCAAGAAATGGTAAATAAAGTTACCTGGCCAAGCCTTAATAGCCTGCAGAGCAGTTCAGCTCTAGTACTTGTTGCATCCTTAATATTTGCTCTTTTTATCGGTGTAATTGATTTAGGTTTTGAGAATATCATGTCTCTATTTTACGAGACTTTTTAAATTGAATTGAAAATAATGAGTTTAAATTGGTATGTTTTGAGGGCGATTAGTGGTAAAGAAAATAAGATTAAGACTTATTTAGAAAAAGAAATTAATAGAAATAAACTAGAAAAGTATATCCCAGAAGTTATGATTCCTTATGAGAAAGTTTATGTTATGAGGAATGGTAAGAAGAAAATTAAGGAAAAAAATTATTTTCCTGGTTACGTCTTAGTTTCTGCAGATTTCACTCATGGAGAAGTTCAGCATGTAATAAAGAATGTTCCTGGTGTAATCGGTTTTTTAGGTTCTGGAACAGGATCTTCACGTGTTCCTATACCACTTAGAGAAGCTGAAATAAACAGAATATTTGGGAAATTCGATGAGGTAAATAGTGATGAAGAATCATTATTATCACCTTTTGTAGTTGGAGAGGATGTTAAAGTTATGGATGGTCCATTTAGTGGTTTTACCGGGTCTATATCACAGGTCTTTGAAGACAGAAAAAAATTAAATGTAACTGTTAAAATATTTGGAAGAAATACTCCAGTTGAATTAAATTATTATCAAGTAGAGAAATCAAGTTAATTATGGCAAAAGAATTAGATGGATATTTGAAATTACAAGTTAGAGGGGGTCAAGCTAACCCCGCTCCACCCGTAGGGCCTGCACTTGGTAGTAAAGGGATCAATATTATGGAATTCTGTAATCAGTTTAATGCTCGAACTGAGGATAGAAAAGGTCAAGTATTACCAGTAGTTATTAGTATTTATAAAGATAAATCCTTTGATTTTGTTATTAAAACCCCACCCGCATCTGTTTTAATTTTACAAGCCGCAAATAAGAAAAAAGGATCTGATCAACCCAATTTAAATAAAGTTGCATCTATTACGTGGGATCAGGTAAAAGATATTGCAGAGACAAAGATGAAAGATTTAAATGCTTTCAAAGTCAGTTCAGCTATGAAAATGATTGCTGGAACTGCAAGAAGTATGGGGGTTAGAGTTAAGGGTATTTTTCCTGAAAATATAAATTAAATTATGGCTAGAGTTACAAAAAACAAAAAGCTTACTTTAGATAAATATGACTTTGATAAGTTTTATTCTTTAGATGACGCATCCAAAATTGTTAAGGATATATCTTTTACAAAATTCGATGCATCAGTTGATTTAGACATTAGGCTTGGTGTTGATCCAAAAAAAGCTGATCAAATGGTAAGAGGTAATGTTTCTTTACCCCATGGTACCGGTAAAAACATAAAAGTATTAGCATTATGTTCACCAGATAAAGAAGATGAAGCAAAAAAGGCTGGTGCTGATCATGTGGGACTCGATGATTATATAAAAAAAATTGGTGAGGGTTGGTCCGATATCGATGTCATTATAACTATGCCTTCATTAATGGCTAAGCTTGGAAAGCTTGGAAAGTTTTTGGGGCCTAGAGGCTTAATGCCTAATCCAAAATCTGGAACAGTCACTAACGAGATTGGAAAAGCAATAAAAGATGTGAAAAAAGGAAAGATTGACTTTAAAGTGGATAAAAGTGGTATCATTCATGCATCTGTAGCTAAGGTATCATTTGATGAAAAAAAGATAAAAGAAAATGCTTTAGAATTACTTAATACAGTTATCAAACTAAAACCATCATCCTCTAAAGGAGTATACCTTAAGAGTGTAAATTTATCAAGTACTATGAGTAGCTCGATAAAAATTGATAGCTCTGCATTAATGAATTAAAAATGAGAAAAGAAGACAAATTAGAATTAGTAAAAGACCTTACACAAAAGTTTAAGGATAACAACATTTTTTATCTATTAGATGCATCAGGATTGACAGTTGCTCAAGTTAATTCTTTCAGAGAAAAATGCTTCAAAAAAGAGGTAGAATATAAAGTTGTCAAAAACACATTTATTAAAAAAGCATTAGAAAGCCAAGAAATTGATTACTCAGAAATAATTGATAGTGATTCCCTCAAAGGTTTTTCTGGCTTATTATTTTCTGATAAAAGCCCGAGTGGTCCAGCTAAGGTTCTCAAGGAATTTAGAAAATCTTTAGATGCCGATCATCCGACCTTAAAAGCTGCTTCTATCGAGGCCGATGTTTTTATTGGAGATAACCACCTTGATGTGTTATCTAAATTGAAAGGTAAAGAAGAAATTATTGGAGACATTATTTTACTATTACAGTCTCCAGCAAAAAATATTATTTCATTACTGAAAAGTTCTGAAAATAAAATATCAGGCGTTTTAAAATCGCTTGAAAATAAACAAGAATAGTGTATAAACTTTAAATTAAATATAATGGCAGATATAAAAAAAATAGCTGAGGAACTAGTTAATTTATCCGTTAAGGATGTTAGTGAATTAGCAAATATTCTCAAGGATGAATACGGAATTGAACCAGCAGCAGCAGCAACAGTTGTAGCAGCAGGAGCAGCAGGTGGTGATGCAGGTGGTGATGCAGCAGAAGAAAAGACAAACTTTAATATTACTTTAAAATCAGCTGGAGCATCAAAATTAGCTGTAGTAAAACTTGTTAAAGAAATAACGGGTCTTGGTTTAAAAGATGCTAAAGATATGGTAGATGGTGCGCCTAAGGATATCAAGGAGGGTGTTCCAAAGGATGAAGCTGAGGCAGCTAAAAAACAGCTTGAAGAAGCTGGTGCAGAGGTAGAATTAAGTTAATTAACATCATTTTTTTATTTTATTCGTAATAAATGTTACGAATTTTTTTAACCATTTAAAATTAAAGAATTGAATATATCATCAAATAGAATCGACTTTTCAAAATTAAAAAATGTCGTTGAATATCCTGATTTTCTTGATGTTCAACTACAATCATACAAAGACTTCTTTCAACTAGAAACCCCACCTGAAAAAAGAGATAATGAGGGATTATTTAAAGTTTTTAAAGAAAACTTTCCCATCTCTGATTCAAGAGACAACTTTGTATTAGAGTTTATTGATTATACTGTCGATCCTCCAAAATATTCTGTTGGGGAATGTATAGATAGAGGTTTAACTTATTCATTGCCACTTAAGGCGAAACTTAGATTGATTTGTAATGATGAGGATAATGATGATTTTGAAACTATAGAACAAGAAGTTTTTCTCGGAAACATACCTTACATGACCGGTAAAGGTTCATTTGTAATAAATGGAGCTGAAAGGGTTATAGTATCACAATTACATAGATCTCCTGGAGTATTCTTTGCTCAAAGTAAGCACACCAATGGTACACCTTTATATTCTGCCAGAATTATACCGTTTAGGGGTTCATGGATTGAATTTGCAACTGATGTGAATAATGTAATGTATGCCTACATTGATAGAAAGAAAAAGTTTCCAATTACAACATTATTAAGAGCAATTGGTTATGGATCCGATAAAGATATTCTAGATATTTTTAAACTATCTGAGGAAGTTGAGGCTAATAAGTCTAATCTTAAAAAAGCTTTGGGAAGAAAATTAGCAGCAAGAGTATTAAAGACTTGGGTTGAAGATTTTGTTGATGAAGATACTGGTGAAGTTATATCAGTTGATAGAAATGAATTAATTCTAGATAGGGACCATATTTTAGAGGAAGAGGATATTGAAACAATTATATCCTCAGAAGCTCCATATGTAACTGTTCACAGAGAAGATATTAATGTAGGAGAATTTACTATAATTTATAATACACTTAAAAAAGATGTTTCGAATTCTGAAAAAGAGGCACTTGAAGAAATATATAGACAATTAAGAAATACAGAGGCTCCAGATGAGCAAACTGCAAGAGAAATCATACAAAATTTATTTTTTAGTGATAAAAGATATGATTTAGGAGAAGTCGGTAGATACAGAATTAATAAGAAGTTAAATATTGATACAGATTATAATGTCAGAGTTTTAACGAATGAAGATATTATATTAATTGTCAAGTATCTAATTACTTTGATAAACGCTAAAACTGTCGTAGATGATATTGATCATCTTAGTAATAGAAGAGTAAGAACTGTTGGAGAACAATTATACTCCCAATTTGGTGTTGGACTAGCAAGAATGTCTAGAACAATTAGAGAAAGAATGAATGTTCGTGATAATGAGGACTTTAAACCAGTTGACTTGATTAATGCTAGAACATTAACCTCAGTAATTAATTCATTTTTTGGTACAAATCAACTATCACAATTTATGGATCAAACTAATCCTCTTGCTGAAATTACACATAAAAGAAGAATGTCAGCACTAGGTCCTGGTGGTCTTTCTAGAGAAAGAGCTGGATTTGAAGTAAGAGATGTTCATTACACTCACTATGGCAGGTTATGTACAATTGAAACTCCAGAGGGTCCAAACATTGGGTTAATTTCTTCACTTTGCGTACATGCAAAAGTAAATAACATGGGTTTCATTGAAACTCCTTATAGAGAGGTTAATAAAGGTAAAGTTGATTTGACTGGTAAAATAACTTATTTAACTGCGGAGGATGAAGATGAGTCATATATTGCTCAGGCTAATGTTCCTCTTAAGAAATCTGGTGAATTTGTTGATAATACTGTTAAAGCTAGATATGAGGGTGATTTTCCTCTTGCAAAAAATAAAGAATTAAAATATATGGACGTTGCACCTAATCAGATAGTTTCTGTAGCTGCATCACTTATACCATTTTTAGAACATGATGACGCAAATAGAGCATTAATGGGTTCCAATATGATGAGACAAGCTGTTCCTCTTATGAAACCGGAATCCCCTATTGTTGGTACAGGTATGGAGTATAGAGTTGCAAAGGATTCTAGATCAACTATTGTTGCTGAGGGTAAAGGAAAAGTATCATATGTTGATTCAAATAGGATAGAAATTAAATATGACTTAGATACCAATCAAAAGCTCGTTTCATTTGACGAAGATTCAAAGTCATATGATTTAATCAAGTTTCGAAGAACAAACCAAGATACCTGTGTCAATTTAATTCCAACAGTTAAAGTTGGAGAACAAGTTAAAAAAGGACAAGTAATTTGTGAGGGTTTTGCTACACAAAATGGAGAACTCGCACTTGGTAGAAACCTAAAAGTAGCTTTCATGCCTTGGAAAGGTTATAATTTTGAAGATGCTATTGTAATATCTGAAAAGGTTGTTAAAGAAGACGTTTTTACCTCTCTACATATTGAAGAGTTTAAGTTAGAAGTTAGAGATACTAAAAGAGGTGAAGAAGAGTTTACCAATGAGATTCCTAATGTTAGTGATGATGCAATAGGTAATTTAGATGAAAATGGTTTGATTAGAATTGGCGCAAAGGTAAAAGAAGGTGATATTTTGATCGGTAAAATTACTCCAAAAGGTGAAAGTGACCCAACTCCGGAGGAGAGACTATTAAGGGCTATATTCGGAGATAAAGCTGGAGATGTTAAAGATGCTTCGTTAAAAGCTCCACCATCTTTAAATGGAGTCGTAGTTGATACAAAACTTTTTACTAGACAAAAGAAAGATAAAGAATCTAAGAAGATCGCTAAAAAGCAGATTGATTTATTGAAAACAGATTACAGTAAATCATTAGTTGATCTAAAAGATAAACTTATTGTAAAGTTTGAAAAGCTTCTTAAAAATAAGAAGAGTAATGGTGTAAATCATAAATATGGAGATGAACTCATTAAAAAGGGAGTAAAGTTTGACAAAAAAATTATAGTTAGTAAACTATTTCCATCAAAGAATGTATATTATGATGTAAACAGCTTAAATGTTCCTGAGGAATCTAGTCTTATACAGGATGTTGTATTAGAGGATTGGACAGATGACAAGAAGACTAATACCCTCATTTCAAAAGCTGTTAAAAATTATATTATCAAAAGAAATGATTTAGCATCTAACTTTAAAAAAGATAAGTTCTCTTTAGAGGTTGGCGATGAGCTTGCTCCTGGAATTGTTCAGATGGCGAAAGTTTATGTTGCCAAAAAAAGAAAGCTTAAAGTTGGTGATAAAATGGCTGGTAGACATGGTAATAAAGGTGTAGTAGCCCGAATAGTTAAAGAAGAAGACATGCCATTTCTTGAGGATGGTTCATCTGTAGATATTGTTCTTAATCCTCTAGGTGTACCTTCAAGGATGAATATAGGTCAATTATATGAAACTGCACTTGGATGGGCAGGGCTTAATTTGAACAAAAAATATAGAACTCCAATATTTGACGGAGCTACAGCTGATGAAGTCAGTAAAGAGTTAAAAGATGCTGGATTGCCTGAATTTGGAAGGACAAGTTTGTATGATGGATCAACTGGTAAAAAGTTTGATCAACCAGTTACTGTTGGTGTAATTTATATGCTTAAGCTGGGTCATTTAGTTGACGATAAAATGCACTCTAGGTCAATTGGTCCTTACTCCTTAATTACTCAACAACCTCTTGGTGGAAAGGCTCAATTTGGTGGACAGAGATTTGGCGAAATGGAGGTTTGGGCTTTGGAAGCATTTGGTGCCTCTCATGTTTTACAAGAAATTTTAACTATTAAATCTGATGATATAATAGGTCGGGCAAAAGCATATGAAGCTATTGTTAAAGGAGATAATATGCAAACCCCTGGCATACCTGAGTCATTTAATGTATTAATACATGAATTGAGAGGTCTTGCGCTTGAAATAACTATGAAATAAACTTTTAAATATTAATTTATGATATCTAACAAAACCAATAAAAGTAGCGATTTTTCTAAAATTATCGTAAGTCTTGCCTCTCCGGAAGCAATTCTAGAAAATTCTTTTGGTGAGATTACTGCTCCTGAAACTATTAATTACAGAACTTTTAAACCGGAAATGGGAGGGCTTTTTTGTGAGAGAATTTTTGGTCCTGTGAAAGATTGGGAGTGTCATTGTGGTAAGTACAAAAGGATAAGATATAAAGGAATTATTTGTGATAGATGTGGTGTTGAGGTAACCGAAAAGAAAGTTAGAAGAGAGAGGATGGGACATATTGAGTTGGTTGTTCCTGTCGCTCATATTTGGTATTTCAGAACACTCCCAAATAAAATTGGATATATGTTAGGAATACCAGCAAAGAAGCTGAATCAAATTATCTATTATGAGAGGTATGTTGTGATTAATCCAGGTGTAAAAGAGGATGATGGGTGTATGAAAATGGATTTATTAACTGAAGAGGAATATCTAAATATTATTGACTCTCTTCCTAAGGATAATCAGATTTTACCAAATGACGACCCTAATAAATTTATTGCAAGAATGGGGGCAGATGCTGTAAGTGAGCTTCTATCTCAAATTGACCTTGATTCTTTATCTGTAGATTTAAGATACAAAGCTGCTAATGAAACTTCTCAACAAAGAAAAGCAGAGGCTTTAAAAAGATTAAGAGTTATAGAATCTTTTAGAGATTCAAGAGAAAATATTGATAATAGACCTGAATGGATGATTGTTAAAATGATTCCTGTCATACCACCTGAACTTAGGCCTCTCGTTCCATTAGATGGTGGAAGATTTGCAACCTCTGATTTAAATGATTTGTACCGTAGAGTTATAATTAGGAATAATAGATTAAAAAGATTGCTTGAAATTAGAGCTCCTGAAGTAATATTAAGAAATGAAAAAAGAATGTTACAAGAGGCGGTTGACTCTTTATTTGATAATTCTAGAAGAATTAATGCAGTTAGATCTGATGGTAATAGATCATTGAAATCTTTAACAGATATGCTTAAAGGTAAGCAAGGAAGATTCAGACAAAATTTATTAGGTAAGAGAGTTGATTACTCAGGAAGATCAGTAATTGTGGTTGGTCCAAAACTTAAAATGCATGAATGTGGTTTACCAAAAGATATGGCTGCTGAATTGTTTAAGCCATTTATTATAAGAAAATTAATTGAAAGAGGTATAGTCAAGACTGTAAAGTCTGCTAAAAAGCTAGTTGACCGTAAAGAACCGGTGATCTGGGATATTCTTGAAAATGTTTTAGTCGGTCACCCTGTTTTATTAAACAGAGCACCTACATTACACAGACTTGGAATACAGGCCTTTCAACCAAAACTAATTGAGGGAAAAGCTATAGAGTTACATCCACTTTCGTGTACAGCTTTTAATGCTGATTTTGATGGTGATCAGATGGCTGTTCATGTTCCACTAGGTCATGAAGCCATTATCGAGGCATCTTTATTAATGCTTGGTTCAAATAATATTTTAAATCCAGCTAATGGTGCGCCTATTACTGTACCGTCGCAAGATATGGTTCTAGGACTTTACTATGTTTCTAAGGGTAGAAAGTCAACAAAAGATTTTCCTATCAAAGGAGAGAACTCCATTTTTTCAAATTCAAGGGAAGTGGTCATTTCTTTAAACGAAGGAAAGATTGAAAAAAATGCATGTATCAAGCTAAGAACAAGTATTAGAAATTCAGATGGTACGTTTACTAAGAAAGTCATTGACACAGTTGCTGGTAGGGTACTCTTTAATACTTTAATACCAAATGAGGTTGGATACATTAATGAGTTATTAACTAAGAAAAAATTACAACAAATTATTTCTATAGTTTACAAAATATGTGGTATTTCGACTACTGCGAAGTTTTTAGATGATATTAAAGAACTTGGTTTTAAAATGGCTTATGAGGGAGGTTTATCTATGGGTCTTGGAGATATCCAGATACCTGATACTAAAAAATCTCTAGTTGATTCTGCTAAAAAAGAAGTTAAGGCTGTTTGGGATAATTACTACATGGGATTAATTACTGATAATGAAAGATATAATCAGGTAATTGATATTTGGACTAGAGCGAATACTAGATTAACCACAACATTAATGAACCAGCTTGAAGATGATGAACAAGGTTTTAATCCAATTTATATGATGATGGATTCTGGTGCAAGAGGCTCTAGAGAACAAATCAGACAGTTAGGTGGAATGAGAGGATTAATGGCAAAGCCACAAAAGAATCTATCTGGATCAGTTGGTGAAATTATTGAGAACCCTATTCTTTCAAACTTTAAAGAAGGTTTAGATGTTATCGAGTATTTTATTTCAACTCATGGTGCAAGGAAAGGTTTAGCTGATACAGCATTAAAAACAGCTGATGCTGGTTATCTGACTAGAAGACTTGTTGATGTTGCTCAGGATGTAATTATAAATGAGGAAGATTGTGGTACACTAAGGGGAGTGACTATCAGTGCACTTAAAGATAACGAGGATATTGTTGAACCTTTATCTGAGAGAATACTTGGAAGAGTAACAGTTCATGATGTATATGATCCTATTTCAAATGATCTAATCATTGGTTCTGGAGAAGAAATAAATGAGGAAATAGCTCATAGGATAGATGAAACCAGTATTGATGATATAGAAATTAGATCAGTTCTTACCTGTGAAACAAAAAGAGGTGCATGTGCAAAATGTTATGGTAGAAATTTAGCAAACGGAAAAATGGTCACAAAAGGGGAAGCAGTAGGGGTCATTGCTGCTCAGTCTATTGGTGAACCTGGTACACAGTTAACACTTAGAACATTTCATGTTGGAGGCACAGCATCAAACATTGCAGTTGATGCAAATATTAAAGCAAAATTTGATGGTAAACTTAAATTTGACGGGGTATCCTCTGTTCCAACTAAAGATAGTGAAGGTAAAAAAGCTGAGGTTGTAATGGCTAGGAGTGGAGAGGTTTCAATTATTGATTCTAAGGGTGTTACATTGATTTCTAATAATATTCCATATGGATCTTATTTACAAGTTAAAGATGGTGCTAAAATTAAGAAAGGAGATATTATTTGTAATTGGGATCCTTATAATGCTGTAATATTATCTGAATTAAAGGGTAAGATTGATTTTGAATCTATTGAAGAGGGAATAACTTTTAAGGAGGAGTTTGATGAGCAAACAGGTCACAAAGAAAAGGTAATAGTTGAATGTAGAGATAAGACTAAAAATCCTACAATCATTGTTAAGAATTCCAAGGATGATAAGTCTTATAACATTCCAGTTGGAGCTCACCTTTCAATTGATAAAGGTGATTCAGTTAGTCCTGGAACAATTTTATCTAAAATTCCTAGGATGATTGGTCAATCAAGAGACATCACAGGTGGTTTGCCTAGAGTAACTGAGTTATTTGAAGCACGTAACCCATCTAATCCTGCTGTAGTTAGTGAGATTGATGGTGTGGTAACCTATGGTGGTATCAAAAGAGGAAATAGAGAAATTTTTATTGAATCTAAGGACGGAACAAAGAAAAAATATCTTGTTTCTTTATCAAAACACATCCTAGTTCAAGATAATGATTATGTCAAAGCTGGCTCACCATTATCTGATGGTGCTATAACTCCGGCAGATATCCTTTCTATTAAGGGACCAACTAAAGTACAGGATTATCTTGTTAATGAAATTCAAGAAGTTTATAGATTGCAAGGTGTAAAAATTAATGATAAACATATTGAGGTAATTGTTAGGCAGATGATGCAAAAGGTTATTATTGTTGATTCTGGCGATACAAATTTCTTACAAGATGAGAAAGTTGACAAATTAATATTTAATACTGTTAATGACTCAATTTTTGAGAAAAAGGTGGTTTTAAATCCTGGGGACTCTCAGAAGTTCAAAGAAGGACAAATTATAACTTCTCGTGAATTAAGAGATGAAAATTCATCACTTCGTAGAAATGATAAGACTATAGTTGAAACTAGAAATGCTGAAGCAGCTGTTTCAAGACCATCATTGCAAGGAATTACAAGAGCATCTTTAGGTACAGAGAGTTTTATTTCTGCTGCATCTTTCCAAGAGACCACAAAGGTTTTAAGTGAAGCATCTATTCGAGGTAAAGTAGATGATCTAAGAGGCTTAAAAGAAAATGTGATTGTTGGTCATCTTATTCCGGCTGGTACAGGATTGAGAGAGTATAACGACTTAATTGTTGGATCAGAAAAAGAATATGATGAGCTTATGAATAAAAAAGAGAATATACTAATTGAGGATAATGTTGATAGTGATATTTTGGAGGAAAATAAAGTTGAGAAAAAATGAATCAGAAACAAAATCAAATAAATATCGAGTTATCTGATGAAATTTCTAAAGGTAAATATGCTAATTTGGCAATGATTGCCCATTCAAGTAGTGAATTCGTTATTGATTTTATCCAATTGATGCCTGGTGTACCAAAGGCTAAGGTAAATTCAAGAATAATTATCACTCCAGAACATGCTAAAAAATTTTCAGTTGCATTAAATGATAACATCTCAAAATATGAAAATAAATACGATGAGATTAAAGATTTTAATGAATTACCTAAATTTCCTTTAGATATCAACAGTCAGGATAATAAATGATTTTAGATATTTTAGAAAGCTTTAAAAAATTTTGTTTAAGACGTATGAATTTCTATTTTTGCGTCGCATTAATAAAATAACGATATGCCAACAATACAACAGTTAGTAAGAAAAGGTAGAAAAAAAATGAAATCTAAATCAAAGTCTCCTGCTTTGGATTCTTGTCCACAGAAACGAGGAGTTTGCACTAGAGTTTATACTACAACCCCAAAAAAACCAAATTCCGCAATGAGAAAAGTTGCTAGAGTTAGGTTGTCTCATGGCAAAGAGGTTAATGCCTACATTCCTGGTGAAGGTCACAATCTACAAGAACATTCGATTGTATTAATTAGAGGAGGAAGGGTTAAGGATTTACCCGGTGTAAGATATCATGTGATTAGAGGTACTTTAGACACGGGTGGTGTTGATGATAGAACTCAAAGAAGATCAAAATATGGCGCAAAAAAGCCAAAAGCCAAAAAATAATAGATGAGAAAGTCTAAACCTAAAAAAAGATATTTTTTGCCTGATCCAATTTATAAGGATACACAAGTAACTCAGTTTGTAAATAACCTTATGCATGACGGAAAAAAAAGCTTATCCTATTCTATTTTTTATGATTCACTTAAAATAGTTGAGGAAAAAACAAAGGAGAAAGGTATTGAAGTCTGGAAGAAAGCACTAAATAATGTTATGCCTTCAGTTGAAGTTAAAAGTAGAAGAATAGGAGGTGCTAATTTTCAGGTCCCTATTGAGGTAAG
>CAZKLB010000030.1:0-11539 GCA_964553685.1 uncultured Marinoscillum sp.
TTAAGATAATATTGCATAGCTGGTGTGAACGCGTGATCCCAAGCATCTAGCTCCGGATAACTACCCACCGAAACACCCGAATTTTTTTTATCAATTCCTCTATATCTTGAGTCTAATCTTCCTAAAATAAAACCTTCATCATACAAAAGTTTTTTCCAGAAATATTGATCTGTTACATCTAAATTATTGTCAATAAAATCTCTAGCTGAGAGACCAGAATATTTTGAGGCTATTTTAGCAATTTCTAATCTTTTTTCGTCAGTTATCGAATTACCAAGAGTAATCGCTGGTAGAAACTCTTCAACCGTAAATTTTTCAACAACTTCTAAAAGATCCAAAAGTTCCATCTTTTGTAAATCATCATCTAATTTGTCATGGTACCATGCTGTTGCTGCAAAATAAGGTAATCTTAATGCAGATCCTACTGGACCATCTCTGTCAATACCTAAACCTGTTGGTGAAACAAGAATGACGCCATTAAGATATGTGGTGTGGTATCGACTTTGAAGCTCAAGAGCTAGCCCTGAGCATCTAGTTGTACCGTAACTTTCACCTATTAAGTATTTTGGGGAAAGCCACCTGTTATATTTATTTATAAAGTCTTCAATCCACTGAGCTAAGTACTTAATATCTGAATTAACTCCAAAAAAATTAGCTCTATCATAATCTTTATCTAGAATTCTTGATAAACCAACATTTACAGGATTAACATATACAATATCTGCAACATCAATTATCGAGTGAGGATTATCCTTTATGCCATAAGGTTGTACTGGGTAACCTTCATCATCAATGTTTAGTGTTCTCGGACTTGTATATCCCATGTGCATCCATATAGATGCTGCACCTGGGCCTCCATTGAAAGAAAAGAATATTGGTCTGTTCTTGATATCTTTTACATCGGATCTCTTATAATATGTATAAAATAAAGTTGCGACTGCGTTGTCATCTTCACTCCAGACTGGTAGAGTTCCGGCAGTTGCTGAATATGGAATTCTTGTGCCATTCACAGTTACAAAATGATTCGTGACGACTGAGCTTTCAGCTTCTATACTTCTAGATACCTGAGAGAGAATATTGTTACTAACAAAAAATATTAAGATTAATAAAAAAAAGTTTTTCATGATATTAAAAAAAAAGGCCAAACATTTGTTGGCCTTAATTTAATAATAATTTTCAAATAAATTATTTCATATCCATTTTTCCAGCCAGAGTCTTAGAGATTGCAACTAACATCATCAATGAATATATAGCATGATATACTCCAATTACTGTTGGTAGTAGTGGATTTGTAAGTATAAGGTATGCAAAAGAAGCATTTATAACTAAAATGGATGATTGAACCTTTAAAGACCAGGTTTTTTGAACCGAATCTTTATTTGGACTAAGAAATCCTCCAAAAGGACTTGCCAGTATAGCCTGAACAATAAATATCACAATAGAGACAAAACTAAAATAATCCTGTGGATCCTCTAATAATAAACCTACTCTGTGAAAAATAGGTATAAATGAGTACAAAAAAAGGCCTCCTAAAGCAAAATATCTATCTTTTGCTACAGCTAGACCATAAATACTAATTGCAAGGCAAATTGCTCCTGCAATAATTGGAACTAATAATTCATTTACCTCCATAAATCTTAAATGTTTGGTTGAAAAATTAAATATAGTTTTTTTGTGATTAAAAAGAATATATCATCATTATTATTGCAAATAATAAAATATGAAAAAGTTAGAAGATTTAAATTTTCATGATAGAGATAGCAGGATTTTTTTTGATGAATCAAATCACAATTACACAATCGATAAAAAAATAAAAGCTACATCAGTCACACAATTAATTCATAAGTTTTTTCCAGAATTTGATAAGGAATATTGGGCTGAAAAAGAAAGTATTAAAACAGGATTGAATAAAATAGATATTTTAGAAAAGTGGAAAAAGCTTGGAAATAAAGCCAGAGATTTAGGAACTGATCTTCATAATCAAATAGAAAATTTTTATAACAAAATAGATTATAAAAAATCTAGAGAATTTGAGAAATTTTCAAATTTTCATACGACTCATATTGAAGGTAAATATGATCCTTACAGAACGGAGTGGAGAATCTTTGATGATAATAAATCATTAGCTGGAACAGTTGACATGGTATATAAAAAAAATAATAATGAGCTATTTATTTTTGATTGGAAAAGGAGTAAAAAGTTGATTAATTCTGATGGAAGCATTGAAAAAGAAAATCCATTTGAAAATGGATTAAAAGGACTTAGTCACTTATCATCCAGTGACTACATTAAGTATTGTCTCCAACAAAATATCTATAAATATATAATTGAAAAGAATTATAATAAAAAAGTTTCAAGTATGAACCTACTAATACTTCATCCTAATTATGATAATTATCATATTATCCAAGTAGAAGAATTTCCTCTTGAAGTTGATTATTTAATAAGTACTTTACAATGAAAATTAAATTACTTGATGGTAGTTTGTCATACCCTCTTGAAAAAAAAGGGGTTGACCTTAATTCTAAACTTTGGACTGCTCAAGTATTAATTGATGACCCACATATACTCAGTGAAGTACATTCCAACTATGTAGATTGTGGAGTAGATTATATATCAACATCATCATACCAATTAAGCCATGATTCATTATCACAATTAGGATATAGCAAAAAAGAAATTTTTAAAATATTTAAAAGATCAGTAGATATAGCAATAAATTCAGTAGAAGAAAAAGAAATTGAAATCGTAGGAAGTTTTGGTCCATTTGGAACTTTATTAGCAGATGGTTCAGAATATACAGGAAATTATAAATACGATGATTTCACAATTAAAAACTATCATAAAAACAATTTTGAAATAATAAATCATCAAAAATTAGATATTGTTCTTTATGAAACTATTCCATCACTAAAAGAAATCAAAATAATTTTAGATGTCATAAAATATTCTCAAAAAAAGTTTTGGATTTCAATGACGTGTAATAAAAACCTTAAACTGAGAGATAATAGTTCTCTCAAGGAGGCATGCAAAATATTATCAGAAAACAATAATATCTCTGTAATTGGTGTTAATTGTATAGATCCGTTAATTACATCAGATATCATAAAAAAGTTAAAAGATTATTCATCTAAAAAAATTCTTATCTACCCAAATTCTGGTGAAAAGTATAATAGTGACACAAAAAAATGGGATGGAGAGAGTAGTATCAATAATAAATTAATTAAAGACTGGATTAGTTTATCACCTGATATTATTGGTGGTTGCTGTAGAGTTGGGTATGATAAAATATCAAAAATGCGAAGTTTAATAGATAATAATGAATATTAAAAAATATTATAGAGATGGCTTTAACCATTTAAAATCTGATCCTGTTATGGATTTTTTAATTAAAAAATTTGAAAAAGAAATCGATATCACAGATAGATTTAATGAAAATTACTCAAAAGCAATAGCTGACCTTATAATTGAACAACAAATAAGCTTCAAAGCAGCTATAACCATCAAAAAAAAATTCAATTCTCTTATAAAAGGTCTAACAGATCTTGAAATTATTAATTTGAAAGAAGACCATTTTCGTGAAATAGGAATATCTCACAGAAAGATTGAATACATTAAAAATGTATATAAATACTTTTTAGATAATAAAATCGACTTCAAAAGTCTGGATAATCATGAAATAATTAATGAGTTGACCAAAATAAAGGGAGTAGGCAGTTGGACTGCTGAGATGTTTATGATTTTCATTTTATTTAGAGAAAATATTTTCTCAAAAAAAGATCTAGCACTTTTAAACAGTATTAAACTAAATTATAATATTCAAAATTTGACAGATAAAAAGATTGATAAACTCTTAAAATCCTGGACTCCCTACAATACTTTAGCTTCTCTACTATTATGGAAATCTATTGAAGAAAATATAATATATGAAAATAATTAATTTTCAGGAATCCTTATGTCATCAACTAATTGAGTAACTTTTGATGATGGTGGGGGGGTTAAATATGAGACTGTAATTGACACTAAAAAATTACAGAGCATAGCTATAGATCCAAATCCTTCAGGTGATATACCAAACCACCATTCAGATGATGGAGGTATTGGACCAAACCATCCCAATTTAAATTTAGCCATATAGTATAACATCATAGAGATACCAACAACCATTCCCGAAATGGCACCTTCTTTATTGACTCTTTTAGAAAAAATACCCAGAATGATAGCTGGAAAAAATGAGGCGGCAGCAAGACCAAAAGCAAGAGCAACAACTGCAGCAACAAACCCTGGTGGATTTATCCCAAAATAACCAGCTACTATAACCGCAAAAAATGAAGATATTCTTGCTATTAATAACTCCTTTTTTTGTGATATGTCTGGCAGAAATATTTTTTTTACTAAATCATTAGATACTGATGTTGAAATTACGAGTAACAAACCTGCTGCAGTAGAAAGAGCTGCCGCTAAACCACCTGCTGCAACCAAAGCAATAATCCAAGCAGGCAAATTAGCAATTTCTGGATTGGCTAAAACCATAATATCATTATCGATAATTAGCTCATTATTAATTGAATTATTATAACTAATAATACCGTCATTATTTTTATCATCATAAACTATCAATCCTGTATTCTCCCAATTTTTGAACCACTCAGGCATTAATGAATATTCCTTTTCACTAACTGTATTTATCAGATTATATTTTGAAAATACGGATACCGCAGGAGCTGTAGTGTATAAAATTGTAATAAAAAGGAGAGCTAATCCGACAGATTTTCGAGCATCTTTAACCCTTTTAACAGTAAAAAATCTTACAATTACATGCGGAAGGCCTGCTGTACCTACCATAAGTGCTAATGTTATACAAAAAATATCAAGAACTGATTTAGATCCTGTTGTGTATTCATTAAACCCTAAGTCTTTAGAAAGTAAGTCCAACTTCTCAAGAAGATAAACTCCTGATCCATCATTAATCACAGATCCCATACCAATTTGAGGAACAAAGATTCCTGTCATTTGGAACGATATAAAAAATGCGGGAACCATAAAAGCAAAAATTAAGACACAGTACTGAGCAACTTGAGTGTAAGTTATCCCTTTCATACCACCAAGTACAGCATAAAATAAAACAATTACCATCCCAACAACCACCCCTGATTCTATTGGGATTTCAAGAAATCTAGAAAATACGATTCCTACCCCACGCATCTGACCTGCAACATAAGTAAATGATACTGCGAGTGCACAAAATACAGCAACTAACCTTGCCTGATTAGAATAATACCTTTCGCCAATAAAATCTGGAACAGTAAATTTTCCAAATTTTCTAAGATATGGTGCAAGTAATAAGGCTAATAAAACGTAGCCTCCAGTCCAACCCATCAAATATACAGAACCGTCGTAACCAGCGAAAGCAATTATTCCAGCCATAGAGATAAATGATGCAGCAGACATCCAATCCGCAGCAGTTGCCATCCCATTAGCTAACGGAGAAACTCCTTTACCAGCAATATAAAACTCATTTGTAGAACTAGCTTTTGACCAAATAGCAATGGATATGTATATTAAAAAGGTAATTCCAACAATTATATAGGTCCAGGTTTGAACATCCATCTTTAATCTTTTTTATCAAATCCATATTTTTTATCAAGCTTATTTATCAAATGAACATAAATAAAAATAAGTATGACAAAAACATACATCGATCCTTGTTGAGCAAACCAAAACCCCAACTTAAAACCACCTAAATAGTATGTGTCTAGAAATTCTTTAAATAAAATTGAAAAACAAAAAGAAACAAGAAACCATATGGATAAAAGAATTCCAACGTATTTTAAATTTTCTTTCCAATAATTTGTATTTTGGGTATTCAATTTGGTTTAATTTTAAATAGTAACAATGAAGATAATTAATTTAATTCTTTTCCTTTTAATAACAGTTCAAATTAATGCACAAGACATTTTAGGTCTTAAAGATAGAGCAAGAGTTATTGAAGAAATTCAAAAAGATAGATTTGATAACCTACTTCCAAAGCTAATGGATGAGACAGGAATAGACATGTGGGTAATAATTACAAGAGAATATAATGAGGATCCAGTTATTAAAACTCTTCTCCCTCCTACTTGGCTTAACGCAAGAAGAAGAACAATATTAGCATTCCACTATGATAAAAAAAGTAAAAATTTAGAAAAAGTTGCTATAGCTAGATATTCATTCGGAAAAAATATCCCATCCATCTGGAATAAAGAGGAAGAACCAAATCAGATGAAAGCACTTGCTAAATTTATTGAAGAAAGAAACCCTGAAAAAATTGGATTAAACTTTTCAGATCATTTTGCTTTAGCTGATGGTATTGTAAAAACTGATTACGAACTTTTACTAAATAATCTCCCTAGTAAATTATCTAAAAAAATTGTTTCTGCTGAGGAACTTGCAATTAGATGGATTGAGACAAGAACTAAAAAAGAAATGATTATATATGATCAATTGGTTGAAATTACTCACGGAATTATTAACGAAGCTTTTTCAACTAAGGTAATAACTCCTGGTGTGACAACTACCGATGATGTGGTATGGTGGATGAGAGAAAAGGTGAAAAAACTTGGTCTGAAAACTTGGTTTCATCCGACAATTGATGTTCAAAGGAATGAGATAAGTGATCTTTATGCATTTGATGGTGAATCAAAATTTGATATCATTTTACCAGGCGATTTAATTCATTGCGATTTTGGGATTACATATTTAACATTAAATACTGACTGTCAAGAATTAGCTTACGTACTTAAACCTAATGAAACAGAAGCTCCAGACTATCTTGTTAAAGCCTTAGAAGAAGGAAATAGAGTTCAGGATATCTTCACAGACTTGTTTGAATATAAAAAAACAGGGAACCAAATACTAAAACAAGCTTTGGAACAAGGAAAAAATGAAGGTTTAAGACCTCAAATTTATACCCATCCTCTAGGAACTTTTGGTCATTCTGCTGGAACAACTTTAGGAATGTGGGATTCACAAGGTGGAGTCCCATTCACAGGTGATTTTCCTATGAACTACAATACTGTTTATGCAATTGAATTAAACACAAAGGTATTTATCAAAGAATGGAACAAGGACATTAGAGTAATGCTTGAGGAAGCTGGGGTATTTGAGGAGACAGGATTTAGGTATGTTAACGGTAGACAGACCGAGCTAATATTGGTAGGAAGTAAAAGAAACCATTTAGGTAATTAGAAAGAGTCTGCTTCTAAGTATGCTTCAACTAATGCTTTTTCTCCTCTTTCACCTTGTATAGAATTACCATGCTCCATTCCTAATATACCATCATAACCCTTTTCATAAATAAATTTGAATACATTTTTATAATTTATCTCACCAGTAGTTGGCTCTTTTCTACCTGGATTATCTCCAATTTGAAAGTATGCAATTTCATCCCATGTATCTTCTATGTTAGGAATTAAATTTCCCTCCTGAATTTGCTGATGATAAATATCAAATAAAATTTTACATGATGGAGAATCCACAGCCTTACAAATTTGAAATGCTTGGGGACTTTCTGTAAGAAATAATCCAGGATGATCTCTAAAATTTAATGGTTCCAGTACCATCACTAAATCATGAGGTTCCAAAATATCAGAAGCTCTCTTTAAGGTCTCAATAACATTAGAAGTTTGGTAAGACATGTCTCTTCTAAAATCTAATTTTCCAGGTACTACCGTCATCCACTTAGCATTTACTCTTTTAGCAACTTCTATAGAGTTCTTGATATCGTTTAAAAATTCATTTCTCATATCAATATCACCACTAGAAAGATTAGGCTTATCCCAATATATTTTATGAGCCACAAAAACGCCCATTTTCATTCCTCTCTTTAGTAAAGTATTTGATATTTTCTCCTGGAGAGACACTGATCTTGAGCGCATGCCGTTATCCTCAAAAGCAGTAAATCCTATATCAGCCATATAATTAATCTGGTCTATAGGATCATCCCCTATACTATGTTTAAACATTCCTAAATGAGGAGCATAATTTAAATTAAATTTATTTTTTGAATAAGAATTAAAAGGCAATAGAGACCCTATCGAAAACGTAATTGAAGATTTTTTTATAAAAGTTCTTCTTAACATTTTTTAAATAAATTTAGTTTTCCCAGGCACAGGAACATCATAATTCCCATCCTCATCAGGTAAAATGGGTGGTGTTGAATTCCATGATAAATTATCAGGAACAAGAGATTCTTTTGAATTCATTATCTCATCCCAAGTAATTTTCTTACCAGTATAAGTAGCCATTCTACCCATTATAGCACTTAATGTACTTTTTGCACCGTTCTCTGCATCAGATATTACATTTCCCTCTCTTATGGATTTAAAGAGCTTATCATGTTCAACTTGATATGGATTCGGTTCATCATCTGACTCCCAATAATTATTTTTTGGGTATGAAAATTTAAGATTACCAGATAGATCACGAATTTCTCCAGATCCCAGAGTTATAGATCCTTTAGTCCCCTGGAAAACCTCATCAACTCTTCTCATCGTATTTTTTTGGTGTCTACATTGACTTGATATGACCGCACCACCTGGATAATGAAATTCAACAAAATGGTGATCAAAGATATGACCGTGATCTTTGCCATTTCTAACTTCCCTTCCACCCATTCCTTGGGCTGTCGATGGATACTCACCAATAAACCAATTTGCAACATCGATATTATGAATATGCTGCTCTAAAATATGGTCTCCACATATCCAATTAAAATAATACCAATTCCTCATTTGATATTCAAGCTCAGTCTGTTCTGGTTTTCTTTTATTGACCCAAACTCCTCCATCATTCCAATAAACTTGCCCAGAAATTATTTTTCCGATTGCATCAGATTTTAGTTTATTATAGAGGTTTATATATTTATTTTCATAATGTCTTTGTAGACCAACAACAACATTTAACTTTTTTTCTTTAGCCACTCTAGCAGCATCCAAAACCCTTCTTACCCCAGGAGCATCAGTTGCCAAGGGCTTTTCCATAAAAATATGCTTATCATTTTGTACAGCATATTCAAAATGCAATGGTCTAAAACCTGGTGGAGTAGTTAGTATTACAACATCACAAAGATCGATTGCCTTGATATAGGAGTCAAAACCGATAAAAATATTTTTCTCATTAACATTTATTTTTTTAGTATCACCAAAGTATTCTTTAATGCCTTCCAAACTTTTTTCAATTCTATCTTTAAAAACATCAGCCATCGCAATTAACTCAACATTTTCATCTGCTATTAATGCTTGAACAGCAGCACCTGAACCTCTTCCTCCACAACCGACAAGTGCTAATTTCAATTTTTTATCATTTGAAACATTTGCGAAAGAATGAATTGGTAAAGTTGAAGTCAAAACACCTGTTGTTAATGCAGCAGTTTTTTTAACAAAATTTCTTCTGGAATCTTTTTTCATTGATACAATTTTTAGTTCATAATAATTTATAATTAATTATTAATAATTCCAAAATCTGAATTTAATCTCATCTGATTCAATTTTCGTGGGACTTACCACTCTGAAGCCAAGAAAAGGTGCGTCAGTATTCCACCATTTACTTTTTGGGATCTGTGGGTCTCTCCTCTGAAGTCTTGTATTTGAAAACATCCGAGAATAACTATTAACTATTGTAGAATCATCTTTCCATGATCCACCTTTATAGACTTTAGGATGTTTACTTTCATTGAACTCAAAAGGATCATTAATTATTTTTCTCTCGGATTGAGGTACATATGAGTCTGCTACCCACTCAGAAACATTTCCAAACATATCATATAACCCCCAACTATTTGGTTTTTTTACACCTACTTTATGATATTTATTATTAGAATTTTTTTCAAACCATGCCTTATCTGCAATAGAGAAAATTGTATCATCTTGTAAATAAAATGTATCGTTCCTCCCAATTGATGCATATTCCCACTCTGCTTCGGTGGGTAATCTAAAATAATTTCCAGTGATTGAAGATAACCACTCACAAAATTTTGAGGCAGCATAGTGAGTCATATTTACTGCAGGATAACCCTCTAGGCCCATACCTAAACTCATATCAATATATGGAGTTGTAGGACCAGATATACCATCAATTTTTAAAATCTCATTTCCTCTGATGAAAGAAGAGTCTACTGCATTGTACTCCTCATCCATAAATAATTGATAGATATCCCAAGTAATTTCAAACTGAGATATATAGAAAGATGATAAACTAACAAAAGAACTATCATTTAAGGAATCTGCAGAAAAATTTTTATTAAAATTTAATTTGCCCTCAGGAATTAATATCATGTCTATACTTAGATCTGAGTTAGGTATTTTTTGTTGAAAATAGTTTTTCTTAGAAGATTCATTAAGATTTAAAAAAATAAAAAACGTAAAAAGAATTTTCATTGTAGTGTAATTTTACATTTAAAATCTATACCAGCATTATTTTGTAATCTCTTTAAAAGTGAATCACCCATTGCAACAGAGGGTGTTAAAACTCCATATTTTTCAGGTAACTTGTCAAATGCTAAACATAAAGCAGATTCAGCAAGCATTTTTGAAGTTGAACCGTATCCCGGATCACTATCCCCTATTACCTTAGCAAAAGCTTTTCTCTTCTCATCAATTATTATGTAAAATCTTAGATTATAGAAACCATTTTTTCTTTTATCAACCCCCGGACCCTCTCCAGGCTTGGGCATATATGAATTTACTATCTTTTTTAGGAAAGAATTAGGATTTAAACTAACCATGGCTAGCGGAAATATAGCTAAGATTGCTTTCCAGAAACCAGAAATACCCCTACCAGACATCATAGCTTCTTCATACCTAAAATCTTTACCGTATTGAAAATTTGATAGAGCATTACTTCTTCTAACTATTTTTGTATTTATCCCTGCCATAATAAAAGGGTAAATCCAGGAGTTTGATTCCTTGTCAAAAATAATCTTTCGTAAATCTTTCTTATCCGAGCCTACCATTTTATCTTTAGGATTTAGGCCGTATGGATTATTTAATACTTTAAATACACTTTTATCAGCATAGGCTTCTTTCAATAAATTATTAATACTTCCATAAGTTCCTCCACTAATTCCACCTCTAATACCCGCAACTCTCATTTTAATAGATCTTGCATGATTTTTATAAACTTTTTTTATTTCATTCTGAATAAAATAAACTCCCATATCTGAGGGGATAGAGTCAAAACCACAAGAGTTTACAATTTTTATTTTTTTGGACTTTGCTTTTTCATGAAAGCTATCAATTATGGTCCTAATCCAATGAGCCTCTCCTGTTATATCGCAATAATTTGTGTTATTCTCTACACATAGCTTGACAAGCTTCGTCCCATATAATGAATAAGGCCCAACTGTTGAGCATACAACATTAGCCTTTTTTACAAATTTAGATAGGCTATACTCATCGAAACTATCTGCAATGAATATTGGGATATTTTTATCTGCTACCTCAGATCTGATTCTTTCTAATTTATCTAAATTTCTACCAGCAATAGCCCATTTAATTTTTGA
>CAZKLB010000031.1:0-10707 GCA_964553685.1 uncultured Marinoscillum sp.
TCTCATACAAGAAATCATCTTGGAATCTTAAGCTTGCAGAGAAACCAAAGTTTTTAAATAGTTCTCTATTTGCAAAAGTGAAAGAATACATATTATTTGGCGTATTAAAGTAAGATATAAAATCACTTTCTCCTGGAGGAACACCGTTAATCTCTAAATTTTTATAGTTATAGTTACCAGTTAATTTAAAACCTGAACCAATATCTAGAGTCAATCCCATTCCAAATCCCCATGATCTTACATCATCATTAGTATTACTATTAAGCGCCCATCCATAACCAGCTGGTAGTGGTTGACCCTTGTGGGTAGTTGCGTACATAGCATTAACATTTTCACCACCTTCAAAATCATCATAATTAGTATTATAATAATTCATATCAACAAGTAATACATCACTTATAATACCCTTATAACCTATCTCAAAAGAAGATGATCTCTCTGGTTTGATATAGTCTACATTAGCTACTACAAGTAGATCAGCGTTACCACCAACTACAGCACCAGTTTCTGCATTTAGGGTTCCCCCTGAGGCTAGAAATGCCTGGTAAGAAGCATTAGTATATGCTCCACCTTCCATCACACCGTACCTCTCAGCATTTGCTCTAGCTGTTCCTAAAATAGTAGATGTACCGGTAGGGAAGAATATAAACTGAGACTGTGTGTCAGGATTTCTAAAACCAGTCTGATAACTTACTCTTATATTATGAGTCTCTGCAAATGTATAAACACCAGAAAATCTAGGGGTAAGTCTACCCTCGTAGTTTTCGTTCTTATCATACCTTAAAGAACCAGATAGTTTTAAACCTTCCAGAACTTCTTTATTTAATTGAACAAAAGCTCCCCACTCACTAATCTGAATCCTTTCATTAACACCATCACCGTCAGGATCTTCGTTGAAGATTGTTCCATCAGTGAATATTCCATAGTTTCTGAAGTTTGCACCAATTAACATCCAGTCAGTTGCGTCCCATGTAAATTCAGCATGAGTAAGTTTAGAGTTATCATAAAAACTTGCACCAGGATTTTCAGGATCTTGGAATCTATTCTTCATAACTTGATCTCTAACTGCAATAAATTCAGCAGAACCTGGAGCTGGTGTTGAAGCGTCAGCTTGTCCTCTCGCAGCCGCGTGTGCTGCTGCTATATTTCCGGCTTCGACACCAGGAACACTACCTTGCATTGAAAGGATGTATGTGGTCAGATAAGTTTGACCCCATCCTCCGGCTGCAGCAGTTGGGCTAAAAACCTCATTCATAATACCACCTAATGCACCAACATTGTAAGAATTACCAGCATCAGTGACTGACTGATAAACGTTCACATTCAATCTACTGCTTTTCACTCCTAATTTTATGAATTGCTGACCAAAGTCTCTTAATGCATATTTTTGAGTACCCATGAAGATAGTATTACCACCACCTTTTCGGTAGAGTAGAGACGCTTCAAGATTATCATTAAATCTATAATTTAATCCGACGTCATACTTCATGTTTTTAGCATCATTGTTTGCAATTAAATATTCCTCAGGAATACCTGTTCTTCTTAAATCTAGTACCTGCTCAGGAAGAACAGATGTCCATGCAAAATTTGCTAGAGATAATGGAAGATTAATTTGTGTTTCATCACCGTGTAAATTTAAACCATTAAAGTTAGGTTGTCCTCTCATATCTACAGTACCAGTTGCATTTCCAGAAGCATCTACATTAGTAATGTAGTCATCTGCTACCCAGTCAGTTGCCATGTCGTAGGAGAAGTTAACTTTAAAAGCTAGCTTATCGTTAAATGATTTTGCATATCTGATATTATACTTAGCATAGTTTTCGTTGTTATTTCCGGTTCTATGCGCAGTTGTGTATCCTTGTAAAACTTGAACAGACAGTCCTTGGTATTCAAATGGACTCTTGCTACTCATAAGCATAGTTCCGTTGAATGCGTTAGGTCCGTACAGCGCTGAGGAAGAACCAGGAATTATCTCTACACTTTCTAAGTCTAGTGGGTTAATACCTACTAAGTTTCCGGTTGGGAAATTAAGAAGTGGAGCAGAAGTATCCATTCCATCAACAAGTTGTACAAATCTTGTGTTACCATCAGTAGCGAAACCTCTAGTATTAACTGCAGCAAAGTTAAGACTTCCTCTACTTACTTTAACACCTTTGATGTGTTCAAGTTGATCCATAAAATCAGCAGTAGCTGAATTTTGGATTTGAAGTAGATCCATCTTTTCAATTGTTACCGGTGCTTCTAAGATACTTTGCTCGACTCTTGAAGCAGATACAACGACCTCACTACCCAGCAGAATAGATTCTGACAGGTTAACTTCGAGATCTGAGACGCTTGATGATACATTCACCTCTTTTGTCTCGTAACCAACAATTGAAAAAACTAATGTCACAGGTGATTCTGCGACATCCAAACTAAAGTTACCGTCTCTGTCAGAGACAGTACCTTGTACTTTACCCTTAACTAATACATTCACACCAACCAACGTACCATTTTCATCCGATACCTTTCCAGATACGGTTATACTCTGTGAAAATGATTGAATTGATATAGTAGAAAATACAAGAAAAAGGTAGACTAATTTTTTAACAAAATTATTCATACACTTTATAGTTTATTTAACAAAAAATAATGTTAGATATTCTAACAATTACTACGCAAATTAATAAAAGTTAAGGTATTAATGAGAATTATTCTGACTTATTTTTTAAGTGTTCTATAAGCTTATCACACAATTTATTTGTCTCTTTAGACATAAATTCGTCTCCAGTAGAATTTAAAATACTTTGACTTAGACCACCAAGACAATCTATGTAGAATTTTTTCATATCATCTGTTTTCATCTCCTTAGTCCACAAATCAATTCTTAATGTATTATTTTTTTTCTCATCCCAGAGCGATAAACTCATTGATTTTGTTTCTAGAAGACCATCTGAAAGTGAATCTTCAGCATTCCATTCTATTTTTTCTGGAATATTATCATCATCAAGACTTATGATTAATTTAATTTCTGACTTCTTCATTTTTTAAAATTTTTGTTGCTTTAAATTTATCCTTATTAAGTTGTAGTTCAAGTTCTTTTAAATTATCAAATTTTATTTCGTTTCTTATATGTTTTATAAAATTAATTTTTAACGATAATCCATAGATATCTTCTCTTAATTCAAAAATATGTATTTCTATAGTCCTATTTTTACCTTCAACAGTAGGTCTAAACCCTATGTTAGCCATTCCTCTAAAATTCCTTTCGTCTAAATTAATGGTGACAGCATAGACACCGTCCATTGGAATTATCTTATCATTATTTTTAAGACTGATGTTTGCTGTTGGAAAATTAATATTTTTTCCAATACCGTTACCTTTAATAACTTTCCCCCTAATATGGTAGGGGTATCCAAGCATTTTTCCTGCATCTCTCATCTTACCCTGAGTTATTTTTTTTCTTATTTCAGATGAGCTTATTTTTAGATTTTTATCGATTTCCTTTTTTTTAACTTCCTCTATTTCAAAAGAAAGATTTTCCTTATTTCTTTTTAAAAATCTAAAATTACCTTCTCTATTATGACCGAAACAGTGGTTATATCCGATGATAAGTTTATTTATTTTGAGTTTATTTTCTAAATATTCTTTGATGAAAGCGGATGCAGATATTTTAGAAAATTCTTTTGTGAATTCAATCTCATAAAGTATATCTATCCCCATTTTTTTAAGAAGATTTATTTTTTGGCTTTCGGATAGTATCAATTCTACAGATGTATTTTCCTGAAGTACAGTTCTTGGGTGTGGCCAAAATGTGATGAGCACTGTCTTTCCACCATTTAATTTAGCATCTGTAATCATTCTCTTTACTATTTCTTTGTGACCTAAGTGTATACCATCAAAGTAACCGATAGTGGCAACCAGATAAGAATTGTCTTCTAAATTTGAATGATTTCTAATTACTTTCACTTTTTTCAAATTTTATGATGTTAACCATATCATCTATTGTACATGCATTATTTACGTCAAAATCACCGATTTTGGTTCTTCTTAATTTTGAAAGATATGCTCCACATCCTAGTCTATTCCCAAAATCTCTCGCTATAGACCTAATATACGTCCCTTTTGAACATTTTATTTCAAAAGATATTACGGATGACTTTATTTCTGATATTTTAAATTTTGTTATTTCTATTTCCTTTTCTTTTATTGTAAATTTTTTATTTTCTCTTGCAAGCTTATATGCTCTTTCTCCATCAACTTTTACAGCAGAAAATTTTGGAGGCTTTTGTAATTGAACTCCAAGAAATGTGTCAGCAACATCTTCTATCATTTTTTTAGAAATATTTTCAATTGGTTTGGACGCACTAATTTCGGTTTCTAGATCGTGCGAAGGTGTAGTAGATCCTATAGTAAAGTTTCCAGTATAAGTTTTAGATAAATTTTGGATATCATTTATTTTCTTTGTGTTTTTTCCTGTACAGATAATTAAAAGCCCTGTTGCTAATGGGTCTAAAGTTCCAGCATGTCCTATCTTTTTACATTTTATTAGAAATTTTAATTTTTTTACTACATCAAAAGATGTCCAATCAAGACTTTTATCTATTAATATTGTTTTCCCTTCATTATATTTATCGATGAATTTTATACACATTGTCTGAAAGACTTTTATCAGCAAATTAAAAGATTTATTTTAGTATTGAAGTTATCCTATGAAAAGATATTTAGTTATCATCTCTCTTATTTTTTATAATCCTGTCTTCTCTCAAAATTCAGATTTAAAAAAACATAACCTGTCGTTAAAACTTGTTTCAAAATTAGATTTAGGTGAAAAATTTGATCTTTCAGATAATAATGTGTCATTATTATTTAGAGATCAGTTATTGAAAAAAAATATTTCTGTTTCTGATGAAGATCCAAGATATTTTATATCAATTTCATTTGGATGGAAATATAGAAGAGCAACAGAACTAAAAATAGATAATTATAAGGGCTTTATCATTGATAAAAAGAATGAAGATAAAGTTATCTCTGAATTTTCATCCTCAAAAATTAGAGATTTAGATGAATCTATTAGAGTTTTAGTTAAAGAGATTTTTAATCTAAATAATCGAATGGATGATAGTGGAAAATTCATTGATATATCTGATCATTTTCAGAGGATGGATATGAAGTCTTGGAATTCATCCAGACCAGACTCACATGGTCCTGCCCTTATTTTTGGGGATCATACACATAAAAGAGGTGGGATTATGATAGGGTTGAGGGGTTCTTATTCAAATTCAGAGGATGTACTAAATGACAATGTAATATTTAATCAAAATCAAATTACTCAATTTTATAACCTGCACGTCTATTCACAAAGAATCACAACCCATTATCTAGAATTTATGTATGGAATTAATGATAAACTTACAATATCTTCTGTTCTCAGTTTTTTGAATTATAAGTCAAATTATTTGAATAAAAAGGGAGATGATAATTATATCAGCTCATCAGGATTAGGTGATACGGAGTTACAATTTCTTTATGGAATATTTAAAAATAATTGGTTAAAATTTCATTTGAATATAGGTCTAATAATACCGACTGGAAATAACAAAAAGGATTTACCTTATCAATTACATACTGGTGATGGTTATTTTTCTTCATTGATTGGCTCTACAATACTTTTTCAGACTAAAAAATTCTCAGGGGGCTTGCAGCCAATATTCCGATCACCATTACACATGAATTCTAAAAATTATAAACTTGGAAATTTTTTAGACTTTAATTACTGGGTTTCTTACTTATTAACAGATAATTTAAGCATAAGTTACAGACAAAATTATCTTAACAAAGGTCCGATATCGGGAATAGATGAAAACTTAGACATCAAGGATATGATATTAAATAATTCATCTAATTATGGACACATAATTTTTGATAATGCTTTTGGGCTCAATTTTTCTTTTTCAAATAGAAATTTAATAAACTCCAGGCTATCTCTTGAGTACTCATTTCCCATTTACCAAAGTTTTAATGGTCTGCAAACTGGAAATATTAATAAGATTAACTTAAGTTTACAGTACAGCCCTGGAGGGCATAAAAACCATTAATTATGAGATATATATTTATATTATTTTTTTTAATTTCTTGCTCAAATAATAACAATCTTCATTTATCAAATTTAGAGCTTCTGGATGATATAATGATTGAACATGATGAGCTGATGATGGAAATGAAAGACTTAAAAAATTTTAAAAATGCTTTGGGTAATAGAATGGAGGAAAATTTGGAAGATCAGTATAAAGATAGAGCTAAAATAGTCATTGATAACTTAGATGATGCACATAATTCTATGATGAGTTTTATGAAAGAATTTAGTGATGTTTTTCCTTTTGATAGTTATCCAATGTCAAAAGAGAAACATAAAAACATGAGTGATGAGGAACTCAAGGATGTGAATAATAAACTTAAAAGTTTTCAAGATAAAATAATTATTGTATCTGAAAAATTTAGCTCGAGTAAACAGCGAGCTTCTCGGATGTTAAATTGAATTTATTGAGTCAATTTCTTGAAAGGAAAAATTCATTATACCAGAAGTGCATTTGTTATAATTGAAATGCCACCATTCGTATTCATAAACTGAGAATTCATTATTTTCCATAACTGCAATTAGCTTATCTCTTATATCTCTTTGTCTCTTTGTTCCTCCCATATAGTTTGGGTATGCTCTTTCAGTAAATTCATCATACCCTGAAATCATATCAATACTTTCTCCTGTTTTAATATTATACAACCCAATATCTATGGCACACCCTTTATTATGTGATGATCCATTTTCTGGGTTTGCAACAAAATGTTTAAGGTTTTCAGGAGTACCCTCCCAAAACATCTTTGTCACAAACCAAGGTCTGTAAGCATCATATATTATAATTCCATATCCTAATTTTTTTAACTCGTTTTTGGCATCAAGTAATCTATCTGCTGCAGTCATATCAAAAAAAGCCCTCTCATTCTTATAAAATTGAGATCTCATAAAATTATTTGAAGACGCATATCTTATATCTAATTGAAAATCATCGTCTAGTTTTTTAAGATCTATAAGTTTTTTATGGGACTCTAAACTGTCTAGAGGTGGTGGAATTGAATTTTTTGAAATTTCTCTGAGCTCACTTATCTCTTTAATTGGAGTAATATAAAATGTTGCATCTGAGTTCTTTGATCCGAAATAAATTCCAATAGATCCAACAAATAAACAATAGACTGAAAAATAAATTAGTTTACTCTCTTTTACTATTTTAAGCATAATCTTACATGCAAATACTCCACTAAATAATGCTGAGATAAATCCAACTATATATGATGATTCAAATAAGAAAATAGTTGATGATTCAGAAATTTCTGAGATCCCTTTAATAGACTTTAGAATTAGAATTCCGAAAATAGGAACAAGTACCATTAGGAAAGAAAACTTTGTAGCTTTCTCCCTATTCACATTTAAAAGTAAAGCCATGGAAATTGTTGACCCTGACCTAGAAATACCTGGAAGTATGGCTAGAGCCTGAGCCAAGCCTATAATTATTGCGTCAGTATAGGAAATACTTTTTTTAGAATCATTCTTTTTGAAGTATGTGAAAAATAATAAAGCAGCGGTTATTAGTAACATGGAGCCAACTAAGACAATATTCCCCGTAAAAAAAGACTCAACCTCTTTCTCAAATAATATACCTATAATACCTACTGGAACACTGGATATCAATATTTTAAGAACAAAATCTATTTCTTCTTTTTTAAATTGAAAAAGGCCTTTTATAATTTCAATAATATCCTTTCTGAAGACATATATTATGCTAATAGCTGTTGCGATATGTACAACTACAGTGAACATTAAATTTTCAGATGGATTTGTTTTTAAAATGTAAGACGCTATTTCAAGATGACCACTACTACTTATTGGAAGGAATTCCGTTAAACCCTGAAGAATTCCTAGTAATAAGGCTTCATACCATTCCATGAATTATTTCCCTTTATGAAATATTGCAAAAAACTGAAACATAAATCCAGAAAGAACTATTAAAGGACCAAGTGTCAGACCAAGAAATCCGTATCCGTATTCCTCCTTATCAAGTGTCATTATGATAAAACCAGTAGAGATTATCAATATACCGATTATCATTAATTTATAATTTGATTTCTTAAAAGGGAGATTTGATTTATTATCCATTTAACTATAAAGGTCGTCTAAGGACGAATTTAGATATTTATTTACAGAATTGTAAGTACTAAACACAACTATAGTTATTCCTGTAATAATCAAAGTGATAAATATTATGCTTAGTTTCTCAAAATTAATAATCATATCAAAACCAGTAATTTTTTTATTCGTCAAAAAAATTAAAACATACAATAATGATGATGATATTATTCCAGATATCAAACCATAAAAGAATCCTCTGGTAATAAAAGGTCTAAGAATGTAATTGGATGTAGCTCCAACAAGTTGCATACTCCTTATCAGAAATCTTTGAGAAAATAGAGCAATTCGTAGTGTGTTATTTATTAAAGTGATTGAAATAATAAATAAGGTAATAAAAATACTAATAAATACTATGCTTATATTTCTTACATTATCATTAATATTTTGGATCATCTCTTTTGAATAATCGACTTCGTAAACTCCAGGAATGCTGAGTATATCTTTTTCTATTTGTTCAAGCATATTGGATTCAAAATATTTTGAATTTATTTTTAAAATAATAAGATCCCTAAGTGGGTTATTTCCTAGAAAATTAACAAAATCTTCTCCGATTTCTTTTGAAAAATCTTCGGCTGCTTCGTCCTTAGATATATAATTTAAGGTATTTTCATCATTTGAAAGCGCATAATCTTTGGAGTAAAGTATTCTTTTAATTTGGCCTATTTGAGAATCAGAAACCTTTTTATTTAAAAAAATATTTATCTCAGTATTATTTTGGATAAGATCTTTTATTTGGATTGACGTTAGTAAGAAAAAACTAAAGACACCTAATAGTAAAAGAGAAAGAGAAACGCTAAATAAAACACTTAAAAAGGGGAAATTTCCAAATGTTTTTTTTGCGATTTTCTTTCTCTCTTTAAACATATTCTATACTAATAATGGAGCTAGTACTAAAGCAACAACCGATATTAGTTTTAGCAAAATATTGAGCGATGGTCCAGACGTATCTTTGAAAGGATCACCAACTGTATCACCAACTACAGCAGCTTTATGAGCTTCAGTTCCTTTCTGACCAGCTTCCTCGATCATTTTTTTTGCATTATCCCATGCGCCGCCAGCGTTAGATTGAAAAATTGCCATTAGTACACCAGATGATGTTACACCTGCTAATAGACCCCCAAGCATTTGAGGTCCACCTAAGAATCCAATTACTACTGGAACAGAAATGGCCATGATACCTGGTAAAACCATTTCTCTCAATGCAGCTTGTGTTGAGATCTCAACACACTTGCTATATTCAGCAACACCATCAGCTTCATTGAAAATTTTCATATCAGCTTTTGATGCTTTTGATAAATCAGAATCATATTTTCTCATGACCTCAAGTGCTGCTTTCAATTTAGGAAGTTCTTTAAATTGTCTTCTTACCTCTTCGATCATACTCATTGCTGCTTTACCAACTGCATTCATAGATAGGGCTGAGAATACAAATGGAAGCATTGCCCCAAGTAATAACCCTGTCATGACTTTTGGGTTAGATATATCGATAGATGTTATTTGAGCTGTTTGCATATATGCAGCAAATAGTGCAAGTGCAGTTAATGCAGCAGAAGCAATTGCAAATCCTTTACCAATTGCAGCAGTTGTATTTCCTACCGCATCAAGCTTATCAGTTCTTTCTCTTACCTCAGGAGGTAGCTCTGCCATTTCTGCAATACCACCAGCATTATCAGAAATTGGTCCATAAGCATCTACGGCTAATTGTATACCAGTATTTGCTAACATACCAACAGCTGCTATGGCTATTCCGTATAGTCCAGCAAATTCATATGAGACTAAAATAGCAATACATATCAAAATTATAGGAATTGCAGTTGACATCATGCCTACACCAAGTCCAGAAATAATTGTTGTTGCAGCTCCAGTATCAGACTGCTTTACAATAGATTTTACAGGTGCTTTACCTGTTGCTGTATAATATTCTGTAATTTTTCCAACACCTAATCCTGCAATCAGTCCGGCAATTGTTGCATAAAATACACCGATAGAAGAATATTCTTTCCCATTAAAAACCCATGCTTCAGGAAGGAAGTAATCAATTAAAAAATATGAAGCAAAAATCATTAAACCTGCAGATCCAAACTCTCCTATGTTTAAAGCTGCATGAGGACTGCCACCTTCTTTAACTCTCACAAAAAATGTACCAATAATAGACATTATTATTCCTGTAGATGCTATAAATAGTGGTAGAAGAATTGCATTTGTTTCCATTCCAGAAAATTCTTGTAGACCAATGAATGCAGCTCCAAGTACCATAGCACCAATTATTGATCCTACAAACGATTCGAATAGATCTGCTCCCATACCCGCGACATCTCCTACATTATCTCCTACATTATCAGCGATTGTAGCTGGGTTCAATGGATGATCTTCAGGAATTCCTGCTTCAACTTTACCCACTAAATCTGCGCCAACATCAGCTGCTTTGGTGTAAATACCACCACCAACTCTAGCAAATAATGCTATTGAAGATGCTCCTAATGAAA
>CAZKLB010000032.1:0-10212 GCA_964553685.1 uncultured Marinoscillum sp.
TAGGACCAATAGATTAACAGTCTACTGCTCTAACCAACTGAGCTAAGAAGGCATATTTAGGATTGCAATATTAAATTTTCAATATTAAATGTGCAATAATAATTGGTAAATAAAATCTAAAAGGTAAATTAATAAATGTCATTTTGGCATAATTTTAAATAAAAATTTATTTTTTATGTCATTATGACATATAAATGTCACCATTTCTACTTTGGTATATAATTTTCATAGTTATAAAGTGAATATAAATTAAACAAATAAATAAATGAGACACTTAATTTTAAAACCATCGAATAATTATACTAGACCATTTTTATTCGATAATTTTTTTGATAATTTTTTTGATAATAATTATGAGAATGATTTTTCACCAAAAGTTGATATTGTAGAAAATGATAAATCTTTTGATATTTCATTTGCTGTACCAGGAATGGAAAAAAAAGATTTAAATATTGAAATTAATAAAGGATATCTTACTGTATCTGGTGAAAGAAAAATTGATAGTAGTGACAACAATTTTCATAAAATTGAAACTGGATATGGTAAATTTTCTAGATCTTTTCAATTACCTGATGAGATAAATGAAGAAAAAATATCAGCAGTATGCAAAAACGGTATTTTAAAAGTATCCGTTCTTAAAGATGAAAAAGCTACTGTTAAAAAGACTATCCAAATAAAGTAAAACGTATTCAATTTTGGATGTGAAAGGCGGCTATCATGCCGCCTTTTTTTATGTTAAACAATGTTAATTTGAATAATTAATAATTCTTAAATTCGTAGTAGTTCTTAGATTTGTAAAAAATAAAATACATTCACATGAAAGAATTTAAAAACTATCTATTTGCTCTTCTTTTCTCAATATTTGGTGGACTAGTAGCCGTTTTTAGCTACGATATAATCTTTGAAGACAAAAGTGTAAATGAAACATCTAATAGTGAAAGAGTTCAATTCGCTAACTACATATTAGACACAACTGATGTAGTAGTTCCTGAAGGCTTAAACTTTATATACACATCAAAAAAAACTACTCCTGCGGTTGTACACATAAGAACAACATATGAAGGCAGAAGCACATCGACAAGAAGTCCATTCGAAGATATGTTTAGAGATTTTTTTGGTGAAAGATATGATAATAGGGAAAGAGAAATGCCTAAAAGAAGAGGTTCAGGATCAGGTGTAATCATGACTGAGGATGGATATATAATCACTAATAATCACGTTATAGATAATGCAAGCGAGGTTGAAGTTTTATTAAATGATAATAGCACCTACAAGGCAACTGTTGAAGGTGCCGACCCTACTACAGACATTGCTGTACTTAAAATTGATGCAAAGAATTTACCGGTTATTGAGTTTGGAAACTCAGATAATGTTGAAATTGGAGAATGGGTTTTAGCTGTTGGCTCACCTTTTGAATTTAGATCTACTGTTACAGCTGGGATTGTTAGCGCCAAAGCTAGAAACATTGGAATATTAAGAGACAGAAATAATTTACAAATTGAGGCTTTCATTCAACACCAAGCCCCAGTAAATCCAGGAAACTCTGGCGGTGCACTTGTTAATTTAAAAGGTAAACTTGTTGGCATTAACTCAGCAATTGCCACCCCGACTGGTACTTTCGCAGGATATTCTTTTGCAATTCCCTCAAACCTAGTTAAAAAAGTCTATGAAGATCTTTCTGAGTTTGGAGTTGTTCAGAGGGCTTTACTAGGAATTACTATTCTGGATGTTAATGCAGAAATAGCTAAGGAAAAGGATTTACCAGTACTTACAGGAGTTATTATTGATAGAGTTAACGATGGAAGTTCTGCAGCCGATGCTGGATTAGAATCTGGAGATGTGATTATAGAGATAAACGGTGTCGAAATTAAAAATGTATCAAATTTACAAGAACAGGTTGCGATAAATAGACCAGGAGATAAGATATTAGTAAAATATATAAGAGATGGAAAAACTAAGACAGCAAATGCAACACTTAAAAATACACTAGGAACTACCGAAGTTGTAGCTTCAACTAATTCTTTTTCTATAGATGGAGCACGTTTTGCTGATGTACCAAAAGATCTCAAGGAAAAATTAGAAATTGATGGTGGCGCTCAAGTAACTGAAATTGAGAAAGGAAAATGGAAAAGTTCAGGAATAACTAAAGGTTTTATTGTAACATCTCTTAATAAAAGAAATATATCGGATGTTGAAGAACTTTCTACGATTCTATCTCAACTCCCAAAAAATGATGGGGTTTTAGTTGAGGGTATGTATCCTAATGGTGTGAAAGCATACTACGGAATTGGCTGGTAATCAATAAATAATTAATTTTACTCAGTAAAACTTTTTTCTATAACAATTGAATAAAAAAATATGAAGCTTTTCAGGTATATATTTATACTATTTAGTGCTACATTACTTTCATGTGGTTTTGGAGAAAATTTACCGTGTAGAGGATCAGACTGTGATACTCCTCCTGAGGAAGTTCCTAATACTGAGAATGAAGGATAAAAAAAATCCCTCACGAGTGAGGGAATTTTAAAGTAAACCAAACCATTAAGATACATCCATAACGATATAAACTTTCAATTAGTTTCAATATGTCTAAAAAAAATAATGAATTTATAATTCAGGATGATAACGGTAATGATTATACCGTAAACGATCTGGAAAATTTTAGAAAACACATAATTAAATATCATTCTATAAACGGAAGAGGAGACAATAGTCTACACATAGAAGACGGAAGAAATTTTACAGTATCTCAAAAATTTTTCGATAAAATTTTATCATTATAATTAAACTATTTTTTTTAAAGAAAAAGTGTGTTATTATCATTTTTTACTCGTTTTTTTAGAAAAAAAAAATTAAATTGTCCACTGTTAAAATAAGTAAACTATGAAAAAAATTCTATCTATATTAATTATCGTTTTTATTTACTCTTGCGGCACTAGTGACCAAGGAAGTGGTTTAAAAGATATAACCATTACCACTAAGTCAAAAGAAGCTAGAGATTTATATGTTGAGGCATTAGATTTATATGAACTCAGAAGACAAAATAGTGTTGAAAAAAGAAGAGAAAACCTAAACAAAGCAATCACTCTTGATCCAGATTTCCTTCTTGCAAAAGCTACTCTCTACTCAGATCTCGGTACGGAAACAAATAATTCGATATTAAGAGATGTCTATGAAAGACGTGAGGAAGTTAGTGAAATGGAAGCCGGTATTATTGAATTTTTATATAACTGGAGGACTAATTATGATCCAGAAGTAGCTTCATATAATATCACAATGTTAGCTGATGATAATCCAGATATACCAAGACTTCGTTTTTGGTCAGGATTAATTAAGTCCTATAATCCTGGTGAAATTTATGAGGCGATTGATGATCTCGAAGTAACCTTAGAATTAGATCCAAATCATTTTGGAGCAAAACTTTTACTAATAGCTAAACATTTACAGTTTGGAGTCTACGGTGTCATGCTACCAACTGGAGAAATAGATTACGACTACTTAAAAACAATGATTGACGATATTGAGAAAAATAATTCTGATAACAGCTACACCCACGTTGTTGTTGGTAATTATTACAGGACAATGAGTGATTTTGATAAAGCAATTGAAAGTTATGCAAGACTTGAAAATTATCAAGACCAAGAAGTCAGCAATCTCTATACTTCAAATCACTACCGTGCATTATCTAACACCTTTAAAGGTGATTATGCTGCAGCTGAATCTTTCTTTAGAAAAAATATTGAATTAGGTAATCAATTTAATGCATATTTTTACTTTCCTCAGATGCATCTTTTTAATAATAATTTTGATGGTGCCATCGAAGCTCTAAACGAATATGAAGACAATTTAATTAATTTGGAGTTACCTGCTCAGCAAGAATTAAATTCGCTTGTAGATATTCAAAGAATAAAGTTTTTATGTTATGCTCATAATCAACAAGAAAATGAGTCTCTAAGACAAATTACATTAACTAAGGAGGCACGGGTTAATGCCATTAATTTAAGAAAGAATCGAATGACTGAAGATGAATACGATGAAGGAATTAAAAATGCAAACTACCTTGAAAGTACATTCAAAATTTGGCATGATATACTTTTTGGTAAATATGATGATGCAAAATCAAAGTTAACAAGGTATATGGAAGAGTCAAAAAAGATAAATAGGCCTAATCCAATGCATAACTACCTAGTTCTAAATGGATTAGTTGAACTAAATCTTGGAAATCCTGAAAAAGCTCTAGAGTTTTTTAACCAAACAAATAGGTTTAATGGTGGATTTTTTGGGATTACACTAGACGACGATTATTATGATTATTTCAAAGGATTAGCTCACATTGCTTCTGGTAATATTGATCAAGGAAATGAGTTATTTGAACTTATTGCATCAAAAAATTTCTATGGTATTCAGTCGGCACTAGTGAGGAATCTTGCTAAAGATCGACTATAAAATTTTATTAGATTAATATGTTGAAAAGGTATTTATCCCTTTTATTATTTTTTATAACTATTGATTTATTTTCACAGAGTAACTTAAATATCAATAATGTTGATGTTTCAGACCTATCTACTGAAGATATAAATTCAATTTTTATAGATAAAAAAGGATTTAATTGGATAAGTACAAATGAGGGGTTGAATAGGTTTGATGGATTAAGTAATTCTATTTTTAGATCTAATCCATTTGATAATAAAACAATATCTGATAATAGTACTAAATTTTCATTTCAGGTTGATACAGATGGTATTTTTGTATCGACAAATTCTGGAATGGATTATTTTAGATATGAAAACCTAAGTTTTGATAGACTAGAATTAAACTCATCACCAACTGGTTTTTACAATTATTTGAACTATCTATTTATTCCAACTCAAACAGAAGGCTTATTTGTATATGAGTTAGAAAATGATACGATCCTGGAAGACTTTAAATTTGATCCTCGTAATCCATTGTCTATTTCATCATCCCAATTTAACGACACCCAAAATGATGTTATATTATTTTCTCTATACAATGAGGATAGTGCCTTATGGGTAGGTACATCAAATGGATTAAACAAAATTGATCTTAATACAAAATCAAACAAGAGATACTACAGTGAGGGGACATCAAATAGTCTCCCTTCAAATTTTATATATGATATATATTCATATGATAGCTTAATTCTTGTATCTACAGATAATGGTTTAGCCTTAGTAAATAAATTAAATAACTCAATTAGTCATTTTAATATTTTAGATAATAAAGAGGTATATAACATTTTTGAAATTTTTGGAAAATTAATTATTCATACCCAGGACGGAGTATTTAAAATAGATGATCTCGAGAATGAAATATTAACACCTATATACTTAGGGTATAAATTAAAATCGAAAGTGATTAATGATAACGAGTTTGTTGTCTGGTCAGAAAATGCGAATGTTGAAAGAATATTTTTTGCTAACTCTGAATTCTATACCCAAAATCTTAATAAAGCATCAAATTTAGAAATTAATGATATAAATAACTTCAAAGGAGCATATTACATATCAAGTAAATCTGGTATTCTAAAAGTAACTGAAAAGATTAATAATATTCTTTCTGTCTTTGATAGGGACGAGAAAATCCTTACAATGGTAGAAAATGATTTTTATAGGGTTGTGGTAACTGATCAAAATCTTCTTATTTATGAAGAAGACGAATTATCATACGAATATGTTTTAGAAGAACTACTCCCTGATCAAAGCATTGGCACCCCATCTCTACTTCTTGACGAAGATTTGTTGTATATCGGAACTGATAGACTGAATGTTTTTGATTTATACACAGAGGAAATTACAGTATTTCAAAATTCAACATCAGGATTTAATTCTATCTTGTCAGGAAACATTAATAATCTATCCGTAATTGTCAGAGAAAATAAAAAAGAGTTATGGATTTCACTTAATACTGGAATATCAGTATTTGATGTTGACGGAAATAAGTTTCAAAACTTTCAGTTTAATCAGAGAAGTAATAAGAATAAATTTCCTAATGGGTTCTCATCTCTTCTTTTATCTAAAAAATATGAATTATGGTTAACTAATTCTGAATCTGGTTTATATAAATATAATCCTGAAACCTTAGAGCTAGTTAAACACTACATCTTTGATATTAATGATAAAACTAGTATCACAAGTTCATCTCTATCAAGTATCACAGAATATAATGATGAACTTTATGTTGGATCGTCTGGTGACGGTCTCTATGTTTATGTAAATGATTCATCAGGATTCAAAAATATTAATGTTGATAATGGTCTACTTTCTAATAATGTTAATGCATTCTTAAAAACATACCAATATCTATTTATATTATCAGACAAGGGAATAAATTATTTTGATTTTGAAGTTATGTCAACTTTGACTGATGGCAATAATAATAACTTAAGAAATATCAATATTGAAGACGGATTAGATCCTAATAAAATTTTAGATAATGGTATAAGTTTTTTTAACGATCTGATATATGTTTTCTCAGAAAATAAAATTCAGAAAATTGATTTATATAACCTCTTTGTAGACAGAGAAAATCCAATTATTAATCTTACCCTATCGGAACTAATAGATGAAAACTTTGATAAAAGAGAATTTAAAATAGTTGATAATAAAATTGACTTAACCGATGAAGTTTCTAATGTTGAACTAAGTCTTTCCTCACCATCATATTACAAGCCTCAAAGCACTCAAATTTTTTATAAAATTGAGGAACTAAATGATGAATGGGTCAACCTTGGAAAGGAAAGAAAGTTAATTATTCAGAGCTCAGGATATTCAAATAGTTTTATTAATGGGAATAAAATACTTGCACCTTATGGTAAGTATAATTTAAGGATTAAATCTGCAAATAGTTCAGGTATTGAAAGTATAAACCAACTAGAGTATGAGCTAACAGTCAAGCCTCCTTGGTATCTAACAACATTTGCTTTTATATCTTACTTTTTTATAATAGTTTCAATAATATTCTTCTATGTTAAGTTCAGCCAAGGAAGAACTAAGAAACTAATGGAAGAAAAACGTAAAGAGGAGGAACTAGAGGAAGCTCATAATCTTCAAATGGGCCTACTCGCAAAAGAAAACCCTGACAGAGCAGATTTAGATATTAGTACTTACATAAGATGTGCCACAGAAGTAGGAGGAGATTACTATGATTTTATAGAATTTGAAGATGGAAGTCTTCTGGCTATTTGTGGTGATGCAACAGGGCACGGTACCGCTTCAGGAATGATGGTATCTATTACAAAAGCTGGTCTACTTGGAATTGATTCAAATGACCCCAACTTCATACTAAAAACATTAAATAAGATTATCAAAAAAGTTGATATTGGAAGGTTAAGAATGAGTTTAAATTTAGTTCATTTTCAGAATGGAAGTATGAAAATGAGCTCTGCTGCTATGCCGCCAATGTATCATTATGATAAGAAGAAAAATGAAGTTGATGAAATTACAATTTCAAATTTACCTTTAGGTGGTTTGATGACAGAAGACTTTGCTGTCCTTGATAAAAAATTCTCAAAAGATGATGTACTTGTGATGTTATCTGATGGGTTACCGGAAGCACCAAATAGAGAAGGCGAACTACTTGACTATGCAGCAGTTAAAGAATGTATTGAAAAAAATGCAACAAAATCCTCTGACGAAATTAAAGATGAATTAGTCAAGTTATCAGACAAGTGGATGAATGGAGTTCATAATCCTGATGATATAACTATTGTAGTTTGTAAGAAAAAAGTTTAAGACTTCTTTTTGTGTTTATATAACCAAATGTCAATTGGTTTAGCCTTACCTTTTACCTCGATTGATGGAACCTGTTTGAAATCATACTTATCAGAAATATTTTCCTTAACAGACCTTGATATAAGTATTTCTCCAGATTTAGCACTTGAGCAGAGCCTGGCACCTAGATTGATTGTATCACCAATTACTGTATAATTCATCTGTTGCTCAGACCCAATATTACCAGATACAGCTTTTCCTTTATTGATACCAATACCAATTTTAAAAGGTTTAAAGCCATCCTTAACTATTCTCTCATTGAATTTATCTAACTGAACAAACATCTCAATAGCTGTTTTAACTGAGTTTTCAGTATCCTCCGGATTTTTTAGTGGAACACCATAAAGGACCATAAGTTCATCACCAACTATTTTATCAAGTGTACCATTATATTTAAAAACAACATTAATCATTGACTGAAAATACTTATTCAATAACTTAACAATTTGAGTAGGACTAAGTTTTTCTGACATACTTGTAAACCCTCTTATATCTGAAAATAAAATCGTAACATCACTTTCAGTACCACCTAGGTTAAGAGAGTCTTCACTCTCTAACAATTTATCCACAATGTTTTTAGAAACATACTTTTTAAAGGTTGATTTAACTTTATTAATTTTAGATAGATCATCTAAGGCAATTACAATTCCAGAAAAGTTTTTTTCGTCATCAAAAACAGGGGAACAGGAAAGATTCACACTTATTTTCTTTCTATTTGCTTTCAAAATGAATTCGTTTTCAAAAATTCTCTTTTGCTCAATTTCAACTTTTTGGATTATTTCAATCAAAGGTTCATTTTTTTCAAAAATTATCATATTATGGTTTCCCACTATCTCCTCTTCCTCCTTGCTTAATAATCTTAAAGCCTCTTTATTTACAAATCCTATCTCACCAAATAAATTTATTTCAATTATTCCAGTAGTTATGGAAGACATGATATTTTCGTTAAGCTGGTTTGATTTTTTGAGTGACTCCAAAAGTTTAACATTTTGATATGCAAAACTTGTCTGTATAGAAACTGAATCAATAAGCTTTAAATCATTATCATTGAAATCTTCAAGTCCCTGTCTTGTCTCCTTGTCCAATAGCACAATTGCACCAACTAAGCTATCATTATTAATAATAGGGCTAATCAAACTAAATTTTGATTCAAATAAAGAATGATTAAACTTGTCGTCCTCATTTACAACAAAAGTCTTCTTTTCTTTATTAAGCTTTTTTAGAAAGCCAGACCTTGTATTAAAAATTTGCTTTTTTATATTTTCCTCCTCAAGATTAAATATAGAAACAGGATCAAAAATACTTGAAACTTCATTTTTAATAAGTATAATTCCTTTAGAAGAATTTAATATTGATGATGATAAGGTCAGAACATTAAAAAATAAGCTATCTAGATCTTCTAATGAATTTATAGTATTCGTAAGATCCAATAGAGTTTCAACCTCTAGATACTTCTCATTTAAATCTTTATTCTTGAGTAATAACTGCTTCTCTAAATCCTCTATAGATCTTTTAGAAGAACTTGGCATGAGATTTTATGATAATTTATCTACTCCTGCATCAACTGAATCATATATTTCACAATATTTTGTGATTCCCATGATATTGAAAGTTTTCTCAACAATACCAGCAAGGTTTGTGAAGGCCATAACACCATTCACACTTTGAAGCTTTTCAATGATCTCAATGAGTATTGATACACCAATACTGTTAACAACTTTTGAGTCGGCCATATCAATTAGAAACTTAGTACTTCCAGAATCCATCTTTTCAGTAAAAACTTCTAAAACTGCATCTCCTGCTATATTATTAAAATAACCCGATGTACTAATAACTATTACACCGTTTTTATCTTCTACATTTTTTATTGAATCACTCATTTTTCTTTCTTTTTAGTCATTGTTACGGTCGTACCTGATTCATCACTGTCGTACTCAACACTATCCATTAACTCAGCGACAAGTTGTAATCCCCAACCTCTTTTACGCGCGTCAGCTTTTAATTTATTTTCAATATTAGGTATCTCAACTTTAGATTTATCAAACCCTTTACCCCTATCAATAACCTTTACAGTTAACTTATCATCTGATACAATAAAATGAATATAAATTTCTTTTGTTTTAGAATGTTCAAATGCATTTATACATGATTCAATAATTGCCATACTTATCTCACCAGTTTTTTCTTCTGATAGATTCATATGTTTTGAGATTACTTCAGCAGTTTTAGTTGCTGTGAGTTCAATATCTGGTATTACAGGTAATTTTAACTCAACTTCTGGATTTTGTTTCATTTTCAAATTTAATCATGTTTAACATATATAACAATAATATTTGAATGCTTTTATTAACTATTTTTTTTGATAACTACAATAGACACGTCATCATCTGGCACTCTGCCATCTAACCATATATCCACTTCA
>CAZKLB010000033.1:0-10148 GCA_964553685.1 uncultured Marinoscillum sp.
TTTTCTCCCACTCCAAGAAATTTTCAATATCATCTTGAATTGATTCATATATCCAAGCAATTAGTATAACATCATCAATAAGTCCAGAGACGGGTATAAAGTCAGGAATTAAATCAACAGGATAAATAAAATAGATTAAACCTGCTACTATAAGACAAATCGTCTTCCATGGGACATATGTATACTCTTTAGAGGTGTAGGCATTTATAATTCTAATAAATAATCTAAGAGAATCATTTAGCTTCGCAGAAGTTTTCTTATCACTCGAAATTTCTTTCAATTTTTTTAAAACATCTTCGATAAGCTTTCTAAGCTTTTCGTCATCATTAATAATTTTTTTTGCCTTACTTATATATTCTTTTATCGAACTTTCCTTACTCATCTTTTCTATGAAGTTGTTTCTAAAATAAAACTTGAATTATCTACATTGCCATCAATCGGTGGATTTTTTTTAATAATCTCAAGTTTACACAATTTAATATTTTTTATCTGAGAATGGATATTATTGGATATCCTATGAGCAACTGTCTCAATAAGATTATACTCTTTGGACATCTCTCTATCAATAATTGAAAATAAGTTAGAATAGTCGACAGTACCTTCAATTGAATCATCATATGTTATTTTATCTACGTCTATAGAGACATTAACTATGAAAGTGTTTCCATTCTCTTTCTCAAAATCAAATAGACCAATTTTAGATTTGAACTCTAAACCACTAAGAGATATAGTTGAATTATTAATTTTCATCGAATGTATCAAAAAATGATTTCTGAGTATCATCTGACTTCTTTTTTTCAGACTCATTTTTTTCATCTTCTGGTTCTTGCTCAGAATCTATATTATTATTATCAGACTCATCTAGATCATTTTCATTTTCGTCAGAAATAATATTTTCTTCTCCAGGATGATCACCTTCGTCATTATTTTCTTGTCCTCCAAAAATATCATCGGCAGATAATTCTTCTTTATTATTATCCTTATCCTCTTCCTCCTTTTCTTCAGAAAATAAATCTGAAGAATCAGGGGAATTATTTTGGGTTGATTCCAAATCCTCATCTTCTATTTGTTCCGGTTTACTGCTACTATCTTCATTGTCATCAGATGGAGATTTCTCTTTATTATCCTCTTCTTGAGATTCTTCTTCGTTCTCCGTTATTAATTCATAAATATCATCCCCCTCAGATTCAGGTAATTCATTTTCCTCATTAATTTTATCCTCTTCAACAACATCTTCTATAGAGTCACCTTCAACCGCATCTTCTTCTTTTTCATCTATACTCTCTATATCTAGATCATTTCCATCAAGGCTATCTTCCAGAGGTTCCTTTTCTTTTTCTTTATAAACTTCATCCTCTTTCTCTGAATTAGTTATATTTTCTTCGACAGCATCAATACTATCTGAGATCTCATCGAAATTAGCTTCATCCCCAATAATATCTAGACCAGAATTAATTTTCTCTTTTAGATGATTAATATCCTTAACAGTATTATCTCTTAGTAACTTGATGCTATCATATTCCTCCTTGATTGCAGTTAACTCTTTCCTAGCATCATTTAGAATTCCTTTCGCATCCTCTTTCGCATTCTTGACAAGATCTTTTCCAGTGTCTTCTGCAGCTTTTAATGTATTAATAAGTGATGACTCAACACTTTTAAATTTTTCATTTTCTTTTTTTTGATCTGATATTTTATTTTCTAGGTCAATAATTTTATTCTCTAAAATTTTAAATTCACTAGCTAGAATTTGAAGGTAACTATCAACTTGAGATTTATCGTAACCTCTAAAACCTGAGTTAAATTTTTTATTAGAAATATCTTCTGAGTTGAACTGATTCATTGAGATATGAATTTAAATAAAATCATACAATTATTTTATAATTTTATGGTAATTAGATATTTCATGGGTATAATTAAAAAAATTTCAAATGTTGATTCAATTATTTGGATCTGGAAAATCAATGAGTCATCAGATGCATTATCTATTTTAACAGATCAGAAAACTGACGTAAAAAATGAAAATAAAAAAAAAGAGTTTTATGCCTCAAGAGTTTTAATTGAGAAAATGTGTGAGGAATTAAATATACTTTTTGAGGGAATAAGAAAAGATAATAATGGTAAACCACATCTTATAAAATCTAAATATCATATTTCAATTTCTCATAAATTTCCATACGTTTCAGTAATTTTTAATACAAAAAAATGTGGTATAGATATAGAGAGAATAGATGAAAAAGTTAAAAAAATTAGATCTAAATTTCTTAGCGAAAAAGAAGATTTAGTTGTTGGAGAAAATCTAAAAAAATTAGTTGAGTACTGGTCCATGAAAGAGACAGCATATAAAGTAGATGGAACTACAATACCTCTAAAAAATATAGAAATCAGAGAAAAAATAAAGAATCTCTATACTTGTTCTATAAATGGAAAAACAATTGAAATAAAAACAGAGGAAATTGATGGTCACTTACTGAGTTACACCACCTAGTCCTCTTTCTGCTTCCTAAGATCTCTTTCGATTTTCTTTCTACTCTTCCCTAAAGGAGCAAAAAAATGTTTAGGGTTTTCGTTTATATGCTTAAGTAATTTATCGAGATCAAATGCAGTCTTATTAAGGTTATTATATAAAGAATCGTCTGATAATAACAATGAAAGGGTACCTCCATCCCCAGATTCTAAATTATCAAAAACACCATTAACTGATGTTAATAAAATATCAATTTGATTAAAAGTTGACTCAAAATCAACTTTATTAAAACTACTAATCATATTATTGGCGCCTTCTATAATTGGATCAATATCTTTTAATTTTTGAGATAAATCCTCCGTTAAATTATTTAAGTTACTTAATGTATTAGTTAAGGTTTCTTCATTATTATCAATCAAATTATTAGTATTAGAAAGCACATCATTTAAGTTGCCAAGTGTATTTGTAATCATATCACCACTTCCTCTGAGACTTGATAAAATATCATTAAGCCTACTAATTGTTACACCTAAATTATCAGTAATTGGAGTAGCTTTCTCAAGAAGTTCAGAAAGACCACCAGCAATTTCTGAGTTTATTGTATCGCCCTCATCTATTGGATTAGTAATGTCACCAATGGTCAAAACAATTGCCTTACTTCCTAGAAAGTCATTACTACTTAATGTAGCTTTTGAATTACTTCCTATGACCAACCCCTCATCAATATCCATTGATACAAGTATTTTATTTTCTCGATTTTGAAGAATCTTAATATCACTCACTCTACCAACAGTAAAGCCGTTAACTATAATTGGATTAGCAACTATTAGGCCATCAACATTTTCATATAGCGCATAATACCTATTAATTGGAGAAAAAAAATCAATACCTTTTAAAAAATTTGATCCTAAATAAAAAAATACTAGGCCAATTACTCCAATTATACCAACTTTTACTTCCTTATTCATAGATCAAATTTAGCTAATTTGATTCTAAAAACTTCTTATAATCTCGAATTGCTCTAAAAATCGCGGAAGCAATATATACTTGATGCGTTTTATTATTTAGTTTCTTTTCGTCAGATGAATTTGTCATAAAACCTGTCTCAATCAAGACACTTGGCATAGTTGTATTCCATAATACTTGAAATGGCGCCTGCTTAACTCCTCTGGATTTCATCCCTACTCTGTTTTTAAATTGGTCCTGTATTAGATTGGCCAATATTGTACTGTTATCAATCTTTGCTTTCTGTGTAAGCGATAATAACATAATAGATTCAGAGGAATTAGGATCAAAGTTTTGATAAATTTCCTCATAATTTTCCTCCATAAAAATCACTGAGTTTTCTCTCTTAGCTACATTCATATTAGCAGAAGATTTACTTAACCCCATAAGATATGAGGTTGCCCCATTTACTGAACTATTATGAAATGCATCACAATGTATCGATAGAAAAAGATCTGCATTTGCTTTATTAGCAATTTCTGATCTCTTAAATAATGAGAGGAAAGTATCATTTTTTCTTGTATAAACCACTTTGATTTCAGGCATATTCTCATTAAGAATCCTACCCAGTTCTAAAGAAATGGATAATGCTATATCCTTCTCCCACGAGACCTTCCCTTTCGCTCCTGGATCTTTCCCACCATGGCCAGCATCAATAACAATTGTCTTTAATTGGTATTTATCTTGTTTGGATGAGTTAAAAGAAGTTAAAATAACTAATAAAAAAGCTAAAAAGGACACATTAACACATCTCATTTTCGATTTATTTATTTAAGAAGATAAATTTGCACCAATGTAAATTTATAAAAAAGGAATAATTTTATAAAATTGAAAAATTTAGTTTTATTCATTCTAATATTTATCACACATATTTCTTTTAGTCAAGAAAAACTAGACACTATAGCTATATCAAATGAGAAAGATAGTATCGAAACAGACTCCATTGAAAATATAGGAGAGATTGAGACTACCATAAACTACAGTGCTAAGGATTCTATCTTTTATGATTTAAAAACTCAAACTCTTAAACTTTACGGCAACTCAAAAATCGATTACGGTGATATCAATCTTTCTGCATATGAAATTTTAATAGATTGGGATGAACAAACAATAGATGCTAACTTCAGAGTAGATTCTTTAGGAAAAAAAATTGGAAAGCCAATATTTACTGAAGATAATCAATCATATGAAACTGATAAAATCACTTACAATTTTGATTCTAAAAAAGCAAAAATAAAAGGCATCGTCACACAATTAGATGATGCGTATATGCAAGGTGAAGATGTGAAGAAAAATGAACTTGATGAACTATTTATTCATGATGCTAAATATACTACATGTAACCTCGCTGAACCTCATTTCCATATTTCTGCAAAAAAAATAAAGGTAATCCCAGGAAAAAAAGTTTTATCAGGCCCTTTTCATCTAAAATTTGGAAATATCCCTACGCCTCTTGGCTTTATATTTGGAATGTTTCCTCAACCTAAAAAGAAAATATCAGGAATTATCATGCCAAACTATGGTGAAGAACAAAGAAGAGGTTTTTATCTTAGGGATGGTGGATATTACTTTGCAGCAAGTGATAATATTGATTTAAGACTAACTGGTGATATTTATTCTAAGGGAAGTTATGGGGTTACCCTAGGAACGAGTTACAAAAAAAGATATTCATATAGTGGTAGTTTAAGATTCAACTTCAATAAATCAAAAACTGGAACTTTTGAAAATCCTGCAATATCTAATGATTTCTCTTTTTCTTGGGCACATTCTCCCGACTCAAAAGGTAGATCTAGTAGATTTTCTTCTTCAGTTAATTTTCAAACAAACTCATATAATCAAAATAAGAACTTAGTTTATTCAGATTTTAATGAAAGTATTAATGCTCAATTCAATTCAAATATATCCTATACCAAAACATTTAAAGGAACACCTTTTAATTTATCTGCTAACTTGAGACACTCTCAAAATGTTCAAACGAAAAAAGTAAATTTGACCTTGCCTGATGTAAGCTATAATATGAGTAGAATATATCCGTTCAAAAATCTTGGGAAACTGGGTAAAACAGCGTTAGGAAAATTAAGTATAAGCCATAGATTTACAGGAAAAATACAATTAAGTAATGGCGCCTCTGGGGGGTCTTTGTCAGGGTTAAATATAATAAACTCACCAGAAAATTTTTCCGATCAAATTGAATTCAATTTTGATAATATAAGCTCAATATTAGATAGATCAAAGATTGGGGGAAAGCACACAATACCAATATCTACATCTTTTAATCTTCTTAAATACTTTACTGTAAGTCCAAGCGTAAATTATAATGAAATATGGTACTTTAAAAAGCTAAGCTATAATTATAATGAATTGGAGAATGGAATTGAAATTGATACGACTAACTCATTTTCAAGGGCTTGGTCATATAATTCTGCCCTGTCACTTTCTACTAGAATTTATGGGACAGTATTCTTTAAAAAAGGAAAAATTAAGGCAATAAGACATGTGATTTCACCTGAAATATCTCTCTCATTTAGTCCAGACTTTACTAAACCAAGATATGGTTATTATGAAAATATCCAAATCAATGAAAATGGAGATACACGACTTCTAAGTAATTATGAAAATTTCTTATATGGTACTCCAAGGATTGGTAGCTCTGCTACTATGAACTTTTATATTGGAAATAATCTAGAAATAAAAGTGTTAGATAAGAATGATACAATAAGTGGAACTAAAAAAATTAAAATATTTGAAAACTTATCTTTTTCTAGTAGTTATAATTTTTTAGCAGACTCCTTTAATCTTGCTCCAATCAGATTTAGTACAAGGACTTCATTCTTTAAAAGACTAATTAACCTTAGCTTATCTGGAAATATTGAACCATATGCTTATAAGCTCGATAGTATTTCTTCCCAATCTAATAATGAAATAGTTTATCAAAGAAGAATTAATGAACTTTCGCTTCAAAACAATCAAGGCATTGGATCTCTCGCTTTTGTAAATATCGCACTTGGTTTCAGGTTTTCTGCAAAAGATTTCAGAAAAGAGGAGGAAGATGACAAAGAATCTTCCTTTGGGACAAGACAAGAAATTGATTATATAAATGCAAATTTAGCAGAGTATATTGATTTTAATGTTCCTTGGTCTATCAATGCAAGTTATAATCTTAATAGAAGAAAAATTGGTTTTAGAGATCCTACTATAACTCAAACATTAACATTTTCTGGAGATATAAGCATCACAGAAAAAACAAAAATATCCTTTAGGTCTGGTTATGATTTTAAGAATAAAATGTTAACTCAAACAAGTATAAATGCGACAAGAGACCTTCATTGTTGGAGAATAAACTTTAGCTGGGTTCCATTTGGAAGATTCCAATCTTATAACCTTTCAATAAACGCTGTTTCAGCACTACTTCAAGACTTAAAACTTGAAAAAAGAAGTAGATTTTTTGATAATCTTTAAGAACTTTCCGGTTTCATCTGGGGAAAGAAAAGAACATCTTGAATGGAATCTGAATTAGTTAAAATCATGGTAAGACGATCAATTCCTATACCTATACCGGCTGTAGGCGGCATTCCATATTCTAATGCCTTGAGATAATCCTCATCTAAAACCATAGCCTCATCATCACCTTTGATACCTAGTTTTACTTGATCTTCAAATCTTTTTCTTTGGTCTATAGGATCATTTATTTCAGAGAAAGCATTACAGATTTCCTTACCATTACAGATTAGCTCGAATCTTTCAACAAGACCCTCTTTTTCCCTATGCTTTTTTGAAAGAGGAGACATTTCAATAGGATAGTCTGTTATGTATGTTGGTTGAATGAGATTTGGTTCACATTTCTCTCCAAAAATTTCATCTATAATTTTACCTCTTCCCATTGATTTATCAGTCTTAATATTTAGTTCTTTACAAGTTTTTCTTAATTCTTTCTCATCCATATTTGAGACGTCAATTGAAGTAAACTTTTCAATAGCCTCATACATAGTATATCTTTTCCATTTTTTACCAAAATCAATTTTATTTTCTCCACAAATAATTTTGGTTGAGCCGTTTACTTTTTCAACGATCTTTTTAAACATATCTTCAACGAAATCCATCATCCACAAATAATCCTTATAGGCAACATAAAACTCACATTGAGTAAACTCAGGATTATGAAATCTGGACATACCTTCGTTTCGAAAATCTTTTGCAAATTCATAAACACCATCAAAACCACCAACTATTAATCTTTTAAGATATAACTCATTTGCTATTCTAAGGTATAAAGGAATATCTAATGTATTATGATAAGTTTTGAAAGGTCTAGCTGCAGCACCTCCGTATATAGGTTGAAGAATTGGAGTTTCGACCTCTAAATAATTGTTATCATTTAAAATATTTCTTATCTCATTAATTATTTTTGATCTTTTTACAAAAATTTCTCTTGAATCTGGATTGACGATTAAGTCAATATATCTTCTTCTATATTTTAATTCTTTATTACTGAACTCATCATATTTAGTTGAATCACCCTTCTCATCTGTAACTTCCTTAACAACAGGAAGTGGTCTAACAGACTTTGATAATACTTTTAGTTTTTTAACGTGGATAGTTACCTCTCCCATTTTTGTTTTAAAAGTAAATCCACTAATTCCAATAATATCACCAAGATCTAATTTTTTCTTGAAAATAGTATTGTATAATGTCTTGTCTTCAGTTTCACAGATATCATCTCTTCTAACATAAATTTGAATTTTACCAGATGAGTCCTGAATTTCAGCAAAGGAGGCTGATCCCATAACTCTTCTTGACATCAATCTTCCAGCAATAGTAACATCATCAAAATTTGATTTTTTTTCATCAAATTTTTGCTTTATTTCCTCGGCATTAGAATTAATTTCAAACTTTTCGGGTGGATAAGGATCAATACCTAAATTAATTATATCCTCCCTTGATTGACGCCTTTGTTCTTCCTGTTCACTTAAACTCATAAATTCAATTTATATTATTTCTTCTATTTATTTCGTTTTTTATTAATGTAAATTGTCTGTTACTCTGACCTTTTACTGAACTATTTTCATTTGCTCTTCTGATAAGGTATGGAATCGTTTTCTCTATAGGTCCAAATGGTATTAATTTTACTACATTATAGCCCATATCTGCTAAAGCAAAAGATATATTATCACTCATTCCATATAATTGTGAGAACCATATCCTTTTATCATTTGATTTTATTTTCTTTTCTTTCATAATCTTAACAAGTTGCATTGATGAAAATTCATTATGGCTACCAACCCAAATTGATATATTATCTATATTATCAACACAAAACTTTACAGAATTATCAAACTCTAAATCAGTATCAGATTTTGTTGGCTGGATTGGACTTTCATAATTATATTTCTTAGCTCTTTCTCTCTCTTTTTCCATGTATGCGCCTCTAACTAATTTTATTCCAAGTAAAAATTTATTTTCTTTTGCCCGTTTAAAATTTTCTTTAATCTTTGATAGTGTTCCAGTTCTGTAACATTGATGTGTCAGAAAAATAGTATGTACTTTTTTATTGTAAATTTCCATCAAATCTAAAGCAACCATATCAATAGCATCTTGAATCCAACTTTCTTCTGCATCAATCAAGATTTTTACATTACATTTTGAGGCAGCTTTACATAAATCATTCATTCTATTTTTAAAATCAATAAATTTTTCAGATTTACTATCTAAAGTTCCTTTAGATATCAATTCTAAAGAATTGATATCTATTAAACCAGTACATTTAATTGCTATAAATGGTAAACCTTGATTCCCTAAATTATTTATCAGTTCTAACATCGTATTTTTATAGCTTTCAAATCCATCAAATGTTGACTCAGCTTCAACAGAATACTCAGGCATCGCATAAATTTTATATGCCTTTAAGGAATCAAAGGTAGATTTACAATCATTTATGGTTTCACCACCGCAAAAATGTTCGAAAATAGTTTTTTTGATAATTGTTTTAAATGGAAGGCGAAGTTTTAAAACAAGTAATAAGAACATATTACCAATTTTTGTAAGCCAAGGATAATCTAGAACTGAAAAAAGGAAATATGCTTTTCTTAAGTCAAAGTTTGACTTATTAGTAAATGCTAATTCTGTGTTATTAAATAAGTTTTTACTACTTTTGTCCACTTGCTTTTAAGTTAGATTTTTTAGTTAAGCAAAAATATAGTACAAATGACCAAAAATTTAAATATAGATCCAATTAATACTTGGATTAAAAATAGTTCTGATCCATTAATAATATCTGGACCGTGTAGTGCAGAGACCTATGATCAACTTTATGAAACCTGTAAACAGCTAAAATCTAATGGAATAAACCTTATGCGAGCAGGTGTCTGGAAGCCTAGAACAAGACCCGGTACATTTGAAGGAAATGGGGAGGAAGCTCTGAAATGGATTTCTGATATTAAAAAAGAATTAAATGTCCAATTTACTGTTGAAGTTGCTAATACTACACATATCGATCTTGCTCTAAAATATGGTATTGATGTACTTTGGATTGGAGCAAGAACTACAGTAAACCCATTTTCAGTTCAGGAAATTGCAGATGCTATCAAGGGAACGGATACTCCTATTTTGATAAAAAATCCAATAAACCCAGATCTCTCATTGTGGATGGGCGCATTAGAAAGAGTAAATAAAGTAGGCATTA
>CAZKLB010000034.1:0-5066 GCA_964553685.1 uncultured Marinoscillum sp.
GGAACTCTTCCAGCGGTAATCTCTTGTCCAGATATTGACAGATAATTATCAGTTACTGTTGCAAGAGTAACACTCTGTAAATTCAAAATTGTTTTTGTCTCGTCTTTGTCTTTAAGAACAAAATTTGTTCCGTCTCCAAGTATAAAATTATCTTTTGTCGGGGATAGACCTGAAATATCATCAAGGTTTGAATTATACGCCTGAACATCAGATCCAATTGCAAGACCAAGATTAGTTCTCGCAGTCGATGCGTCAGAGGCACCAGTTCCACCATCAGCAATGGCAAGATCAGTAATGCCAGTTATTGATCCGCCTATTATAGATATCGATGAAGAGTCCTGAGTTGATATTGTTCCAAGCCCAAGATTTACTCTTGCACCAGAAGCTGTTGAGGCGCCAGTTCCACCATCAGCAATGGCAAGATCAGTAATTCCTGTTATTGTTCCTCCAGCAATATTAATTCCTGTAGAGTCTTGCGTTGCAATACTTCCAAGTCTTAGATTAGCTCTAGCACCTGCCGCACTTGTTGCCGCAGTACCACCAAGTTCAATTGGAATAACACCAACTGTTATTTCTTGTCCAGATAAAGTTAAAAAGTTTGATGGTACGTTAGTTAATGTTACATCTATAGAATTATCAGTTCCTGCAACATCTACATTTAAGTTAAGTCTTGCCTGTGCAGCTGTTGAAGCGCCTGTACCCCCATCTGGAATACCAAGATCTGTAATCCCAGAAATAGTCCCACCAGTTATGACAACATTATCTGCATTTTGAGTAGCCATATTTCCTAGAGACAAAGAAGCTCTTACTTCGCTAGGAGTCTCAGAAATAAATTTTGTTCCATCTCCAACTATAAATGTTCCATCAAGAGGATTAATAGTAGAGATTGCTGTGAGATTATCGTTCAGACCTTGTTTAGAATCTATCTGATCCTGAATATTAGATTTTACTTTATCTAGTTGATTTAACTCGTCTGATGAAATACCAGAAACTGCGATCTTACCTGCTGTGTTAGAGACTAGAACTCTTGAAGTATCGAGATCCTCAGTAACTACGGAACTAGCTCCACCAATGATTTCAGCATCTTTACCAGGTGCACCATCTTGTCCAGGAGATCCCTTATCCCCTTTCTCTCCCTTATCCCCTTTTTCTCCTCTAAGAGATAGTAAAAAATCTTGCTCAGTACCTGTCTCGCCAGAACTTAGCCATATGTGGTACGCGGATTGACCATCTGGACCTGTTAGGTTGATTGTCGTGAAGCTAGTTCCGTCGGTATAATTTAATGTGAATGTACCATCGCCATTGTCTAAAGTTGATGCAATACCAACACCATCGGTCCCCGAACCGCTTCCTGATCCAGCTTTTAATGCATAAAGTGCGTAAGGGACACTCAATAGCTGAGTAGTTCCCATGTCTACTCCATCTACCTTAACATTCACAAAAAAAGTTCCATTACCCCAGTCTATTGCAGAAAAATCATCAGAGGTTGCCCCTTTTCCAATAATTATATCATCAGCAAGTCCATACTTATTTGTAATTACAGAATGCACTTCCTCGTATACAGCAGAACCAGAAGCATCTCTGATTTCAAAAATAAATTGCACTCCCTGGTTAGATCTTATATTACCATTAACATCTCTTACAATAGCCTGGTAGTTAAATCCTTGTGGAGACTGAGAAAATCCATTGAAAAAAGATAAAAATATTGTTATAAAAAGAAAAAGTACTCTCATATTGTTTGATTTAGGGTAATTGCAAATCTAAGAAATATTGGTATTCTAAAGAATAGATTTACAATTTTATTATTAATTCAATTTACATGAAAAATTGGCTTCCATATCAAGATTAAGTGCCTGATTAATTATTATTTTCCCCTGATCATCAACAAGTAAATTCACTAAAAGTTTGGCCTCCTCAATAGACTGACGGCCATTGAAATATATTTTATTATCGTAATCTATCATTCTTATCTCATCATAATTTGGTTTTAATATCATACCAAAGACATTACTTAAAATACCAATCCCATCATCTGATAATACTTGGATAATTTTCTGATCACCATTTCGCAAAGTCTTGTAACTATTAAATTCGTGATATATTTTTTGAGAATAAACATCAACTACTTTAAAAGCGCTTCCCTTCTCAACTAGAACCGTAGAGTCACTCCAAAATTCAATATTATTATACTCAATAGGTAGTAACCCATTACCTTCTTTGTCTAATAGGCCATAATTTCCATCATAAACTAGATATAAATTCTCGCCAATGGGATTTAAGATAGATTTGTATTTCGGCTGAATTATCTTATTGCTTGAGATATTATAATTTCCAAATTTCTCATCTTTGATAAGTATGATGTCAGTACTATTAGAAGTTATTATCCCATCATACTCAGGTTCAAGAATCATCTTACCACTTCTATCAATTATCCCTTTTTTATTTCCATCGTTTATTAAGAATAGAGATTCAGTTAAAATCTCATTAGGAACAAACCCTCTTATCTTTAGCTTCTCTCCGATGTAAAGATTCTTATTTTTTTTGTTATTTAGTTTAAGTATTTCCGCCTGTGATACCCCAAACTTTTTTGAGAGAAAGCTTATTGTATTTCCTGCTTGCACTGTATAATAATATTCTGCTGGGGGCAGAGTATCGCCTACACTAGTAAAAATATAATCTTCATTATCACTAGATATTTTAATATAGCTTTTATCGCTATACTTTGGCTTCATAACTCTAATATCAAAGCCCCTGTCCAATTCAATTTCTTTTCCTTCTTCAAAGAAAAGAGATTCTTTCCTTTCTTTTTTATACCAAAATACCGAGTCACTAAGAATATAAATCGAGTCAATTTCCTCCAAGACTTTAGTACCATCTTTTAAGGAGAAAACATCCCACATCCCATCGGACTTGCCTGAGAAATATAGAGAGGACTCTGCTATATCATCAAAGAAAGTTGAAAAATCAAATGATATTCTATCGCTTAATATTTTAATACCATAATCAGATTCGTAGGACCATCCTAAATCTATTTTCTGAATATTTCTTGAATTTTCTAATATTAATGTATCTAGCTTATTGTTTATTAAATACTCATTTTCATCTATGAAAATGATCATTCCCTCTTCAAAGTACTCATAGTCATTACAAGAAAATTCAATTTCGTAATTAAGGTTTTTTACATTATTTAATATTTCTTCTGAATTTGTTATGTGAATATTATCATCAGTTAAGTTTTCAAATACTAAAAAGGAGCCCTCGTTATAAACATCACTAAAAATAAAGTCATAAATCTTTTTTCCTCTTATCGTATAAAGTGCAAACTTTTCATCTTTCTCTAAAAGGATAAAATTATTATTAATCAAGTAAGCATCATCATAATTTCCTTCTAATATAATATCCAAAGATTTATGAATAAGAGTCATTTTTTCCCCTTCAGAAAAGATCTTTAAAATTCCTGCTCCAATATCTTCTACCACCAGAAGTGATCCCTCATATATTTTTTCTAAATTTCGATTTAATACTTCCTTTTTATTCTCTTTATTTATTATAAAGAAGTCATCGTTTGAAAATTCACAAAATATGTTATCTATAAAGTTTAATCCTCCTCCGTCTATTATTTCTTCACCCATTAAGTTCACAAAAGAAGTCCTGCCATTATCATCGATACCTATCAGTGGAACTTTATCAACTTTTGAAATATCTCTGAGAGAATCTATAAGTTCAGACTGAATATTAGTGTTATTTATTATTGAAATATCCCTTTCAGAAACATGATAAAGATATCTCAACGCAATCTTAGAACTCTTTGAATTTGGATATTCATTTAAAAACCTTTGGTAATTTTCAATCCTATTATCTAGAGTGAAAAATTCAAATATTATATTTTCAATTGAATCTCTAAAAGGAGTTTCAGGATAATTTTTAAGAAATATCTCATAGGATCTCTGACTCTTTTCAGATGTCAAATCCTCAAATATTAATCTCTCATAAAATTTCTTTGCAATGGGATACTCTGATGATCTAGGATACGTATCCATATATTTTTTATATTCCTGCCAAGTATTAATCTCACTCGCAACCTTGAACTCAAGAGTATGCCAATTCCTTCGTGCACTTTCGAAATACTTAGACTCAGCGTGATCTTCCATATATTCTATAAAAGATGCTATTGTATTTTCTTCTCTAACAAAAAGATACTCCAGAGAATCTATCACATCTTCAACTGAATCAATTCTTGTAAGGTTTATGTTTAACTCTTTTAATTCTAAACTGACCTTATCATCTATACTACTAAAATTTTTTCTGCTCTCTTTTATATATAAAAACGAGGTATCAATTTTAGAGCGGTCATTGAAGTTATTTAGATAAAGGATAGAATATATAAAGTCTTTCCCAGGATTATTATCTCCTTTCTCATCCATTTTTTTTAGGACTTCACGAACCTTAACCGAGTCTCCCTTCTCATAAAGCTTCAGTGCCTTCTTTACATTTTGAGATAGTGAATCGAAAGAAAGAAATAAAAAAAATAAAAGAAAAAACTGCTTACACATCTAATTACCTCCTCCAGAAATAAAAGGAACTGATTTTTCAATTAACAATTTATTTATTCTATCAACTGAAGTTATCACCTTATCATAATCTGATTTTATCGCCATCCACTTTTTATGTAGGTCTTCAAATCTTTCTAACTCTCCATTTGTCACAGGGGGGATATTTCTATCAACCTTAGATAATAGGTCAAATAATTGTGCGTCTAATTGATTCCTAAAATTTATAACATCTTGAAACGTCTTTTGTTTAGGGGAAATTAAAGATGACTCAACACCGTTAATTACTTTTATTGTCTCCTTAGATAATTCATTAATATCCGAATAATTATCTTCAGAACTAAATCTAGACTGTAGATCTAATATTTGTTCTCGTGCGCTTTGTAACCTCTCCAAACTACTGTAAATATCATCAATATCATTATGAATATTTTTTAGAAGAGATTCCTTATTTTCAATTAATTCAGAGGACAACTCATGTCTAGGATCAGAATGAATTTTAAATTTTGAAGTTTT
>CAZKLB010000034.1:5166-6824 GCA_964553685.1 uncultured Marinoscillum sp.
AAAACATCGTAAGAATCTTCGACATCAAATAAATGAACATTTTTTGATTTAGAGTCTTGACCTATTTCATGAATAGGAGTAAGATCATCAAATATCCAGAAAGATCTGCCTTGTGTTGCGACAACTAAATCATTATTATGAACTTTTAGATCTGTAATAGGGACTATAGGTAAATTTCTTTGCCACTTAGTCCAATTTTCACCTCCATTCATTGAAAGATAAATTCCTCTTTCGGTACCCGCGTAGAGTAATCCTTTTTTTACCTTATCCTCCCTCACAACCCTAACGAAACTATTCTCCTCAATTCCTTCATTAAATACCTCCCATGTATTTCCAAAATCATCAGATTTTAATACATAAGGTTTAAAATCATCAAATTTATATCTATTAAAAGCAATAAATACGGTCGCAGGGTCATGAGGCGAAACCTCAATAGAATTTATCATACCTTCCTCCATTTCAGGAGTAATATTTTTCCAACTCTTTCCTCCATCCATTGTAATGTGTAGAAGTCCGTCATCTGCGCCTGCATAAATTACATCTTTATCATGGGGAGACTCTGCAACATAATATATTGTGTGATAGATCTCACCCCCGGCACCTTCATTAGTAATTGGTCCACCACCTGGACCCATGTTTTCTCTCTTATTTCTAGTAAGGTCGGGGCTTATCTCTTTCCACGTCACACCCCTGTCAGAAGTCTTAAGCAATTTATTTGCAGCATGATATATTACATCACTATCGTGCATTGATACTAGAATTGGAGCGTTCCAATTAAACCTATATTTCTGTTCGTCAGAAGGCTCACCTAGACCCATTTCAGGATAGGCCATAATATTTTTATTATTATCTAATACCGCGTTATATTCTGTTATAATTCCTTGATAACACCCAGCATACATTAGCACTGGATTATCGGGATCAAATGCAACGTACGCTGTCTCACATCCACCTACTCCAGCAATCCAATCCTTCCAGCTAATACCATTACTAAATGAACTACTTTTTATTGCTACGGTGGAATTATCCTGCTGGCCTCCATACACCCAGTAAGGGAATCTGTTATCAACATTTACTCTATAAAACTGTGCCGTGGGCTGATTTTTTTGTGTTGACCACGACTTCCCTCCATTGAATGAAATATTAGAACCTCCATCATTAGAATTGATCATTATATCTGAATCATTTGGATTAATCCATAGGTGGTGGTTATCACCGTGTGGAACTTGAATATTCGTAAAAGTTTTGCCCTTATCTATAGACTTCATCATAGGTGCATTTAAAACATAAACAATATTTTCATCAGATGGATCTGCAAAAATATGCATGTAATACCATGATCTTGCTCGTAAAACTCTATCTTCATTAACTAAAACCCACGAATCACCAGCATCCTCAGATCTATATAGTCCACCTTCATCTGATTCAATTATAGCATAAACTAGGTTAGGGTTTGCTCTCGATACAGTTACCCCTATCTTTCCCATAACTTTTTTTGGTAAACCCTCTGTAAGTTTCTTCCAGTTTTCTCCACCATCTGTAGTTTTCCAAATCCCACTACCATTTCCACCACTTCTCACATACCATGGCAACCTCTGGTGATCCCAAAATGAGGCATATAGAACTCTAGGATTATTGTAGTCCATTGCTAGATCATT
>CAZKLB010000034.1:6924-10075 GCA_964553685.1 uncultured Marinoscillum sp.
CTTACTGGTGACTCCCCCATTCCAACAACAACAATATTATTATCACTCTCTGATACTGATACTGCTCCTACCGAACCTGTATTAAAATACCCATCAGATACATTATCCCAACTTAATCCTGCGTCAGTAGTTTTCCATAAACCTCCTCCAGTTGTACCCATAAAATAAGTTTGGTTATCGGTAGTAATTCCTGTAGAGGCTGTGGATCTTCCTCCCCTAAAAGGACCAATATTTCTCCACTCCCCAATTTCATGAACTAAAGAATCAAGAGAATAGTTTATTTTCTTTTTCTTTGAAAAAGAGATATCAGGGTAAATTAATGTTATTAATAGAGTTATTAAGATTAAGTTGTTTTTCATAATTTTATAATATTGTTATTCAAATTTAACCAGAATTTTAATGTTTAATAAATTTACTGTAAGTATACTTCTTGTAGCTATATCTCTTAATTTTTTCATAAAACCATTAGATAGAAGCTCACTTGAGTCTAGTGATTATTACTTAAACACTATAAAATCACTTGAAGAAATTAAGGATAATGACAAGAAATATATGGTTGGTGATACAATTAGAGTGGGATGGGCAAAGGCTTCACTAGTTCCTGATTTCTTGGCTCCTATGGCGGGTTACGGTGCAAGGAAAGGTCAGAACTATGAAGGGGTAAACGACTCAATATGGGTTAGAGCAGTAGCATTCGATAATGGCATAAATAAAAGCGTCTATGTATCAATGGACTTACTAATTGTACCCCCAAATTTGGATAGAGATAAATTATTAGAGGGGACACCATTCAAAGATAGTGACGTTTATTTTACTGCAAGTCATACACACTCAAGTATAGGAGGTTTCTTAGAGGGCATTGCTGGAGAGATATTTGGAGGAAAGTACGAGGACAAAAACTTAGACTTTATTACTCAAAGAACAAAGGAGGCTATTATGAGAGCATATGATAATATAGAAGTTGCAAAAATAGGATACGCACCAATTTTCGCTTCAGATTTTATTACCAATAGATTAGTTGGTGACTCAATTGGGACGTATGATCCATATATTAGGCTAATAAAAATTATAAAAGATAATGGTGAAAGTGCAGCAATTTTCTCATACTCAGCACATGCTACATGCCATGGCCATGAACAAAAAAAAATAAGTGGCGACTATCCTGGTAAGCTCATTAATATGCTTGAGGAGACAAAAGAGATAGATTTTGCAGTCTATGGAGCAGGTGCTGTTGGGAGCATGAGCCCTAGAACATTTAAAAAAGACGGAGACTCTAAAGTAAGAGAAATAAGCGGTGGTCTTTATGATAGGATACTTCCAGCTTTTAGGTCGATTGGGGTAAAATATGAGAATATTTTAAAATCTCAAAAGTATGATATAGAATTGAGAGAACAGTCATTTAAAATCAATTCATATTTAATTGTAAGGCCCTGGCTATTTAAATTTTTGGTTGGAGATACTCCTAAATATATTTCTTCACTGAGACTCGGAGATTTAATTATGATTGGTACTCCATCCGATTTCTCTGGAGAACTTATTGCACCAATTGAAAAGTCTATTTCAAATAAAGAGTTAAATTTGATAGTTAATAGTTTTAATGGTGGATACATCGGCTACATTACTGATGATAAATGGTATGATAGAACTGATATAAATACCTATGAGACTTATACAATGAATTGGTACGGTCCATACAATGGTCTTTACTTTAGTATTTTAATAAAAAAAATTATTGAGTTAAATGAAAATAATTAGGGTAGCAAAATTATCAATATTAATAATCTTATTTTTCTGTACAGAATCTTTATCAAGAAACTACCAATATGACTCATTAAAAATTAAGATTTCTCAAATGCTAATTTTTGGTATCCAAGATGTTCAAAAAGTATTAGATGCAGACTCAATGCTAGAAGCCTACACTAATAATCATTTGGGTGGAATAATTTTGTTTGAAAAAAATGTTGCAAAAAAAAGATCCAAAAATCATCTTAAAGTTTTGATCGATGAAATTCAGAGAATATCAAAAATCCCTTCATTTGTTGCAATCGACGAAGAGGGAGGAAAGGTAAATAGGTTAAAACCCGTTTATGGTTTCCACGAGACAAAATCTGCTAGATACCTCGGAAATCTAAATAATTTAGATTCTACATATTATTATGCAAAACTTACAAGTGATTTATTAAAAGAACTTGGGATAAATATAAATTTTGCTCCAAACATTGACCTCGGAATTAATGAAGAAAATTTTATTAATACGGCTGAAAGAACATTTGGAAGAGATAGTGACAAGGTATATTTCCATGCAAGAAATTTTATAAAAGCTCATGAAGAAAATGATATAATAACAGTTCTAAAACATTTTCCTGGTCACGGAAGTTCATCGACTGATACCCACAAAGAGTTTACTGATATTACTGAATCATGGGTTGTAGAAGAATTATTTCCATATCATAAGTTGATCAAAGAAGAAAAGGCTTTTGGTGTGATGACAAGTCACGTTGTCAATAATAAAATAGATGACAAAAACCTTCCAGCAACATTATCTGAGAAAGTAATTGATAAGCTATTAAGAGAATTTTTAGATTATGATGGGGTTGTATTTTCTGACGATATGCAAATGGGAGCAATCACAAAGTATTATGGTCTTGATGAGGCGCTGTCTCTATCTATAAACGCGGGAGTAGACGTACTAATATTTTCAAATAACCAACTTTACAAGGATATGGTAACTCCCGATCAGGTTATAAATTCAATAGAGGAAAGTGTAAGAAGAGGTGATATATCACTCTTAAGGATAGAGGAATCATTCAGAAGGATCCAAAAATTAAAAAAGAAAATTGGTTTAATTAATTAGGGTTATAAATTTTAACTGCCTCTTCAAAAATTTTTTTCTTATCAAGAGTCATTCGTTTTAACTCCTTATTAATATACATTTCCATTTGATCGGTATAATGAACACTTTGGTTATCATTTGAATTTCCATATGGTAATATCGTCTCTATCTCTACATTATCTTTATCGTACTTTACTAACATAATATAAGACTCTCCCGATACCGCTCTATATTTTCCATCCTCATAATTTACTACATACGAGGGTGCTATCATATCTATCATTCCTGAGATGGGGAGATCCTTATCTCCTCTAACGT
>CAZKLB010000035.1:0-9858 GCA_964553685.1 uncultured Marinoscillum sp.
TGCTTTTTTCATGTCAACAGGGATCTGATACTCAATCAGTATCAAAACAAGATCAAGACAAGTTCAATCAATATGTAGAAACATGGAGAACTTTTGTTGCGGGTTTTATCGCAGAGGATGTTGATTCTCAGATGGAACTTTTTGCTGATGATGTAAAATGGAGCCAACCTGTTTATAATGGTAATCAAATTTCTGGTAAAGCTGACATAAGAGCAGTTATTGAGTCATGGCAGAAAGATTTTCAAGTAACTTCCTTTGCTGAGGCTGAGGGTCTCATTGGGGATGATGAGAACCCAAATCCAGCTGGATTTTATTCTGGTTCTTATTTCTCCACCGGTACTCCAAGCTCTAGCCCTAATGGCCTTAGAGTTTATGGAACTTGGTACTGGACACATACAGAAACTGGTACAGAAGGTGGAAATAAGTGGTACGGCATACTAACTTTTAATGAAGAAGGTAAAATTAATTCATTTACAGATTGGTTTGATGCTGGAGGTGTTCAAGACCAAATTGAAAAAGCTCTTGAAAATTAATTTATTATTATTATTTCTTCTTATTATTAGTTGTAGTCCGAGTGCTGATTACGATTCTAATATCTTAGAAATAAAAAAAGTAAACCAAAAATATCTTGAATTCTATAATTCAGGAAATTACGAGGGTGTAGCATCACTGCATACTGAAGATGCAGTGGTGATGCCTCCTAATGTTCCAGCAAGGATTGGGAAGGATCAGATAATGTCAGCAATTAAAGAGGAGGTTGATATGGGATTTACTGATCTTAAATTCATAGAGAATGATATAAAAATCTTTGGTAATCTAGCTTACGATGAGGGGAGTTACAGTCTAAATGTAAAGTCTGAAAAAGGAGAAGTCATAGATAATGATTCTGGAAAATATTTAGTTGTATGGGAAAAACAAAATGATGGTAGTTGGTTAATGAAAAAAGATATATGGAATAGTGATCTCCCAACTAAAAATTAATTGCAATTAACATTTTGATATATAATTCGTTTTCTCAGTAACGAATTATTCTTATGTTAAAAATCGCATTTGATGATATTTATATTTATCCTCTTGACAAAGACCATAGATTTCCTATGGTTAAATATGAATTAATTCCTCAGCAATTAATAAGAGAGGGAACGTGTAATCAATCAAATTTTTTCTCCCCTGAAAAAATAAATGACAATTATGTACTTCTAACTCATGAAGAGAATTATTATAGAAGATTTTCAAATTTGATGCTTACTGAAAAAGAGGAGAGACCAATTGGTTTTCCGATGAGTAGATCTCTTGTAGAAAGAGAAAAAATAATAGCCAGTGGTACAATTAAGTGTTGTGAATTTTCTATAAAAAATAAAGTATCTATGAATATTGCTGGTGGAACTCACCATGCTTTCTCAGATAGAGGAGAAGCCTTTTGTATGTTAAATGATCAGGCAATTGCAGCAAATTACTTGATTCACAAAAATTTATGTAGTAAGATCCTTATAGTTGATTTAGATGTTCATCAAGGTAATGGTACTGCCTCAATTTTTAAGGATAATAGTAGTGTTTTTACTCTATCATTTCATGGTAAAAATAATTATCCATTTAGAAAAGAAGAAAGTGATTTTGATCTCTCACTAGATGACGGAACATCAGATAAATATTATCTAAAAAAACTAAAGGAAATACTTCCAAAGATCATTGATGAATTTGAGCCTGATTTTATTTTTTATTTATCAGGTGTTGATATTTTGGAGAATGATAAGCTTGGAAAGTTATCGATGTCTATAGATGGTTCATTGAGAAGAGATAAGTTTATTTTTGAGTTATGCAAAAAAAATAACATCCCTGTTCAGGTGAGTATGGGAGGGGGTTACTCACAAAATTTGAAAAATATTATTGAGGCTCATGCAAATACATTCCGAATTGCTCAAGAAGTATTTTTTTAATTTTTAGTACTGTTTTTTTTTATTCAATTTTTTGATAATTTGACGATCAAATAAAAATTAAGTTATGAGAAATATTATTTATATATTATCAGTTCTTATTTTCATCTCTTGTACAGGACCTCAGGGGATTGTTATTTCAGATGAAGATAAAGCTACATTCGAAAAGAATTATAAATCATTTGAAAAACATCATGTAGGAGGAATTGTTAGTGAAGATTTAGATCTATATCTTGACCTTTTTGCTGACAGCTTAAAATGGAGTCCTCCAAACTATACTGGTGAGGGATACCTAACTAAATCAGACTTAGCAGAAGTTGCTGGTTTGTATATAGAAAAGTTTGAGAATTTTTCTTTTGTACCAGGTGGTGTTAGCCCTGATGATGGTAGCGCATACTGGGGAGGTTCACTATATTCTGACAAAGGAGATCAGACTACAGAACCAAACGGAATAAGAATATACGGGATGTGGAACGCAACGCACAGTGAAACTGGAGAATCATTTAAAATTAAATTTTATGCTATTCAACAGTTTAATGAAGCTGGGAAAGTTCATTTATTAAATGAATGGTTTGATACAAGTCAAATTCAAGGTTTTCTAGAAAGTGGTGAATAAAAAAAACCCCCTAATGAAGGGGGTTTTTCTGAATTATTCGTTCATAATAAATTTTAAATTTTGGAATGTAAAGTCATGAATGATATCCACTTCTCCTCTGTCTTTCTCAAATTTTTGAGCTTGTTCAGAGTATTTGGTTTCAACATCATTAAGAAATACTAGATGATCGTCAAGATCTTTTCCGGAAACTAAAACCCAATGAGTTGCCCCATTCGGTTGATTTATATCATATGTCCCAAAACCATTAAATCTATCTTTCATTGCATTAGGTAAAGATTCCACAAAATTTTTATGTGCTTTTTGGAATGCAACTGGATCTTCAGGTTTTATATCCCAAATATGAACAAAAGGAGTTTTTTCTACATCTCCAGGATACCAATTTACTATTCTGCCTGAGTAAGACATTCCCCAGTTATCAACAAGATTTGATATTCCTCTTCTAAAAGAAGATCTCTCAAACTCAGATAGTTCACCATCAACCATGCCTCTATTTCCTAACTCCCATAACCAAACAAGCCTATGTGTCATACCTTCAGGTTTTCCATGTCTTAATCTTTCAAGAACAGCACCACCGGATTTCATTTTATTATTTGTATAGTAATTTTCAAACATCTCACCAATCTGATCTTCAGAGTTTTCTTCAGCCTTTACATAAACAACATTAAAACCCATTTGTTGAGAGTATGTATTTAAACCAAAGAATAGTAATACTATCGTAATTATATTTTTCATATTTATAATTTAATTTTTAAAAAAAAAGTCTGTTAAATTATTCAATCACTTTTATATTTTATTATATAATTCAATTTTTTTTTGAAATAGTTTTTGGATTATTAGTCAAAATTTTGAATTTGAAATTTGAGTGATATATTGTAGCTTTATTTCATGAAAATTCTATCTATAAAATCATTTTTAATCCTTATTATTTTTTCTTCATGTAATGATAAAGTTGAATTGGTTGAGCAGAGCTCCCTTGAACATGAAGTTAAAAAGGTTATCGATTATGAAGGCATAATATGGAGTCTTGAATTTCTTGATGAGGATAATATTATATTTTCAGATAAGAAGGGAAAAATTTTTATATATAATGAATCAAAATTGACAGAGATTCAAGGTGTCCCTGAGATATATCTTAATAAACAGGGCGGTCTTATGGATATAGAATTGCATCCTAGGTATGAAGAGAACAAAACTATTTATTTGTCATATGCAAAAGAAATTGGAGAAGAAGGTGGGAATACTGCTATAGCTAGTGCTATTTTGGAGGATAATCAACTTAAAAATATAAAGGATATTTTTGTTGCAAGACATAATTCCAAGAAAGGCTACCACTGGGGATCAAGAATTCAATTTGATGATAGTGAATTTCTATACTTTACCATTGGTGATAGAGGCAGTAGAGATATAAATCCACAAGATTTGTACAGAGATGCAGGAAAGGTTTTTAGGATTCATGATGATGGATCAATACCAGATGACAATCCTTATGTCAATAAGATGGGAGTCAATCCTGCTATATATTCATATGGGCATAGAAATCCTCAAGGAATTTTTAAACACCCTGAAACAAATCAAATATGGACAAATGAACATGGTCCAAGGGGGGGTGATGAAATAAATATTGTTAAAAAAGCTAAAAATTATGGCTGGCCTACAATATCATATGGAATTAATTATGATAGTACAATATTTACTGAAATAACTCATGCTCCTGAAATGGAACAGCCTCTATACTACTGGGTTCCATCTATTGCACCAAGTTGCTTTGAATATCTTGACTCTGATGTATATGATGGTTGGGATGGCAGTCTTCTTGCTGGGTCTTTAAGCTTTGGATATTTGGAGAGACTTACTCTTGATATCTTCGGGAAAGTAAATTATAGAGAAAAAATAGCAAATGATATTGGTAGAGTTAGGGATGTAAAAATAAGCCCTGACGGATATATTTATATTGCAGTAGAAAATGAAGGAATCTTTAAGATTGTCCCTAAAATTTAATAATTATTATCTATTAAGTATTAATAATAACCTAAGCTCTTATTAAATAAGTAGACTATCTATTCCTTTGGTTTGAAGTATCCAACTAGTGCCAAAATAAAACATATTACATCTGGCATAAGAGTTTCTACTCCTGCATTCATAACTTCTAAGCCCATAAAATAATTAAATACAACAAAAAGAGGTATGTATCCAATAATAAATGCAAGGAGAATTTGTCTCTGGCTATTTATATCAAATCTTGTTGAAAATAAAGCCACTAAGCCCATCATTAAAAATGCAGGTGCCATTCCATAATGCATCAAAATTGCAATTTCTAGACCTTCTGGAGTAGTATTAAATATTTGGGGAACGATAATATCAATAGCAAAAAAAATTGCTAAAGATTGAAGTGTACAATAAACACCAATTGCGTATAAAGGTATTTTAGGTTTCATAATAAATTAATTATTTGGTTCCATTAAATCTACTAATTATTTTAAAATAAAATTCTATAAAAAAAGACCTAAATCCCCATTGTTAGAATTAAATTCCTATACTATATTGCATGAAATATTATATATATGAAACAGTTCAGAACAAATGCATGTAATGTTTTAATTATTGGATCGGGAGGTGCTGGCTTAAGGGCTGCAATTCAAGCTCATGAGGATGGTTCGGAGGTTTTAATAATTGGTAAGAGAATTAGAAATGATGCTCACACAACATTAGCTTCTGGTGGTATCAATGCCGTATTAGGTTCCCGTGATCCAGAAGATAATTGGAAACAACACTTTGTTGATACATACCAAGAGGGATATCACATCGCTGATCCTAAAACTGTTGAGATTTTAGTGAAAGATGCCCCCAATAGAATAAATGAATTAGACGAGTGGGGTATGCCTTTTGCTAGGACAGAAGATGGTAAATTAGATCAAAGGTATTTTGGTGCACACACTTACAGAAGGACATGCTATGCTGGTGATTATACTGGTCGAGCTATTTTAAATACTCTACTAAAAAAAGTTGAGGAACTTAAAATTCCAATTATTGATTTAATGTATGTTTCTGAACTACTTGTCGATAAACAAGGATCTGAAAAACACTGTTTTGGTGCTCTTGCATTTGATATAGTTTCAGGCGAAAGGACTGTTTTCTTAGCGGATTCGGTTGTCTTAGCTGCAGGTGGCCATACTAGAATTTGGAGAAGAAGTTCTTCACGAAGAGATGAAAATACTGGTGACTCAATCCGTTTAGCTTTAAGAGCCGGATGTAAATTGGCAGATATGGAAATGGTACAATTTCATCCTACTGGGATGGTTCATCCTGAATCATTAGCAGGCACATTAGTAACTGAAGCTGTAAGAGGTGAGGGTGGTCATTTAATTAATTCTAAGGGGGAGAGATATATGAAAAATTATGACCCCGAAAGGTTAGAGCTTTCAACTAGGGATAGAGTTGCCCTAGCTAATTACAATGAAATTATTGAGGGGAGAGGAACTGAAAATAATGGTGTATTTCTTGATATCAGTCATGTTGATAAAGATGTGATCCTTGAAAAGCTTCCTAGGATGTATAGGCAATTTATGGAGTCTCAGATGCTAGATATATCTAAATCACCAATGGAAGTTGCACCAACTGCACATTATAGTATGGGTGGTGTTGTAGTAGACGCTGAGACACACTCGACACATGTAAAGGGATTATATGCTGCTGGTGAGTGTACAACTGGGGTTCATGGTGCCAATCGTCTTGGTGGAAATTCTCTTGCTGAAATTCTTATATTTGGAAAAATCGCTGGACATGAAGCATCTAATTTTTCAGAAAATTTAAATTACCAGAGGAGGAACAGAAAAATTATAATGAATGCAAATAAGACACTTGATGATCTTACATCAAATGGAGACGAGTTGGCAAGGCCTTTACAAAGAGCAGTTAGGGATATAATGTGGGAATATTGTGGGGTAATTCGTTCTGAAAAAGGGCTTAAAAAAGGTTTATCAGAACTTATGAAAATAAAGAAAGCATCTGCTAACGTTGATGTTAGACCTAGTGCAGAAGGTTTTATAGATTTAGCACTTGCCCTAGATTTACTTGGATCAATTGATAGTGCAGAGTCAACAATTTTATGTGCTTTGGAGAGAAAAGAAAGTAGGGGTGCTCATCAGAGGAAAGATTACGATAAAATTGATGAAAAACAAAACGTTAATTATATAGTTGAAATGAAAGACGATAAACAGATGGTATCATCAAAAAAAGTTAAAAAATTATCCAAGGAATTAGAAAAACCCATGAAAGATTATAAAAACATAAGCATTGATGGGAGGTTACTTGAATAATTTTAATTCTTTTCAAACTAATAAATAAATAATGAATAAATATATAGTAGAATTTATAGGCACTTTTTTTCTTGTATTAATTATAGGACTAACAGGAAATCCAATAGCTATTGGGCTTGGTTTATCTGTTTTAATTTATATGGGAGGGCATATATCTGGAGCACATTATAATCCTGCTGTAAGTCTTGCAATGGCAATAAATAATGAACTTGATTTAAGAAGCCTTGGTTTTTATGTATTTAGTCAGCTCACAGGAGCTACAGTCGCAACATTTTTTGTAATGACCTTGGGTAATAATGATTTTTCAGTTGTCTCTAATACAGAAAGTATAACTAATCTCTTTATTGCTGAAATTTTATTTACATTTTTACTCGTTTTTGTTATTTTAAATGTTGCTTTAAATAAAAATTTAAAAGGTAATCAATACTTCGGTTTTGCAATTGGATTGACTGTAATGACAGGTGCATTTGCTGTCGGAGATATCTCTGGTGCAGTTTTTAACCCTGCTGTTAGCTTTGGACCTTCTCTTATTAGTATTATTGATCCTCAGGTTTCAGGTGGAAATGAATCTAGTGACTTCTTTATATACTATCTTATGACAGGAGTTATTGGTTCAGTTATTGCGTCTTATCTTTATAAAAAAGTAATTGTATAAATATTGATTTTTTCAATATCTTACATCATATATGCTTGAATTATCTTTATTATTTCAATTAATAGTTGCTCTATCAGTATTTTTTGTTTGGACTATGAGATACGATAATGTCGTAAAAGAATTTAAAGAATTTGGATATTCAGATCTTCTTAGAAATTTTGTCGGAGCCTTTAAGATTTCATCTGCAACATTATTATTAGCGGGTATTTGGTATACCGATTTGATTTTAATTGGATCAATTTCCATGGCATTTTTTATGTTTTGTGCGCAGATGTCTCATCTAAAGATAAAAAACCCTCTGATCAAGTTTTTGCCATCATTAATTTTTCTACTGATGTCATTATTTATAACTGCATTTAATTGCGGTCTAATTTAATTAATGAATTTAACTTTAGTTGTTATATTTACTGGTGTCTCGTTTATTATCTATGGATATAGCTCATTTATATCTAGAAGAATGAAATCAGAATATGCTCGTTGGGGGTATAATAATCAGAGAAAAATTGTAGGTTCTCTACAATTATTAGGTGGTATTGGATTAATTTTAGGACTTCAAATTAATGTTTTGTTAATCACCACTTCATTTTGTTTTATAATGATGATGACTATGGCAATTTTTATTCGTGTAAAAATCAGAGACAATATCACAGATATCTTGCCAGCGATAACGTATTTATTTTTAAGTATTTTGATATTTTATAATTCTATTTAATTAATGAAAAAATTATTAATACTATTTCTCTTTCTAATCTCTTGCAATGATGATAATAGTTATTCAGATAATTGTGTTGATGAAACTCTAATAAATAAAGATTTTGCTTGTACAAAAGAGTACAAACCTGTCTGTGGGTGCAATGGAATTAATTACGGAAATAGCTGTGAGGCAATAAATGTTGGAGGTGTTTTAACATATTCTGAAGGTGTATGTAACGAATGCGGTGGGTCTTTTGATTGTGATTAGAAAAATTTTCCTATACTTCAATATACCCTCATCAATCCTAAATTTTATTTTAAAATAATTTATATTAGATAGTATGAAAAAAAATATAATTATTGCTTCTTTAATTGGACTTATAGTAATTAATGTAATAGCCGATTATTATGAAAATATGGTAGAAGAAAAACTTGAATTGGCAGAAAATAAGATTGATAATGAAATTAAAAAAGCCAAAGAATCAGAGCTCATAAATCCGGTAGTGAATCAACTATTCAGTACTTATGTTAAATATTGGAGTGATCAAGATTTTAATAAGATAAGCGATGAAATTTATGGATTGCCTTTTACATTATACAATCAGGATGAGATAATAGTGCTTTCCACAAAGGATCAAGTAGTTTCTTTTCTTAAAAATACATTCAATCAATTAGAGGAGAATAATTATGGATATTCAATCACAAATAGTTTTGAGCATTATAAAGAAGATAATAATGTTATTATTATAGAAATGAATTTTACAAGATTTCTAAAAGATGGTAACATAATGGGTGAGAAAGAGAGAAAGGCATCCTATATTCTTAAAAATATGGATGGTAGTTTTAAAATTGTTGCTCTAATTCCTCATTCACCAATTGCAGAATAAATACTCTAATAATAGGTAGTTATTTTCAGCCCTTAGAACTTTACTAAAATAAGTTTATTTACATTAAATTTATTGAATGAAGTTTTGGGAAAGTCCTATTATCAAATCATTAGGTTGGAAAGAAGAGCCAAAAGGTATTGCCAAAGTTATGTCTGTTTGTATGCTTATTGTAATTGTAATGTCATTTATTATGCCATCAATTATTTTAGAAAATAAAATAGTATCAACAATAATTTGGGGTTCTATAATCATTTTTTTTGTTTTGTTAGCATATGTTCTAATAAAAAAAATATTTTCTAATTAACATCAACCACCATTTTCTTCTTATGCCCCTGTCTCATTTGATAATTGTATTTGAAGTTTGTATGTTTATAAAATGAAAAAATTAAATCAAAAAACTGATGAGGTAACAGTAGTTATTGAAGTCTCATTTAAAGAAAATTTTAGTGAAGTAAAAAAATATATTAGGGAAGAACAGTGTCCATTATTTTTTAATCTTAATGATGAGGGTATATTGAGGTTCGAATGGTTTGTTGATGAAGATAAAAAAAGTGGAACTCTTATAGAAGTATTTAAAAATTCTAATATTTGGGAGGAACTTGGCAATAAGATAATAGGATCCCCAGTTAATATCAGATTTATGGAATTATTTAATGTCGAAAAGCTAAGTGTTTTAGGAGAAATTAATGAAAGCTTTAAAGAAAAAATAAAGGGTTTAAATCCGATAGTTAAATCTTATGTCGGTGGAATAAGATAA
>CAZKLB010000036.1:0-8387 GCA_964553685.1 uncultured Marinoscillum sp.
ATGTAAAGTTAATCTCTTTTTTATTAATCTTTTTAAGTTCTTTTTTCTTAACATTTTCTTAACAAATATTCTATAATAATAACACACACATAATATTTAATTTATATAAACATTTTAATTAAAAAATATTTTTGTGATATGAAATTTAAAAAAAATGAATTAATAGCCCCTATCATTTTGTCAGCTATATGTTGGTTAGTTTACCCATATCCAGCTGTAGCTATGTGGTGTGTTTTTTTCATGGCTTCCTATTCTGCAATTGCGAATGATAGTATACAAACTATTGGTACTTTTATTGCCTCAAATTCTGATAAAAAGTGGTATTATCTCTGGATTTATATGGGCGGAATTTTTATTATAACCGTGACTTATAGTTGGATAAATTATACAGGTGATATTAGCTATGGAAGACTGGCATCAAAAGGTCTAAATGAGGCACCTCAAAATTTTAAATTTCTTCAGGTTTTTGCTCCAGTTGCTTTGTTAATGATGACAAGATTAAAAATGCCTGTTTCTACATCAATTCTTTTATTAAGTGCTTTTGCAACTCAAGCAAGCTCTATAACTAGTATACTATCTAAAAGTCTATTTGGATACGTTATTGCCTTTACTGCTGCTATTATCATATGGACAATAACAACTAATTTATTTGAAAAGTATAAAAATACTAAACCTTCAAGAATTTGGTTACCATTACAATGGATATCAAGTGGTGCACTTTGGTCAACTTGGATAATGCAAGATATGGCAAATGTTGCTGTAGTGTTACCTCGATCATTAACTTTTGATCAATTTCTAGTGGTTGCTTCATTTATCTTTTTTGGACTCGGGTTATTATTTTATTTAAGAGGGGATAAAATACAACAGATTGTATTAGAGAAATCCGATATAATAGATGTCCGGGCAGCCACGGTCGTTGACTTCATCTATGCATGTCTTCTATACTATTTAAAGGTTATAAGTTCAATACCTATTAGTACTACATGGGTTTTTATTGGACTTCTTGGTGGAAGAGAGATAGCTATAAATCTTAGAAAGAATGGTGGAGATTATAAGAAAGCGCTTAAGATGATAGGAAAAGATACTTTGTTTGCAGCAGTAGGATTAATTGTTTCTTTAATTATTGCCTTATCTATAAATGAAAATATGAGAAATCAACTTTTCAATTAATTTCTATTTTTTCTGGTGTAACAATTGCATTTGGAAAGTCTTTTTTAAATACTTTTATATCCTTATTCACTTTAAATCTATCAAGATAGTTTCCAACCTTAACTCTGTAATTTGGCTGAGTGAAAATAATTTTGCTAGATATTAAGCTATCTATTGATTGAAGTTTTTCTTTTGCTTCTTCAGCTTCTAGTCTACTATCACCTAAATATATTTGAATTGTAAATCCATCAATAAATTTTATTTCTTTACTTTCTAATTTAATTATAGAAATTATACTGTCTAACTCAATCCCGATGTCATCTTTTTCAATATTTAAATTTTCTTTGGACTCATTTTCTGTATTTGATGTAATTTGAGATGATCGGATGTATGATAAGTCCTCAAAGTATTTTCTATTTTCATCATTTGCTTGTAATGATTTCTGAGGTTTACAAGATATTTTAAATAATGTTATTACAATACCTAAAAAAATAATTAATCTTCTAATATTACACACTTTTCTGACTTAATGTCATTTTCGACTTTTTTATACTTTATATCTTTTTTTACAGAACCATCAGAATATTTCACTGACACTTTTGAATTTCTTCCATATATTTTTTCAGATTTTATGGGTTGTGTTTTCTCAACTCTTGAAGTTTTGTTGCCAGTAAGTAGAGATCTAGATTCTTCCTTATTGGTCTTATAAGATTCTTTTTTACTTGATTCCCTCGCCTCCTGGACTTGATTTGGATTTTGTACTGGGATAAGACATTTTGTTAGGAAGGATACAGTGTCTTGATTTACTTTAGCAATGAATTTTTTAAATAATTCAAATCCTTCAAACTTATATATAACCAGTGGATCTTTTTGCTCATAAACTGCGCTTTGTACCGATTGTTTTAGATCATCCATTTCTCTGAGGTGTTCTTTCCAGTTGAAATCAATCATTCCAAGTGAAACAATCTTTTGCATTTCTTCTGTAATTTTTTGTCCGTTACTGTTAATTGCATCTTCAAGATTTACAGATACTCCTATTTGTTTTTTTCCATCGGTAAATGGAATCAAGATATCTTTAACAACACCTCCTCTTTCTTTTTTAATTTTTTTAAGTATGGGCATGGCAGCATCAGCTATACTTTGGTTTTTATTTTCATAATTTTTAATGACACCTGAATATAGTTTTTCAGTTATATCATTACTATCCATTTTATTAAACTCATCTTCAGATATTTCATTAAAATCAACACCTAGAGTTGTAAGGGAATTTAATCTAAAGTCTTTATAGTTTTCGGTTTGTTTTGATGTTAAGATTATGTCTTCGCAAGTATCGAAAAGCATATTGAGGATATCAACATCAAGTCTTTCTCCTACTATAGCATTCCTCCTTTTTTTATATATAACTTCACGTTGAGAATTCATTACATTATCATATTCAAGAAGTCTTTTCCTAATAGCAAAATTATTTTCTTCAACTTTTTTCTGAGCTCTTTCTATTGATTTTGTTATCATACTGTGTTGAATAACTTCATCCTCATCCATGTTCATTCTATCCATAACCTTGATCATTCTATCAGATCCAAATAACCTCATAAGGTTATCTTCAAGTGATACAAAAAATTGAGATGACCCAACATCTCCTTGTCGTCCAGATCTCCCTCTTAGCTGTCTGTCTACTCTTCTTGATTCATGTCTCTCGGTCCCAACAATTGCAAGTCCTCCACTATCCCTTGAATCCTTAGTTAGTTTTATATCTGTCCCTCTACCCGCCATATTTGTTGCTATTGTTACTGTTCCAGGTTTTCCTGCTTCAGCTACGATATCTGCCTCTTTGGAATGTTGTTTTGCATTGAGCACTTGATGAGGTATTTTTTTAATATTAAGCATTCGACTTAGTAACTCTGAAATTTCAACTGAAGTAGTTCCAACCAAAATTGGTCTTCCATTATTTTTAAGCTCAACTATTTCATCAATCACAGCATTAAATTTTGCTTTTAATGTCTTATAAATTTTATCCTCTTTATCCGACCTTGAAATATCTCTATTTGTTGGAATAACAACACAATCTAGTTTGTATATTTCCCAAAATTCGCCAGCTTCAGTCTCTGCTGTTCCCGTCATTCCAGATAATTTATTATACATCCTGAAATAATTTTGAAGGGTTATTGTAGCATAAGTCTGAGAAGCATCTTCAATCTTAACATTTTCTTTAGCTTCAATTGCCTGATGAAGCCCATCTGAATATCTTCTTCCTTCCATTATTCTTCCGGTCTGTTCATCAACTATTTTTACTTTTGAATCCATTACAACATATTCCTGATCTTTTTCGAATAATGAGTAAGCTTTCAATAATTGGTTAATGCTGTGGATTCTTTTTGTTTTGATACTATAGTCTTGAATTAGTTTGTCTTTTTCTTTTGCTATTTGTTCAATATTATCTCCTGATTTTTCAATTTTATCAATTTCAACCCCAATGTCTGGTACAATAAAAAAATTGGGATCATCTCCAGAGCTTGTAATATTATCTATTCCTTTTTCTGTTAGCTGGATGCTATTGCTTTTTTCCTCAATAGTAAAATATAATGGCTGATCAGCTTCAGGCATAAACTTTGAGTTATCTTGTAGATAATAATTTTCTGTTTTTTGCATTATGGCTTTTGTTCCAATCTCACTCAAATATTTAATAAGAGGTTTATTTTTTGGTAGTCCTCTATATGCTCTAAAAAGGGAAAGGCCACCATCTGACTCATTACCATCCGCAATAAATTTCTTTGCTTCAGCTAAATACTGTGTTACTAATTTTTTTTGGAGATCAAATAGTTTCTGTATTCTTGGTTTTAAGTCAGAAAATTCATGATCATCACCTCTTGGCACTGGTCCAGAAATTATTAAAGGTGTTCTTGCTTCGTCAATCAATACAGAATCAACCTCATCTACCATAGCAAAGTTATGCTCTCTTTGAACTAGCTCTGATTTTTCTCGAACCATATTGTCTCTTAAATAATCGAAGCCAAATTCATTATTTGTTCCATAGGTTATATCAGCCATATAGGCTTGAATTCTTTCCTTTGAGTTTGACTCGTATTTATCTATGCAGTCTATTTTAAGTCCATGGAATTCAAAAATAGGAGCATTCCATTCTGCATCTCTTTTTGCTAAATAATCATTGACAGTAACAATGTGAACACCTCTACCAGATAATGCATTTAAGTATGCAGGCAGTGTTGCAACAAGAGTCTTACCTTCACCAGTTGCCATTTCAGAAATTTTTCCTTGGTGTAGTACAATACCACCTATAAGTTGTACATCATAATGAATCATATTCCATTCTATTGGAATTCCAGCAGCATCCCATTCATTATACCAAATTGCATTAGAACCTATTATTTCAACATTATCTTTTTTATTAGATAATTCTTTGTCATAATCAGTTGCCTTTACTTTAAGCTCTTTATTTTCAGAAAACCTTCTTGCAGTTTCTTTTACAACAGCAAATGCTTCTGGTAAAATATTTTCAAGAGTTTCTTCAATTATTAATTTCTGGTTTTCTTTAATTTTATCAATATCACTAAGTATAATTTCTTTCTCTTCGAGGCTTCCTTTGTTTTTTACATAACTTTCTCTTAGCTCTGAAATTGTTTTGTTAGAATCTTGAAGGTTTTTATTTATTTTATCCTTAAAATAGTCTGTTTTTCCTCTTAGTTCATCGTCAGATAATGACTTTAATAATTCGAATTCATTATTAATTTTATCAACTATAGGGTATAATTTTTTTATATCCTTATCCGACTTTGATCCAAGTATTTTTTTAAGAAATCCAAACATTTTTAATATTTGTGCAAATTTAATAAATAGATAAACTAAATGATTATTCTTTTATTAGAATTCTAAAAATACTATTAGGGTAAATATTTAATTAAATTATTTAAATAAAATCTTAAAAAATTAAAAATAGATTATATTTGCACACCAAAAAAAATCAAATGAATATCAACTTTAGCAAAGAGAACGCAGAATTAAGAAAATCTTTTCCAGATTTTGGAGCTGGTGATACAATCAATGTTCATATAAAAATTAGAGAGGGAAATAAAGAAAGAATTCAACAGTTTCAAGGCACTGTCATGCAGAGAAAAAATGTTGGTTCAAATGGCGAGACTTTTACGTTAAGAAAAATATCTGATTCTATCGCAGTCGAAAAGATAATGCCTATCTTTTCTCCTAATATTGAGAAAATTGAGGTTATAAGGAAAGGTAAAGTTAGAAGAGCACGTATTTTCTATTTAAGAAAAAGAAAAGGCAAGAGTGCTAAGATTAAAGAAAAAATATAAATTTAAACCAATCTTAACAGATTGGTTTTTTTATGTTAATAAAGTATTCCAAATACAATTCGGCTGGTAATAATTTTATTTTAATCAATTGTATTAAACAAAAAATTAATTTTCTAAAAATATTAAATCTAATAATAGCTAACCCGTTAGTACGTGAATCTGATGGTTTACTTTTTATTTCTAATTCAAAAAAATATAATTTTAAATTGAGTTTCTACAATCCAGATGGTTCAAATAGTTTTTGTGGAAATGGGAGTCTATGTGCACTATATCATTTAAAGGAAAATGATTTTATCAGTAAAGAGGCTTCTTTTACATCTTTTGGGCAAAAATATACAGCTGAGATAAATGATCATATTACATTAAAGCTTAAAGATATCGATGATTTTAAAAGACTTAAAAATGGATACTTTATCAACTCTGGTGCTCCACATCATGTGAAATTTGTTGATGAGGCAGATAATTTCAATATAGAAAATGAGGCAAGTTTAATAAGAGGTCTTCCATTCTATAAAATAAATGACTGCAATTTCAATTTAGTTTCGGGCTTAAATAATAATTCAGTTTATGTTAGGACATTTGAGAAAGGAGTTGAAAGAGAAACTTTGAGTTGTGGGACAGGTGCTGTTGCTTCAGTCATTGCTTATGCATTAGAAAAAAATAAAATAATTAATAGGGTAATTACTAAAGGAGGCGAACTTAATGTTTATTTTGAAATAAAAAATTCAATTAAATTTTCAAAGATTTTTTTAAGAGGTAATCCTAAATATGAATATACAGATGAAATATTACTTTGATAAGTTTGCAGATAGATGTAATGATTATTTAACATCTGTTTAACATTTTATTATTGTTTACATTGTAAAATTGTAATGTTATTATGGTTTTTAGATACATTTTTTTATTGTTAGTTTTTATTTTGCCATTTGCCAAAATAAAATCTCAATCGGTTTTTCATACATGGCCAACCTTAGATATTCAAGGAGAAATATTTGATGACATAGAGGTAAAGCTTGAATATAGAAATAAGTATGATAATTCTGCACGAGAATCAAAACAAGGTAGAATTGATTTCGGTATTGCTTATAAAATGAAAAAACTAAAAGCTGGTATTTATTATAGAGAAATATATGATGTTAAAAAAGATGGCAGGGTTTCAGAATTAAGGCCACACCTAGACCTTACATATAAGCTTAATGATAATATGAAAATAAGGTATAGAAACGAGTTTAGGATTAAGGAGTTAGACGATAATGTATTTAGACATAGGTTGAGGTATTCGTATTCATTAAAGGTGTTTGACAATTATAATCCATTTATTCAAAACGAAATTTTTTTTACTGAAAATAAATTTATTAGAAATAGAATAAATATAGGTTTAAGCATTAAATTCAAAAAGACCCCATTCAGTTTTAAACCCAGTTATATTTTAGAGTCCAATAGAAAAGTAAGTGGTGAAAGTATATCATGGTCTCAAAAAAATGTTTTTGTTCTAGCTGTTAGCATCAAGCTTTAATTATTAAAATATCTTATTTTTTTAAATTTAGGGCACATTTGGATATTTCTTAACAATTACTTAACATTGTATTAACATAAAGATATTGTTATGTATATACCATCACTAAAAAAATCAAGTAAAAAAAAATACCTTATCAAGGTATTTATCAGCTTAATTATAACTTCATTTTTATTAGTTATATCATACTAATTACTTTTTTATATAAATTATCATTCACCTAATAGATCAGGTCTTTTACTCTTTGTAGTTTTAATTGATTTTTTGAATCGCCATTCATCTATTTCTTTTTGGTTACCTGATAAAAGTATTTTTGGAACTTCCCAATTATTAAATTTTTCTGGTCTTGTATAATTTGGATGACCAAGAAGTCCATCCTGAAATGAATCAGATAGCGCAGCGGACTCATTTGATACTGCTCCTGGAAGGAGTCTTACAATTGAATCAACCAATATGGCTGCTGGTAATTCCCCTCCAGTTAATACATAATCACCTATACTAATCTCCATAGTAATAATATGTTCTCTAACTCTTTCATCGATGCCTTTATAATGTCCACAAAGAATTATTATATTCTTTTTAAGTGATAATTTGTTACTAAGTTTTTGTTCAAGTTTGTTACCATCTGGGCTCATATATATAACCTCATCTATCTTCTTTTTACCTTTTATATAGTTTATACAGTTATATATAGGCTCTATTCCGAGCACCATACCACCACCTCCACCATATGCGTAGTCATCTACTTTTTTATGCTTATTATTTGTATGATCTCTAAGATTATGAATTTCAATATTTATTAATTTTTTTTCTTTTGCTTTTTGTATAATGCTATTATTTAATGGTCCATCTAATAATTTAGGCTGACATGTTATAATATCTATATAATTCATCTTAATTCAAATCTACTAATCCTTCAGGAAGATTTACAAAAATTTTTTTATTTGCAAAATCTATTTTCTCTATGAAATGTTCATTGTATGGAATTAAGACTTCTTTATTATTTATTTCACAGAATAAAATTAATTGTTTGCTGGTATGATAATCCATAATAATTCCTATGTTTTTTTTATTTTCTATTATGTTAAATCCTATTATTTTTTCAATCTTAGAATCTTCATTATTAATGATTTCAGATTTTAAGTAGACTTTTGATCCAATGAAACCAGCATTTATATCTCTATTGTAATTATTTTTAATTTTAATTAAAAAATGATTGTAATCTATTTTTGAAAACTTTTCTAATTTGAACGGCAATAGATTATTTTCAAAATCTATTAAAATCGAATTAATTTTTTTTTTATCTATAGAAAAATTGGCATTGGTTCTAATAACCAAATCACCCTTCAAGCCTTTATGCTTTATTATTTTACCTATATGGGTGAATCCCATAT
>CAZKLB010000037.1:0-7901 GCA_964553685.1 uncultured Marinoscillum sp.
AAGAAAGATAAGTCTTCCTTTATTTTAGCACTAAGAAGATCATACGCAGATATTCTCTTTTCTCCATTTCTTAAAAATTCTGGGGTTTTTAATGACGGCTCTGCACTAAACTTTTATGATATTACTGCGAAAGCAAATTTTGATTTAGACCCTAAGAATACAATTTTTGTTTCAAGCTACATTGGACGAGATGTTTTTATGTTTGATGAGAGGCAAGGCTTTAACTGGGGAAATAGGACAGGAACACTCAGATGGAACCATCTCTTTAACGACCGACTTTTTTCAAACTTTACATTGATTTATAGCAATTATGATTATCAGTTAGCATTTGGCAGTGATGATATGAATAAGTTTGAGTGGGACTCAAAGGTTGAAACTTATAATTTTAAACCCGAGCTAACATATTTTATAAACGCTAACAATGAGTTATCATTAGGCGCTGAGGTCATTAGGTATAGGTTTGAGCCGGCAAATGCAGTTGGTGTTAGTGAGGGAGAGATTTCAGACATAACATTACCTTCAAAATATGCTTTTGAAGGCTCTTTTTATATAGGTAATGAACAAAAGTTTTCGAATCTTACTCTTTCTTATGGAGCTCGATATTCACTCTATTCATATTACGGACCAAGCTTTAAATATGAATTTGGCGCTCCTCTATTTTTAGGAGATAGAAAGCCACTCATCTCTGAATCTGAAATTATTGGAAATGATAGAATTCAATCTTACTCATCATTTGAGCCAAGGGTATCAATTAATCTAAAAATATCAAATACTGCGTCTGTAAAGGCAAGCTATAATAAGATGACACAATACATTCATCTACTATCCAATACTGCTGCCTCTAGTTCTTTAGACGTATGGACTCCAAGTACCAATAACATAAAGCCAGAAATTGGGCACTCTTATGTTTTTGGTTTATTTAAAAATTTTAGAAATAATACATTCGAATCTTCGATTGAGGTATATTATAAGGATCTTGAAAATCAAATTGATTACATTGACGGAGCTGATTTGCTTATTAATAAATATTTTGAGGGGGATCTTTTAAGTGGGATTGGTAGAGCATACGGGCTAGAATTTTTGTTCAAGAAGAATAGGGGAGATTTTAGTGGTTGGTTAAGTTATTCTCTTGGCAGATCGGAGCTAAAGATTGACGGAATTAATAACTTTAACTGGTATCCTACTAGGTATGATCAAACACATAATTTTAAAGTTACAGGGTCATACAAATTAAATTCTAGAGTACAGTTGTCAGGAAATTTTGTTTACCTGACTGGAACACCCGTCACATATCCATCATCTAAGTATATAGTACAGGGATTTGTTATACCACATATTGCGGATAGGACAAGGCATCAGTTTAGGATTCCTGATTATCATAGGCTTGATTTCTCTGCTACTATTAATGGTAAAAAGTTTAAGAAGAATGGTGTTGAAAGAAAGAATAATAGTTCACTTGTAGTGAGTATATATAATATCTACGGAAGAAGAAATCCGTTCTCGGTATACTTCTCACAGGGGGACTCAAATCTTACGGATAATTTTGTCCCTGGTGAAGTTACAAGACTAGCTATCATAGGATCTTTTGTCCCATCAATAACATATAATTTTAAATTTCAATGAGAAAGCTACTACCTATTTTTCTAATTTTTATTCTCATTTCTTGTGAGGATGTGATCACTCCAGATCTTCCTACTAATGAGCCGATTCTTGTTGTGGATGCTTGGCTCACAAATCTAAATGAGCCACAAAAGATTGTATTATCCAAGACTCAGGATTATCTTGACTCAACTATTTCTCTTGGTGTAAGTGGAGCATCTGTATTTGTTAATGATGATTTAGGAAATAATTTTGAGTTTATTGAAGGAAACAGGGGCGAGTATGTGTGGACTCCAGTGGATTCCGTCTCAAGTATTGGTGAGGTTGGAACATCGTTTGTTTTAAATATTGGATATGAGGGAAAAAATATAGTTGCACAGTCTGAACTGCGGAGGACGGCAACGATTGATAGTGTCAATTTTGTTAAGGGTGGCTTTCCAGTGAAAAAATCTTACTATGCAGAGTTCTGGTCACGTGAACCTCTAGGGCTTGGAGATGCTTATTGGATTAAAAGTTACAAAAATGGTATATATCAAAATAGACTAGGTGATATAATTACTTGTCTTGATGCAGGCGCTTCATCTGAGGGCGCTGAAATAGATGGCATACCATTTATCCCACCAATAAGAAGAGGAATTACTAGATTTGATTCCGATGAAAATGGTGACCTTAAATCCCCATTTGTAAAAGGAGACTCCCTGTATGTAGAAATTCACTCTATCACATATGAGGCTTTTGATTTTTTGAATAAGACCTCCATTCAAATTAACAGGCCTGGTGGTTTTGGAGAACTTTTTGCAGTATCTCTCTCTAATGTACCAACAAATTTAGTTGTTCAGAATGATCCCAATTTTCCTGTACTTGGTTTTTTTAATGTTTCTGCTGTCCATGGTCTCGGAAATACATTAGATGATGAGGAATTAGAAAAGATAAAGTTGTATAATAGGAAATGGTAGCTAACGTTTTGTAGCTCGCACCATCTCTTTCTTTCCTACCGGTCCGCTAAGAATTTCGATATCAAACCCAATGTCTGTAAGTGACCTCTTGAACTTAGAACTTGAACAATAGGTGACAAGAACTCCATTTTTTTTCATGGCCTCGTACACCTTTGATAAGTTTTGAAGTGACCAGATATCAGGCTGCTTACTTGGAGCAAATGCATCAAAAAATATAATATCGAAAGACTTCTTTTCTAAACAAACATCTTCTAAAGATACTTTGCTCTTTTTGAATATTATATTTTCTCCAATCCTTATGTCCTTCTCATCAGACTGGTGTATCGTCTTAAATATATCCTTTGTCTTTTTACCTAGTAAGGTAACGTGATTTAGTTTTTTTAATATTTCTTCAGGTAGTGGGAAAGGCTCAATCGTATGATAGTAGACTTTGTGTTCGGTTTTCTGTATATAATTATTTAATAGTAAAAAGTTGAGCCCTGTACCAAACCCAATTTCAAGAACCGAAACTTTTTTTTTCTTTTCTTGACCTAGAAAATATTTCAAGCCAGAGTTTATGTAAACATGATTGGATTCATTGATCGATCCATGAACAGAGTGATACGTCTCATGGATTACATCATTGTATATGGAATGGGAACCGTCAGATGTATTTATAATTTTAAGAGCCATTCGAAGAAACTAGAGCTACGCAGTGAGCAGCAACACCTTCCTCTCTCCCAACAAAACCGAGACCCTCTGTGGTGGTTGCCTTTATTGAAACTTTAGACATTTCAATTTTCATCACATCCGAAACAACAGCCCTCATCTTATCAATGTGATCTCTAAGTTTTGGTTTTTCCAAGAGTACGGTGACATCAACATTTTCTATGACATAGTTTTCTTTCTCAATAACCTTACAAACCTCTGTCAATAGTAATTTGCTATCTATGCCTTTGTATTTCTTATCTGTATCTGGAAAATGAGACCCAATATCACCCTTGGATATGGAGCCAAGTAGAGCATCACAGATAACGTGGATCACTATATCTGCGTCAGAATGTCCAACAGCTCCTTTTGTATGATCAATCTCTATGCCGCCTATAAAAAATTTTTTTCCTTCCTCCAGTCTATGAACGTCATATCCGTGACCGATTCTAAATTTATCATTAATCATAAAACAAATTTAAGGTTAATACCGACCAATATAAAATTTTAAATCGATTCTCGTATAACAACTTATGCTCTACAAGTTCGTTCAAAAGATATTATGAACCTATTAAAGCTTTTATTCTCTACCAAGCCCTATCTGTTAAACATAAATCTTCTTTTGTTTAGAGTCATTATAAGTTTTGCACTTATGACGCACGGTTACGGAAAACTTATGAGACTAATTGACGGAGATATTTGGGGAAGAACTCATTTTATATTTAATGAGGAGGTCAGTATGGCTCTTGTCGTATTCGGAGAATTTTTTGCGCCACTGTTTGTTGCAATTGGTTTGGGAACAAGAATTTTTGCTATCCCAATTATCTATACGTTCTGTGTCATTGTCTTTGATGTACACTGGGGAGATTCATTTGGGAAGATGGAAAAGGGCCTAATGTTTTTAGTCTCTTACGTATTGATTTTTCTTGCGGGACCAGGTAAAATTTCTGTTGATAACCTTATCAACAAAAAGTTAAAGTAGATATCAAATTTTATATATATTTACTACAGACTTACTAAACTATTTACTTTTTGTATAAAGCCTAAATTCTTCGGTAAACCTCATTGACTTTTATGTTATTCGATAGAAAAAAACTCACAACAAAGGAATTAAAAAGTTTCTATCATTCCATTCTCAAGCCAAGGCTAATCGAAGAGAAAATGCTTATTCTATTAAGACAAAATAGGATAAGCAAATGGTTTTCTGGTATTGGTCAGGAAGCCACCTCTGTTGGAGTTGCTCTGGCAACAGAACCATCTGAATTTATTTTACCCATGCACAGAAATCTTGGAGTTTTTACGTGTAGAGACATGTCTATGGTCCAGCTCTTTAACCAGTTCCAAGGTAAATTAGATGGTTTTACAAAGGGGAGAGACCGCTCTTTCCACTTTGGATCGATCGATCATAATATTGTAGGAATGATATCGCACCTAGGTCCGCAAATGGGTATTGCAGATGGTATTGCTCTTGCTAAGAAGCTTAAGAAAGAAAAAAAATCTACCGTTGTGTTCACCGGCGACGGAGGAACTAGCGAAGGCGATTTCCATGAGGCGTTAAATGTTGCGTCCGTTTGGGATCTGCCAGTTCTATTCGTGATCGAAAATAATGGGTATGGGCTCTCAACCCCAAACGAGGAACAGTTTAAAGGCGACTCCCTAGCTATCAGGGGAGATGGTTATGGTATTGAGTCGTTGTCCATAGACGGAAATAATTTATTGGAGGTTTATACTACAGTGAAGGAAAAATTAGAGAATATAAGAAAAGATCCAAGGCCAGTACTCCTAGAGTGTTACACTTTTAGGATGAGAGGTCACGAGGAAGCTTCAGGAACAAAATATGTGCCGAAGAAGGTAATGGAATACTGGGCTAAAAAGGATCCAGTTATCAATTATGAGAATTATCTTTTAGAAGAAAAGGTTTATAGTAAAGAGGAAATCGAAAAAATCAAGGAGGAAATAAAAGACGAAATAAACGAGGCGGTAAAACAATCTTTTGACGGGAAACCATTTGTCGTGAATGGTGAGAGTGAAATGGAAGATGTGTTTTATCCCTACACTCAGAAAGTGAATTTTCCTAGCGCAAAGTCAATTTCAGAAAAGAGGTACGTCGATGCTATATCCGATGGGTTGAGGCAGAGCATGAACAGGTACAAGGACATGGTTATTATGGGGCAAGATATTTCAGACTACGGTGGTGTCTTTAAAGTTACGGAGGGTTTTGTAGATGAGTTTGGTAGGGAGAGAGTTAGAAATACACCCCTTTGTGAGTCAGCGATTATTGGAACTGCACTTGGTCTCTCAATAGAAGGAATTAAATCAGTAGTTGAGATGCAGTTCGCAGATTTTGTTACGTGTGGTTTTAATCAGATAATAAATAACCTTGCAAAAATTCATTATCGGTGGGGGCAGAATGCGGATGTCGTGGTAAGGATGCCAACAGGTGGTGGGGTCTCTGCTGGCCCATTTCATTCTCAGTCGAATGAGGCCTGGTTTTTCCATACCCCTGGACTGAAAATAGTATATCCCTCCTGCTCTTCAGACGCAAAAGGTCTTTTGAATGCAGCTATTGAAGATCCTAATCCTTACCTCTTCTTTGAACATAAGGCTCTCTACAGGTCACATAAAGAAAAAATATTCGACGACTATTATACCACTGAGGTTGGAAAGGCTCGTCTAGTTAGTACTGGTGATGATTTAACTATTGTCACGTACGGCATGGGCGTAAGCTGGTCGTTTGATGTAATGGAAGGTATTCAGGGTAAGACGGCAGACATAATTGACTTAAGGACATTGCAGCCGTGGGATAAAGACGCTGTCGCTGACTCTGTTAAGAAAACAAACAAAGTCATTATCGTTCATGAAGATACAATCACAGGAGGTATTGGCGCTGAAATATCCGCCTGGATTACAGAAAATCACTTTGAGCATCTTGATGGCCCGGTCATGAGGGTAGGTGGTCTAGATACTCCTGTTCCTTTTCGTAAAGAATTGGAAGAAAACTTTATGCCAAATTCAAGGCTAAAAGGAAAGATAGAGAAGCTACTTACTTTCTGAGTCAAAAATTTATTTTAGACAACATAATCGAAATAAATTTTTTTTATATAATTTAGATCCGAATTAATTTTATAAATCACGCTAAATGAAACAACGTTACAACCCAAGTTTCCTTTTAATTTTATTGTTTTCAGCTTTCTTGATATCCTCATGTGGTGAGGAAGGTGGAGATGGTGGTGGTACGCCAACACCAGAACCTGAAGACCCATTAGATGCACAGGCTGCATTATTAAACGGGAATTGGTCTGTAAAGGACGCAAATTCTGTCTCTAAAGATGGAACCATAGTAGACGTTTTCACAACCATGACACTATCTTTTTCTGGTGGAACAAAAAGTGGTGGAAACTACTCAACAAGCCACAATGAGCCGAGTGGAACTGAGGTATGGCCTACTTCTGGTTCTTGGACTTTTCAGAATGGAGATAAAAATAAACTCCTTAGAAGTGACGGCGTTTCTGTAAGTATATCTCTTACCGAGACAACACTAAGAACTAGTTTTACCGTTTCTGGTGGTGTTAAAGATGGTAACTGGGTATTCGACTTCGTTAAGTGATTCTACATAATTAATTCTGTGATTTATTAATTCAAGTTGTTAAACGCGCTGACTTCACGCTTTTTTTGAAGTCCAGACTTATTAAGATAAAATATGAAGAGATATCTTTTTCTCTTTTTTCTTGTAATTACGAGTTTCTGGCATGGTTATGCTCAGACCATACCACAAGTTATCGATACTGCCGATGTCACACTGACATCTACTAATAGCCCTTACACCGTTGACAAATCCATAGTAGTTTCTGAAGGAAGAAAACTTATTATTGAGAAAGGTGTTGTTCTTAACTTCACTGGTGAGGAAAAGTATATTGACGTGAGGGGTCTATTCCAGGTTGCGGAAGGTGTTACAATAAATATGGCTAATGGGACTCTCATTAAGACAGAAGGAATTGGTAGAATAGAATTTAACGGAACCCTTCAGGACTCAGTAGTTGTTACAGGTGAAAACTGGAAAAGAATTGACATTAATAACTCTGGTTCTATTATAAAATATTCTTCAATCACGGTAACTGGTAATCATAGTTACTACGATTGGTTTGTTCAACTCCAAGGATCTTCAATAGAAAACTCTAGAATTTCTGGTTCAAGGTACGGCCTTCAAATTGAAAATAACTCCACTATTAAAAATAGTAAGGTCCATAATATTTGGTTAACGGGGATGGAGGTTACTGGAAACTCTACTGCTTCTGGTAATGAGTTTTATGATATGAATATCGATGGATCACAAAATAATCATATTTATGTTCACAGCTCTACTTTTAATAGCAATAGAGTCTACAGCACGTCGAATACCTCAAAAAATTATGCAGTAATATCTCAGGGAGGCTCGACAATTATGTACAATACTATTGGGGGATCTACTGGAAGCCATGGTTCTGTTGGTATAGCTATTAGGTATGACAACGACCATACCATAAAATATAATAATATCGGTGGGTATTATTCTAACGTTGCCATTCACGGGTATAAACAAGGTTTAGAGTTTGAAGGTAATAGTTTCTTTGGTGAAATGAATACAGCATCAGGACAAAGAAACGTCACTATAGTTAATGG
>CAZKLB010000038.1:0-7520 GCA_964553685.1 uncultured Marinoscillum sp.
AAATATTTTACAGAAGATGTCACAGTTGTAACTCCAGAAGGTGATCTTGTTGGTATAGAAGCTGTAAAAAACCATTACTTAAATTTTTTTATTGGATTTTCTGATGTAGAATTTACAATAGTTGATGCCTTTGGTCAGGGGGATAAAATTGTAAAATATTTTAATTTTAAAGGGACACATACAGGTGACTTTTTTGGTATACCTGCCTCAGGTAATAAATTAAACTTGTCAGGGACTACACTAGTCAAAATTGAAAATGGTAGAGTTTCACGGGAGCAAGATTTCTTTGACTATGCATCACTGATGAGTCAACTTACGCAAAATACTGGAGAAGTAACTATAGACTCTCAGAGTCAGGGAGTGCTATGATTAATCTAACACTAGGTTAATTTCTCTTTCTAAATCTTCTAGACTCATAACATAAAGTCTTAAGAAACTTAACTTATAGTCAAGATATCTTTTTACCATTATGAAGTTTGCTTTAAGCTTTTTATCACTTTTGATGGATCGACTAATTATATCTATATATTTTTTCATTGATACAGAGTTATCATCTCTTGCTAAAATTATATCAGGATGATTTTGAGAGATAAAAGGGAGAAAACTTTGTTTTAGTTGCTTCTCATACTCTACAGTTGTTTCAACATATGAAAATGAGGTGTTATGTAGCCTGCTTAATATCTCTTTTATTTTATCAGATTTTACAAACTTTAGATCTCCAGAATTGATGATGGAGTAGTATCTATTCATTGGCGGATCAAATACTCTATAAATTACTAAAAATGTTTCTATCCTAGATTTAGCCGTTGTAATTTTTAAAATAGAATCAGTGTCTATAACTCCATTTCGAGGTAACAGTAATTCGTTGAGAAGTCTTAGATCTGTCACCCAGGTTTTTTCACGTTCGTAGGTATAATCTTTTATCTCATTTATCTCCATTTTAAGACTATTTAATACTTTTATTCTCTCTCCCTCATTTTGATTTTCAATTGATAATTCGTTTAGCCAAAAAGAGACGCTTATACCTAAAACAATCACAACAAACTCGAAAGAGTATTTTATAACGTATTTATTCTTGAACATTAGCTTTTTTATAATATTTATTTAAATATAATTTAATAATATTTAAAGATATATTCCTTGGCCAGTCAATGAGCTTATTTTGTTGTAGTATACATTAATAATTTCGTTAAGAAATTTAGTAGTCAAAATAAAGTATGACCCGGAGCTGGTTCTTTTGCTATTAAGGGAAACTTTATTGAAAAATAATACTAATTTAGTATTTCTAGATAAGATAATTTTATGAAATATTCACTTGCTTTAATTTCGTTTTTTTTAATTAATATTGAACTCAATGCTAATGACTTATCAAGGAAGGATACCATTAAATTAAGAAAGATAGGAGTTGATTTAAATGACAAAAAATATGAGGATATTAACCCCGAAGTTTTTGTTCAAATCCTTAAACTTAATAAGAAAGCAAAAACAGCTAAATTTTTTAATACTACGTTCAAATCTATTTCATATGTTTTCGCTGGATTAAGCGGAATCATGTTTCTTTCATCGACTAATTCAGGCCCTTGGAGTGGATTGGTTGCTGTCCTAGGTGTTGTGCCATTAGTATTTGGTGGATTAAGTTATGCTATCTCCGTACCTATTAAAAATGCTTTTAACAGAAGGTTTTTTGAAAGGGATTTATTAATTGCTAAGATTAATGGTGAGAGTTTATTAATTCAATAAATTTTATAACTTAGTCTTATGTTTAAATTCTATTTTTTTCTATGTGTATTAATGTCATGTTCACTAATCGAAGATGCTGGCAAAGTAGATTTTACTCAACATGTTGATTCAAATAACCTTAGGATATTTGGCAAAGAAGATGTAAGTCTTGACTTTCTAAATAGAGTAGCTCAGTCATATGATGCGATGTTAAAAGAAAATACAAATATTGATCAGTCTATGCGCTTAAATTATCTGACTACTTCAAAGGATGAGCATGTATATCAACGCGTTGGTTTGGAGTCATCACATGAAAAAAATGAAAAGTACGCTAATGAAAATAATGCACCAAACCCTTATAAGCATAATTGTACAGATTATATATGGGAAAAGGAAAGTGGGGGATCAGGACAAATTGGTGAGGTAATTGAACATCTCCTTCATACTGTTACAGCCGTTATACTTAAACTTGCATATCCTGATGATTGGGATTATATGAATTCTTCATCAAAGCTTAGAGTTGCAATGCAAGAAGCAATCGATAAAGGTGTTTATGATGTTTCTTCATACGATGAAATGAAAGGGGATAGAGAGGGATATAATCATGTCACTACACAAGAATATGCCTACTGGCTGGTACTCGCAGAATGGGATTATTTTGTTATCACTGAAAATAAAGATAATAACATGTCAGGAAATGGTGAATTTACATTGGGGAAACCAAATGAAATCAAGGAACAGCTACCACTAGGCCACCAACTATATACTGATTATATTGAAAAAATACTTTCTGTTCCAGATAAAAATTTTATAGAATCGCTTTTCCCAGAATAGATTAAGTTTTATATATTATTTCTCTTTTATCATTACCCCTTCAGCAAGGAAAGTCATAGAAACTTCAGGATCTTTAATTTTATTAATTTCCTCTGAAGGCTTACCTGCATCTTCTGCATAATGTCTCAGTAAAGCAACACTTAAAGTATCTACAGATAATTTACCATTAATAATTGTTTTGTCTCCAATAACACCATCAGTAGGAACAAAAAACCCATAATCTTTAAATCTCACAAGTATAGTATCCTCCTCTGCTTTAATTTTCATCCAGCAACCTTTCATTGGACAAGTTGATAATATTTCTCCTTCAATTTTTACAAGATTATCTTTATCTGCAATAAATTTATCTTTATTGTCAGAATAATCTTTTAGTTCTAATACTGAGAATTCGTTCCCATAAAACTTTTCATTATTTTGAGATTTTAAAGGATTAAAACTTATTAATATTAAAGTGATGAGTAGTGAAAATCTTTTCATTTTTCTTATGTATTAATTAAAGACCATAAAGATAGTTCTCAAAATTTATTTATTTAATTTTCTCCTTTTAATTTGATATTATTTATGAAAAAAAAGATTTTGAATTTTATAAATAAATTCCTTGAGGCAAAAATAAATGTGTTAAGGCAAGAGTTGGATTCTCTTCATAAAGATAAAAATGAAATCACAAAAAGTAGTGCTGGAGATAAATTTGAGACAGGAAGGTCCTTGATCCAGATTGAAATTGATAAGTTAGATAATCAGTATTTACATGTAAAAAATCAGATTTACTCAGTCAACCAAACTATTGCAGAGGAGAAGGAAAAAATATGCGGTTTTGGAAGTATGGTAGAAACAGAAAAAGCTTTGTATTATTTAAGTATTGGATTAGGTAAGCATATTATTGATAAGAGAGAAGTAATGTTAATTTCGCTATCTTCTCCTATCGGAAAATTATTAAATGGTAAGAGGTGTGGAGATAATTTTATATTTAATGGTAAAGAGGATACAATCAAAAAAATAATCTAAAAAATTTTGATTCAAATCAATTTTTTCATCTTCACAAGAAAATAAAAAAGTACAGACCCAATCAGTAATATATTTTTAAATACTTACAGCTATCTAATTATTTTAATTTAATTCTGAAAACCTTAGGATTATTCACAAAACCTGTAGCATAGAGGTACTCTTCCTCATTATCAAATGCACAATTCGTGATAGATCCAAAATCAATTTTGCCAAGTAGTTTACCCTGTGGTGAAATAATTAGAAGACCACCTGGACCTGAGGTAAATATATTTCCCGATGAGTGGACTTTCATTCCGTCAAAATTTCCTTCATTCTCAGGAGGTAAATTAGCACCGTCAAATAGAGTGCTAATTTCCATATTTTCAAGGTTGATTTTTAAAATTTTTCTACTACCATCTATGATTGCCATTTTATTTACATAAAGAGTTTTTTCATCTGGAGAAATAGCAATTCCATTAGGCAAATCAATTTGGTCAGTAATAAGTGATAATTCTTCGCTGTTGATGTTGTATTTGTAGACACCATTGAAATCCAAATCTTTTAATTCTGATTCTACAAACTGAAACGTCTCTAAATTAAAAAATCCGAAGGCAGGGTCAGTGAAATAAATATTTCCGTTACTTGCATAAGTAAGATCATTTGGACTATTAAATCTCTTTCCATCATAATTATCAATAACTGTTTTAAAATTCGGTGAGGTAGATGCGGTATTCTCTATTTTAGCCAATCTTCTATCACCGTGCTGGCAGACTATAATATCACCGTTTTCATCAATTAATAATCCATTTCCACCTAAAAGACCTAAGTCAACATTTGGTGCATATCCTGTATTACCACTAGGTGATATATATTCTTTAGTTCCTTCTTTTTCATTCCATTTATACATTTTATTTCCCATGACATCAACAAAAAGAAGTGATTTTGAATCTTCATCCCAGACTGGACCTTCAGGAAGGGGAATGGAATCAGCGAGTTCTTCAATATCAGAATAAATGTCAATTATTTCTAATACTGAGTCGTCATAAACCTCAATACTTGCGTTGGGATTTTTTTCAGTTGAAGTACAACCTATAATTAATACTGATAAAATGGTAATAAATAAACTTTTCATTTGTAAACTTTTAATCGACTAATAATTTTCTTTTAAATTATTAAATACAGTGATGATATCAAAATAAAATATAATGCACCTAGTATAATATTTTTTTTACGGTCTTCTTTAGTAAAATTCTCATCTGTTTTTTTGAAATAATTTATCAGAAGGTAGAAGGGAACTATTACAAAAACAGATATACCTAAACTCCATGAGGTTAAAAATACAACAAAAGGCCACTTCATTATTTTGAAAAAAAGCCCTAACATTAATGTATTAAAAAAGAAAAGAGCTAAAGTTTCTATAAATTTATTTTCTTTTAATTGCAGATAAATTAGGTAAGGAATAAAATTTAATAAAAATCCAAAAAATCCAATTATCAAGATGATATTTGCTCCTGGTAGATTAAATTTTTTTAATATACAACCTATAAAAACTATAAAAGAGAATAGAATCCCTACTCGATTCTGATTCTCATTTAAAAAAAATTTCATGTCACTCACTATTTAAATTTATATAAAATTAATAATATGTATCACTCATTTTTTTCCCCATCTCATAATATGCATCATAAAACATAGCACCATATTCATTCCAAACTTTCATCATTCCATCATATCTTCCATTTTTGTAATTTTCTACTGTTCTAAGTTGTCCATCATCATAAAAATTTATTGATAAACCTGTATATACCTCTCCTTCATATTTAAAAATTGCATATCCATCTTTATCATACGTTTTATCAAGTTCACTGTAGTGAACTCTATTTTCTGTTTCAAGAAATTGGAAATAATCAAATGAATCGGTTTTAACTTTAGTTAGAAATCCATCAAAAGCATATCCACCTATGAGATCCTTATTAAAAAAGCTTGATTTAAAATTCATACTTCCTACTACAACCCAGTTTCCTTTAATTTGTTTTTTTTCACCTGTTTCTGGATCTGTGTCATTTACTATTAACTCACCTTGATTTTCCTCAGCAATATAAACTAAAGAACCGTAAGGCAATCCTCCTATTTTATTTCCATCTAATGAGTTATTATCCCTTACATTCAAACCACTTTTGGCATTTACAAAGTAAATTTCGGATAGGTTATCAATTACTCCAGGTTCATATGTTTTACTAGGGATCAACCTACTAGAAACACTGTATGTCTTCTTTTGATTTTCGTGAGGATCATAATATTGTGAAGTATCATATTTTACCATAAAACTTGTTTTATAATAATTGGGAAGATTTATACCCTTATCATTATTGTAATAATGAGATGTTGCTTTGTCCTTATTATACGATATCTCATTTAACTGATCAATATTATTTGCTGGTTTATTCAATGAGATCTTTTTATATATAAGTTTTCCATTAGAATCATAACTTTCTATTTTTTCACTTATAACAGGTAAGTATGGTGATTGCCAAAATTCTGCACAATCAGAATGTGACCATTCAAAAAATATATCAGCCAGTTTACGTCTTTTACTTATTGAAGTATAATTTTCAAGAGTAGGACAGCATTTACAGGTTTCATAAAAAACATAATTGTCTGCCTGTGTAAACTTAAACACTGTTTTGATATTTCCGTTTTTATCATAAAAAGTTTCAGTAGTTTTTCTATTTTTTAGGGTTCTTCCGCTTTTTAATTGAAGTTCAGTAACTTCATCATTATTAAACAATTCTGCAATATTACCATTTTTATAATATGCTTTTTCTTCAATATTTCCTGAGGTGTCATAGGTATAAATTGTATTTTCAATTTCTTCCCTGATTAGAATTCCATTTAGATAAACTTCTTTAAAAAACTCATAATCATCATTATTAAGTGGGGTGCCGTTTTCATAACTTATGACTCGATAATTAAATATATGTATGTAAGGGGAAGAGACATTCTTAAAAGAAAATCTGTACAAGAAGTCACCATATGAATCAGCAAAAGTTATCCTTTTTAATATCTCATCATAATTTAATGTTCCCTCAAAAAAAGATGTTTTTTTATCCTTATAATAAGTTGGTGGGTTTGGGTCAAAAGACGGTGTTATGCCATCGAACTCATACCAAGGAAATTCCAGTTTGCCTTCTACTAACTTGGATGCATCTAAATAGAATGATTCTTCAATTTCTTTTTGAATTAAATGAGCAAAATCTCTTTTGACGTTAATAATTGCTAGGGAATCATGCCAGGAGTTATATTGACCATAGGTAATTATTGGGTAAAGAAATAAAACTAGAAATAGTTTTTTCATTAATCAAATATAACAAAACCTAAATTTTGCATTTTGTAATAAAAATTTTAGATTAAGATATGAGTAAAAAATTTTTAAACTATCCTATTAAATCTTGGGTAATATTTATTTCAGTATTTATGTTTTATGGTGGAATAGTCGGATCTTTAACAGATTATAAACCACATCAAGTAGGACTTAGCGCAATACCTTTAGCCCTTATTTACCATTTTATAGAAAATAGATTTTTTAATAAATCAGAAAAAAATTAATTAACATTCACCATCTACCCAAGAAACCACACCTGCATTTTGAGATTTACAAGAATTTGAGTAAGTGATTTTATCACATCCACAAACTGGTTCATAAACTGTTATGCAAACACCTTCTAAGTCAATTTTTGATTCGTCAATACATACATCAATATTATCATTACTGTTATTGCAGCAAAAAAACCCCAGAGAAAAAAATACAAATAAAAGACGTTTCATATTATGCATTCTGATTAATAAAAGTGACAAATAACTTTCAATATGAATTTCCTATGGTTTAGTTTTTAAATTTTTATAAACTAATCTTTCGTAAGCTGTAAACAGATTATATGAATGAATATCATTAAATGGTAATATTTGAGTCATGTAAACTAAAG
>CAZKLB010000039.1:0-6352 GCA_964553685.1 uncultured Marinoscillum sp.
GGGTCTAGAAGGCGATGTAGATCTTCTATAAGCGTAGAACTATAAAAAGTTAATATATTTTCCTTTCTCTCCTGTGGTACCCCTTCTGGAAAGGCACTATAATTCAAGTTATTAATCTTAGAAACTAATACTGTATTCCTATCCTTCTGTGACTTGAAAAATCTTTTTTCAACTTGAGAAAGCATTTTTTCTATCTTCTTTGAGTTTGCCAGCACATGTGGTGACATAGTTTTATCAACTAATTTATATTTCTCTGCAATTAATTCAAACTGATCTTTTATCGTTGAAATCTCCGAGGAAAAATTTTTATCCTTATCATTCAAGAGACCAAGCGCCTTTCTTTCCATATAATTTTTCCCATTAAAAATATCTTCTTTATCTAGGCCATACTTCTTAATTATGCTTGAAGATTTAGATGGAATAATAAGGACTGAATCTCTTGGGATTATAACAGGAAAAACTTCATTATACCTTTCAAAAAATTTTCTAAAAGTAAGCCAATATAATACCTCGGATGGGCCTCCTACATATGCTACATTGGGCATTATTCTCTGCTGGTAAAGACACCTTGTAATTACATTTGGACTAAAATACTCTGGATTGGAATCAATAAGCTTTTTCAAATCAGATTTGGTAAATTCAATATCAGTGCCAACAACCTTATACTTATTATTTGATGATTCGATTCTCTCCCTAATTCCATTATTCATGTAAAAGAAATTTATTTTTCTCACATATACTTCTGATTTCTCTTTGGAGGATTTCTCAACTTTAGAAATCGTATTATGAAAGATATCATCAGCAATTAAATCATGAATTTTTTCTTTTAATACTTTTGATGATGGATCAATTACTACTAGGCCATAAGTTTCAAATAGAGAATTCATATATTTTCTTACAGCATCAGACAAACTAACACTAGAGGTATAAGCCCTATCGAAGACATCAAGTGAGTCTGGAATTAAGTCAATTAATTTTTTTAAGGAACTAGGGTCAATGTTGCCAACAGCTCCTTTTGCTTTTATATCCCAATTATATTTTTTACCATTTGAAAAAAAAGATTTGATCTCCTCAAAGTCATGATCTTCTGACGCCATCCAGTAAACCGGAATAAAATTTCTGTTAGGATACTTTGCATTTAAATTTTCAGAAAGCTTAATTGTAGATATTATTTTATAGATAATATAGAGAGGTCCAGAAAAAATATTTAGCTGATGACCAGTAGTTACTGTGAAAGTATTATCATCGATAAGAGATTCAATATTTTTTTTGACAGGTTCGCTTAACTCTATCTCCGAGTATTGTTCTAAAATTGCATTTCTTAAATCCTTCCTTTTATTATCTGGAAACTTAATTTGATCACTTACCCTTAAAATATTTTCATAGCTTGGATAATAATTTTTTTCCTGGTGCTTAGATATGAACTCATTAAACTTTTTTGAGAACATATTAGTTTTTTTGAAGTCGATATATGTCCTTTTCATCATAATATTTTTCCAATTAGATCATACTCTTTAGAATCAGTAATAATTACTTTATAAAAATCACCAACTCTGAGATGCATTTCCTTTGAAGGAATAATAACTTCATTGTCAACTTCAGGAGAATCCTGTTCAGTTCTACCGTAATAATTATGTGCATCGACCCTGTCAATTAAAACTTTTACCTCTGATCCAATTTTCTTTTTATTCTTTTCTGCAGAAATTTTTTGTTGGAGGGCCATAATCTTATTTGACCTGGATCTTTTTAATTGCTCAGGTACATCATCCTCGAGTTTGTGAGCTTTAGTCCCCTCCTCATGTGAGTATGTAAAAATTCCTAGTCTGTCAAACCTAGACCTCTCCACAAATTCATACATCTCCTCAAAATCATCATCAGTTTCTCCGGGGTGTCCAGCTATTAGGGTTGTTCTAAGTGTAATATCAGGATTAATATCTCTGATGTTTTTAATCAAATTATCAGTTTTTTCTCTTGTAATACCCCTTCTCATTATCTTTAACATCCTTGTAGACCCATGTTGTAATGGTATATCAAGATAATTACATATGTTATCCCTATCTCTCATCACCTCTACTATATCCATAGGAAATCCTGATGGATATGCATAATGAATTCTAATCCAGTCAAGGCCATCAACATCAGAAAGTTTTTTGAGAAGTTCTGACATTACTCTTTTCTTGTAAAGATCTATACCATAATATGTAGAGTCTTGTGCTATCAGCATAATTTCTCTGACTCCATTCTTAACTAGATTTTTAGCTTCGATTATAATCTGATCCATTGGCTTTGAAATATGTCTACCCCTCATAATTGGTATAGCACAAAATGAGCAAGGTCTATCACAACCTTCTGAAATCTTCAAGTATGCGTAGTGTGAGTCTGTAGTTATTATTCTATCACCAAGAAGCTCATTCCTGTACTGAGCCTCAAAATTTTTTAAAAGTTCAGGAAGATCTCTAGTACCATAAAAACCGTCAACTTCAGGTATATCTGATATAAGATCTTCTTTGTATCTTTCTGATAAACATCCTGTCACAAATAACTTTTTAATGAGCCCTTCCTCCTTCTCCTTTGCATAATTTAGAATAGTATCGATAGATTCTTGCTTTGCTGTATCAATAAATCCACACGTATTAATTATTACTACGTCAGGGTTTATGTCTTCTCTCTGATGGAAGACTTCCTTTTTATTACCCTTGAGTTGAGTCATAAGGACTTCAGAATCTACAAGATTTTTTGCGCAACCTAAAGTTATTATATTAATTTTCTCTTTAGCCTTTGTCTGCATAGTTTAATAATGAGTTGCAAAATTAACGAATATAAAGCACTTGTTGTTTTAACAACCAATGTTGGGGTTATCAAATTACTTAGTGTGAATAATAAATTGATCTAAATAAAGAATAGAAATTTTAAGCTTTAAAAGTTTTACTCAGAAGATTTCACAACGTTAAAGATCACCCTTCTCTCAGTTTTATCTTCAATCAACTCAATTAGATAAGATCCATTATTATATTTTAACATCTCAACCTCGAGCTCTGTAGCAGGAACCGTTGTCTGTAGAAGCACTTTACCCAATTTGTCTACAAGTCTTATATGGTAAATCCCATTAGGATCCCCTCCCTTAAATAATACTTTATCATATGTTGGATTAGGATAAGCAATCATATCTAGTATTTTTTCTTTCTCAATCGAGGTTGGGAATAGCTCTGTCATGAGAGGTTGATGAAATCCTTGAGTCAGATTATTATTTGAATTTCCAAGAGAAGCAATAACTGTCTCTCCAATGGTCCAGCTGACAGTCATTCCATCACTTCCCGATATCACAGTTTTTGTATTTCCTCCAGATGATATAACAGACTGAGAATATGAATAACTAGTCAAAAATAATAAAATGATAAAAAAAGATTTTTGCATCATTTAGCAAGATAATTATTAATATTTAAATCAATAAATAAGATCAAGCGATTCTACAAAACCTCTCGGGTTATAATCTAGCTCATTAAATGATTTAGAGAGATCAAAACCAGTTTTAAAAGGTCTTTTTGCTTTCTGATTAAGATCTTTAGTTTTTACAGGTTTAATATATTTTTTATCGAGAGAAAAATGGTCAGCAATGCTATTACCAATTTCAAGATAACTCATCTGCTCTTTACCTGAAATATTAAAAACACCTTTTGATCTTCGCTCTGCCGCTATAATACATGCATTTGAAAGATCATCAACAAATGTTGGCATCCTTATCTGATCGTCAACGAGTTTAACCTCTTTATTTTCTTCTAACGATTGTTTGATAAAAGTCACAATATTTAAATTTTTATGCTTTCCATAAACCAGTATCGTCCTAAGAATAGATGCATCGACTCCACTTTTAAGTATTATTTTTTCAGCCTCTAATTTACTTTCAGCATAAACACCTTGCGGATTCGGCAAATCTGTTTCATGATATATGCCTCCTTCTTTTAAACCATCAAAAATATAATCTGTTGATATATGAACAAGATGGCAATTATATTTTAAACAGGCTTTAACTAAATTATCGACTCCGTTTACGTTAGTATTCCAGCACAAATCTTTCTCAACCTCACAAAGGTCTACATTTGCCATTGCGGCAGAATTTATTACAACATCTGGTTTAAAGTCAGATATAGTTTTATTGACTTCATTAATAGAGGATATATCGAGCTTTTGAGTAGCAATATTTTCTTTCTTTCTTGAAGTTAAAAGAACATTATACTTTTTTTTTGAAAGTAATTTTGCGATTGAGGTCCCTACTAATCCATTGACTCCGGTAACTAAAACTCTCATTATTCTGGGTAAGTGTAGCCGTATTCTTTGGTAATTTTTTCTTTATTAGCTTTTTTAACCTTGAATGTTACAGGAATATCTTCAATTGGCTTATCAGCTTGTCCTGTTTTTACTGCTGCAATTTTATCAATAACTTCAAGGCCTTCTACTATCCTTCCAAAGACTGTATACTGACCATCGAGATGAGGAACACCACCAACAGAAGTATATGCATCTACTATTTCTTGTGAAATATTTTTTCTAGTGCTATAACCCAATTTTTTTTCAACATCATCTCTTAAAGACATCGCTAGTCTTTGTGTTTCTTCAGGGTCCCTTTGTGCAGCAATTAACTTTTCTCTCATTTCTGAGTACTCCTCCTGTTGTATCAAAGACCTGACACCTTCATAAAGTTTATTCATATCCAAAGTTAATTCCTCCTCAGTGTAAACTTTTCCCTGAACAATATAAAATTGGCATCCACTGGACTCTCTATTTGGATTCACGTTATCACCCATTCTTGCAGCTGCAATTTCACCTTTTCTATGGAATAAATTATCATTGATCTCAGCAGGTATAGTATAATCTATTGGCTTATCCTCATCAAATAGGTTTACGTCACCCCCCTGAATCATGAATTCGTTAATCACTCTGTGAAATATTGTTGAATCAAACTGACCAGACTCACTAAGTTTTATAAAGTTTTGTTTATGAAGCGGAGTCTCGTCATAGAGTATTGCCTTCATTTCACCGTAAGGGGTCGATATTGTAATTATTACGTCTTTGTCCATATCACACGATTGTAAGATTATAAATAAAATAAATATAAATTTTCTCATAGTTAAGCTTTAGCTTTCTTAAATAGATTTGATATTTTAATTGACAAATCTAGGAATAAAATTTTTGCGTTAGCATTCCTATCTAAGAATCTTATATTTTCATCAATTAACAAAATGATTTTTTCTAAAGATTTAGACTCCAATGTCATCTTAAATTTATCAATGAATGATGACTCATTTTTAGAAATTCTTGAGAGTGAAGGATCAATACTTGAGACCATAGCCTCTCTCATAAGTTTCAAATAATAAGTCATAAATGCTCTTTTACGTATTTTTGATAGGGAACTAAACCAATCCGTATGTTTATTTACATCAGAATAGTTTTCTGAATAGCATGATCTCATCCACTTCATGACATAATCCAAGTCATTACTTTGAGGAGCCATCAGAAGTTTCTCAGACTGATTTAGATCTCCATCTGACAGATAGATTGCTTGGTCAACCTCAGATTCAGATACTTCAGTATATTTTGATAAATACATCTTTATATCATTATCAGAAAATCTTGGCACCTTGAACATCTGAACTCTTGACAAAATTGTTTTTAAAAGTTTTTGGTAATCATTTGATACAATAAAGAACAACGTTTGACCTGGTGGCTCCTCAAGAATTTTTAGAAGAGCGTTAGAAGTAAAAATATGAAGATACTCAGGAAGCCATAAAACATTAATTTTGAATTTTGATTCGAAGGGCTTTAAGCTTAGTTTTTTGATAATGTTTCTTGCTTCATCTTTAGATATATTAGGCTGCTTATTCTCAAAACCATAAAACTCAAACCAATCATCAACATTCATATACGGATTTTGAAGAAAACTTACCCTCCAGCTTTCGATAAACTTATCGCTGACAACTTCCTTATTAATTTTAGTTGTTGGTGCAACTGGAAAAATTATATTAACATCTGGATGAATCAGCTTTTTCATTTTTGAACATGATGAGCAATTACCACAAGAATCCATATCTACTCTATTCTCACAGTTTATATAAGTTGCGAAAGCAAAAGCAAGTGAGAGATTGGCTGACCCCCTCTGACCAAAAAATAAAATGGCGTGATGAATTTTATTTGAAGAATAAGAGTCAATTAATCTTTTTTTTTCTTCTTCTAAACCGGGAATATCAGAGAATTTCATTTCTTAATTTATAAGACAAGTATAAAAAAAAAGTCTTCAAAGATTGAAGACTTTAACAATTTGTGTAATTAGATACTAATTTTCTTTTGTGTCACCGTC
>CAZKLB010000040.1:0-6045 GCA_964553685.1 uncultured Marinoscillum sp.
GTATATAATGCCTATTTATAATTAATCTAAATAGTCTTTTGAATTTTTCTATTTTATTTTATATTACCAATCCAAAAATTTTTAACCAAATTTTAATTTTGATACTTTTTATCAAAATATTTTTGATTTTTTAATTAAATAAACATTAGATATGAAAAAATTATTAACCGGATTGGTATTGATTCTATTTTCTTTCCAATCATATTCACAACAAGTTTATTGGCAATGTTCAAATGTAGTGATTGATAATCCCTCAGCATTTTTAGGTGTATGGGATAATTTTATGAATTCAGATTTAGGTAAATCTTTATCTGCAAATGCTATATTTCAATTCGATCAAAAAAGTTCACAGTTTGCAGCAACCCATCAAATTTGTTGGTTCTCAGACGATGCATCTGATCTACAAGCAAATTTTCAAAAATTTATGAATTCAAAAATGTCTAACTCTGCAGGAGTTTGGGAAACATGGAATGAAAATGTAGTGCAAGAGTCTAATATTTTAGGACAATCTCTTATTGCAGATCCTGCTGGTTTTGATTTACAGTTTGCTGTTGTTTATTCTGTAAAAGTTGAAGATCCTGCAAGTTATGGTGCTGCTTTTACTAAGATGAAATCAGCTTACGATAAAACAGACAATGATGGCGTTTTAGAGTTACATGAAGTATTAGCTGGTGGTGAATCAGGAGTAACACACGAAGTAATTGTAAGATCTAAGAGTATGGCAGATTGGATTTCTGGTAGAAATGATTTTATAGCAACTAAGGATTTTCAGGAGTTTATAGCGTCTACAAGACCTTATTCTGAAGTACTCCATATTATGACAGGATCTCCTGTTAAATTCTATAATGTTCAGTAAAATGAGAGTTTTTTTATTTTTTCTTTTATTCGCAATAACCTCTAACTATGCTTGGGCTCAAGCAATATCTTACAGATATATTGAACCAAAGAGAGGTCATTCTGAAGATTTCAGAAAAGGATTAGAAGCAAAAACCAAAAAATATAATTCTAAAGATACTGATCCAAAGATTTATACTTTTGCTGTCAGAGCAAGTCAAAGGGGAAACATGCAGAGCTATGTAAGGATGTCTTATGGGGAAACTCTGGGAGATTTACCAATGGGTGGTGGTAACCAACCTGGAATGATGGAATATTGGATGGATAATGTTGATAAGTATATTGAATCTACTTCTTCAAATGAGATTTTCAGACTTAGAAAAAGTGCTACCCACAATGATGCGGTTGGTACTGATAAACCATTTCGATGGGTTATCCACTATAACATTAAGCATGGTCACCAAGATAAGTTTTGGAAGGTAAGAGATAACCTACCTAAAGCTATTGAAAAAGCTGGTGTCGACTTTGATATTAACTGTTTTAATTCATGGGCTGGAGGTCAAAGGCAGCATGCAAGAATTGTAATTTTTGGAGAGAATCTAGCTTCTTGGGATAGCGGATCTGGAAATTGGTCTAAAATTAGGGAAGCTTATAATGAGATATATGGTGAAGATTCTTGGGAAATAGATTGGGAATTAAGCAATAGCAGTTTACTTGATTATGGTAACAGTACAGAATTATTGGAATTTATGCCACGATTAAGTTCACCAATTTCATCAAAATAAATATAATAAGGAGCTCTTTTAAGAGCTCTTTTTTTTTAAATATTTACTCTGAAACCTAATAATGTATCTGTTTCATTTGAGATAAAAGATATATAAGGCTCTGACTGGACTCTCGCATTAAATTTTAAAAATATCGTAGCTTTTTTACTAATAATATAATTTAATGTACTGTCAACAAATATTCTGTAGTTTTTAAATCTGTTCGACTTCCATTGCGAATACATAACGGTGACTAGATTCCAGTGTGTATTAAATTTTAGCCTTGTAAAAACATTAAAAGTAACTCTTAAATTATTCACTGTAAACTCAGGAATATCTATTTCATCGATTTTATGAGATGGGTATGCTTCATTTTCATAAAATCCTCCAAAAGCCAGATCAATATACCCAGAGTTATCTGACGGGGTTATTCTGTTTCTTACACCACCACCAACTAAAAACCTTCTGTCTATTAAAGATCTTTGGCTTTTACCAATTTGTAAAAAAGAGAATATAGAGTAATGTTTTTCAACATTGAAAAAGTAGTTATATCTAATTTGCCCAGATATAATATTTTTAAATGCATTTCCATTAAACTTTTGATAGTTATTTGAAAAAGTTAATCTAAGTAGATTTTTTTCTTTGAATCTTGAACCGACAGTAAGATTTGTCTTCACCATGAAAAAGTCCAAATTCCCCTTTTTATAATCACCCATTCCATCTATAAATAAATGAAATGTTGAATCGATTTTATTAAGATTTGACTCAGTATTTATTACAGTCTGGGAATAGGAATGGTTTGAAACTAAAAATAAAACTAAAAAATATTGAATTATTGATTTCATGTCTAATTTTTTTTAATGCATTTTAAAGCCCCAAAAATAGATTTATTTCATTAAATTATTTAATATTATCGTCTGAAAAAGTATAAAATTATAAGATTTTGGACTTAGACAACTACATACCCAAAAAATTAATTGATAAGGTTTACGATGATTTATCAAAAAAACTTGATAAGAAATATCATTATCATAACTTATATCACACTAAAAGAGTTGTTAACTCAGCGATAAAAATTGGTTCGCATTATGATTTATCCAAAAATGAGTGGGAAGTCCTTTTAGCTTCTTGCCTTCTTCATGATTATGCGTTTTTAGATACTCATATTGATCACGAAGAAAAAGGAGCTGTTATTGCTAAAGAAATTTTACCGGATTATGGGTATAATGATGAAGATATTAAAACAATTCAATCTTTAATTATAATAACTAAGGTAGAAGCAAAACCACATAATTTATTAGAATCAATAATAAGAGACGCTGATTTAGAATATTTAGGTTCTAGTGATTTTGAAAAGATATCAGAATATTTAAAAAAAGAATGGCTAGAATGTGGTGTTGTTAAAGATGATGATCATTTTTATGAGATACAACTAAAATTTTTAAATATTCATAAATTCTATACTGACCATATGCAAAAGGAAGGGAAGGAGTGGAAAGAAAAAAATATGGATTATGCTAAAAGGGTTGCCGGTCTATGACATCATCAAGAACTCGAATAATAATAGCGCAATAAGAACACAGAAAGAATAAACCATATACTTAATTGACTTAGTAACGTTTACATATTTATCAGATGCAATTATTCCGTTAATATAAGCCTGTTCAGCTAAAAGTTCTTTAAGTTCTTTTTCGCTTTCCATTACTCTTATTAATTCTTTAGAATAATTATCAGGTGTCTTATAAAAAAAGTTTATATCGTGAAAAAAGAATACAGACTTTTTAAGCTTTTGATTTATTCTAGGCATATATGTCTTAAAGCTATAGAAGCAAGAGGCAAGAGTTAAACCAATTAGAGCTATGATAAGACCATAAAAAATAAACTGAAGTTTATCAGGTACAGGGAAGTCACCACTAACATCATAAGCTAGTCCAAATATAATTCCGTATGCTGTAAGAATAAGAGATGCTTTTAGTTCTGAATGTCTAATATGGTGTACATTATAATCTATTAGATCCCAATAATTAGATATTACGTTTCCTTTTTTTATCATAATAAATTATAGTATTTAATACCATGTGAAAATAATCTATAATTTTTAAAATAGAATAAAGTAAAGATCTTTTTTTCTGTTATTTACTTCATTATTAATGGATAATTAAATAATTTAAATATGTATTAACCACTTAACCCTTTTCTTTAAATTGAAAAAATTTAATTTTTTATTAATTCTATTTAGTTTTTTATTCAAAATCAATGTTATATCTCAACCCTTTAAAGACATTTCCCAATATGATTTTGAAAAGTATGCAGTAGAGCAGGGAACTGCTATGAATGCTTCTCTCGTTATTTTTGAAGATTCATACGGTTACTTATGGCTAGGATCTCAGAGTGGTGTAGATAGATTTGATGGTTATGATTTTATTAATTATGCCAATGTTTCATCTGACAGTAGTTCGACTAATCTTAAGTGGGTGAATGCAATAGCTGAAGATAATGTTGGTAATATCTGGGCTACTGACCAGTTTGGTAATGTTTCAAATTATTTAAGATCTCAAGATAAATGGGTTAACTATTATCCTATCTATAAAGATTCAATAACTAATGTCCCTGAAGGTGTTAACTTAGAATTTACTCCTCAGCCTAGAACTATTCTGGTTTCTAAAGATGGTAGGTACGCATATGTTGGGGTTTTTGGTTTTGGATTGATAAGGATTGATTCTCAGAATAAATCTCAGAAATTTTATCAGGACGACTATCGTTTTGCTCAATGGTCTGATATAAATAGTGCGGATAAATCAATTAATGAGATGGAGTGGCTTGATGATAAAAGAATTCTTATGGCTACTGGAGATGGACTAAGAGTTTTTGATATTGATGAAGAAAAGTATACTAAAGGGTATTTTAGAACAAAAAATAAAAATCAAGGAGTTAATTGGCCTCCTGATAGGTACTGGATTAGAAATTTTGAAATTATTGATGAGAACAGTTTGTGGATTACCGCACAAAATGGTATTGTATATAAGGCAAATTTGGCAGATGAAACTTTAGAAAATTTTACTGAAAAAACAAACTTATCAAGTTCTGAGGCCCGTGATTTATTATTAGATAGGGATAATAGTCAACTTTGGATAAATATTGAAAATATTGGTATTGATGTTTTAGATATAAATTCTAATGAGGTATTAAAACTTAGAAATAATAATTCACCTTTAATTGGAAAAGAGTTTAATAATATCATAAAAGATAATCAACAAAATATTTGGATATCAAGTGCAACAGATGGGCTTCTAAAATATGATCCTAACAAAAAGAAGTTTAAAACCTTTTCTAGAAATACTCCAAAAGGATTTGAACTAGGTTTTTCTATTGCATGGGGTGCACATATTGATAGAGAAGGAACCGTTTGGGTTGGAACCAGAGATCCAGGAGGTGGAATTGTAGGTTTAGATTTCAAAAATAGTAAGAGATATTTTTCAGGAAATTTCAATAATAATTCTGCAGTAACATATTCAATCACTGAGGATAATGCAGGAAATATTTGGGCAATAAGAGGAACTGATGGTCTTATGTTAAAGAAAAAGGATGACGATAAATTTGAGTGGCTTGGTTCATACACTGAAAAATTAAGAAAAGATAAAAGTTTTTTTAATATTTTAACTCAAGGACATTTGACTTATGACAAAAATTTAATTATTCCTAGTGACAGGACTGTTTGGCTTGCTGATAAAGATGGAAATCCTGTTTATGAGGAATATACAATTTTAACTAATGTTATAAAGAGTAAGATAAGAGCTTTCCATAGGAAAGATTCTATATCTACATATGTTATAGCTGATAAGTCAATATGGTTGTGGGATGAAAAACGTAATAAATTTAAAGACCTTACCCCCGATGTTGATGTCCCTATTTTTGAGACATTTGCCCAAGCTCCTGTAGCTGCCTACAAAAATAAGTTGTATATACCTACATATGGTAATGGTATACTAGTTGTTGATATTAGTAATCAAGAGGTCAGTTATATAACAGTTAATGAGGGTCTTCCCAATATGTATTTATATAATATGTTTCTGGATAAAGATAATTTTTTATGGATGTCATCAAACAAGGGTATTCTCAAATATGATCCAGAAACATTTGAATTTAAGCAGTATACTCCAGTAGACGGCACACAAGAGTATGAGTATAATGCTGGAACTGCATGGCAATCCGATGATGGTAACATTGTTATGGGTGGTCTAAACGGTATAAATTATTTTAACCCTTCGACATTAGATGAAAATAGACTTCCTCCTAAAGTATTGATTCAAAATATTAATATTGGTGGTGATGATAATAAGTTTGAGTCAGTATCTAACTCAGAGTTTGATGAGATAGAATTTAAAAATAATTCTATCTCCTTTGAGTATTTGGCATTAAGTTTTAGAAATACTGAGCAAAATCAGTA
>CAZKLB010000041.1:0-5261 GCA_964553685.1 uncultured Marinoscillum sp.
AAATTAATTTTAAATTATATCATTATGAAATCATTACTATTTATACCATTATTTTTTATCTCTTTTCTTAGTTTTTCGCAAATAAAAACACCATCGGCAAGTACTAGTTCCGAAATTAATCAAATGGTTGGACTTACTGAGATAGGGGTTGAGTATAACAGGCCTTCAAAGAAAGGTAGAGAAATTTTTGGCAATTTAGTTCCTTTTGGGAAGTTGTGGAGAACAGGTGCAAATAGTAGTACAAAAATTAGTTTTTCAACTGATGTAGAGTTGTCAGGTGAAAAGATAAAAGAAGGTAAATATTCTGTGTTCTCTATACCAAATGAAAATGAGTGGGATATAATATTATATTCTGATTCAGACTTGTGGAGTGTTCCTAAGGACTGGGATGAGTCTAAGGTTGTATATAAGTCATCTTACAAGGTATCTAAACTTAACTCAGGAAATAATATTGAGACATTTACTATTTCATTAAATGATATTACAAATAATGACGCTAACCTAATTTTTGCCTGGGATGATACATATGTTAAGGTCAAAATTGATGTACCGACCCGTCAAATGGTAGATAATAGTATTGCAAAAGTAATGGGAGGCGCTCCAAAGGCTTCAGACTACTATTCAGCAGCTGTTTATTATAGACAAGAAAATATTAAATTGGATGTCGCTATGGGTTGGATGAATAAAGCTATGGAAATGACAGAAAACCCTAGGTTTTTTCAGTTAAGGCAACAAGCATTAATTCTGGCAGCTAATGAGATGTATGAAGAAGCTGTAAATGTTTCGCGTAGATCTTTAAGATTATCAATTGATGCCGATAATCAAGACTATGTAAAAATGAATAGAGAATCTATAGCAGAGTGGTCTAAAAATTTATAAGTATTATTTAACTATTTCTTTAGTTAAATCTCTAACTTTTTTTAAAAGTATTGGCATTGAAGGGTATCCAATACCGTGTCCATAACCGTCAAGTTCCATTAGTTCGACATTTGGGTGACCTATAACTTTTAACATTCTCATCATGTACGCATTTTCTTCATATCTGCCAAGCATTTCAAGTTCTCTATTACCTGTTATAAGTAATATCGGTGGTGCATCGTTTCTGATATGAAATAAAGGAGCATACTTATCTATCACAGGTTGAGTACCACTAATTCCCATTTCATCTCTAACTGTAAAATGTGTTATAGTATGTCCAGTTAAAGGAATTAAACCTGCAATATTATCTGCATCAATACCAAAATTCAATAAATAACTTTTATCTAACCCAATCATACTTGTTAGATAACCACCTGCTGAACTTCCTGATACAAAAATTAAGTCTTTTCTTCCTCCGTACTTTTCAATATTGTTAAAAACCCAAGCCACAGATGCTGCAGCATCTTCAATATATGTTGGAGCTTTAACTTTTGGATTAAGCCTATAATTTGGTGCTACTATTGCGATATCTTTATTCATTAGGAATTCGGGTATATATTTATTTCCACCTTTGAGTCCTCCGCCATGGAAAAAAATTAATGTTGGAAAGTCCTTTTTGTTTTCTGGAAGGTATATATCAAGTTTGCATCTTTCTTTGATATAATCGTCATCAGAAGATTCTCTATAAATTATATCTTCTAATAATTTATAGGTTTTTTCTTGAGCAAATAGATTTGAGGAGAGGATAAGTAGAGTAATAATATATTTTATCATTTCTTAAGATTTAATTTTTAATTTAATTTAGTTAAAATAAGATATAAAGTTTAAAATTGATTTATGATTAGTTCTATAATTAGTAAACTTCCAAAATATTTCTCTGAGGGAACGATAGTAATGCTTAGTATACTTCTCTCCTTTTATCTTGAGGACATAAGAGTTACAAATGAAAAGAGCAATTATAAAAATGAGCTTGTAGTTGATTTACAAAAAATAATTGATAATGAGTTAACTCAGTTGGATAATATTAAAAAACTACAAAATAGATGTCTTGTTGCCGGTGAAGAACTTTTAAGTGATCTTTTGAATAAAGATCAGCTATTGACAGATAGGGAAATCGCTGATAGACTTTTATTATTAATGCAAAGAGGTACTGTATCCTTTTTTGCTCAAAATGGTATTTATGAAGAATTCAAAAGTACTGGATCTACTGAGCTTATTAAATCAAAAAATTTTAGGTATGCACTCTCTGATACTTATAACAATTTATTTCAAAGAAATTTAGCTGTAAGTAGAATTATTGATGACTATTTTTTTAGTGCTGTTGCAAGAATAAATAAAAAAATTATAATTATTTCCAAAGAAAAAAAAGATGAGGGATACGTGTATTCAGAATTAATTCCAACATATTTTAAAATAGATAAAGAGTTTTATAATTCTGACGAATTCTTAAGCGATATTAATCAGATGAAAAGTCTTGTTGAAAGATATTTAGATCTTATATCTGCTCTTGAGAAGTCTTATAACGATCTTAAAATATATTCTCAGGAAGAATTAAATAGCTAAAATATAAAATGATTTCTATTAAACTTATCATAGCATTCACATTATTAATTTTAGGTTATCCCTTCAAAAATTCTGAATATTTATATTCAATTGTGAATCCATTTAATAAGGAAAAAAAAGTAGCTAAAGGCGCTGTATATCATGATATAAATGGGAACAAGACCATGGACAATAATGAGCCAGGTATACCTAATGTGTATGTATCGAATGGAGTAGAAATCGTAAAAACAGATAAAAATGGAAAATATAGCATACCAATTTCTGATGATGCTATAATATTTTTGATAAAACCAAAAGATTGGATGACGCCTGTAAATGAATTAAATCTACCCCAGTTTTATTATATTCATAAGCCATACGGTTCTCCAGAAAATTTTACTTTTAAAGGGGTAAATGCTACAGGTCCTCTTCCAAAGAATATCAACTTTCCATTATATGCTGAAAGAGGCAAGTCTGATTTTAAAATGATTGTGTTTGGAGATCCTCAACCTTATAATCTTGAGGAAGTAGATTTTTTTTCTGAAAATATAGTTTCGGAACTGGTTGGTATTAAAGGGGTAGAGTTTGGGATGACAATGGGAGATATAGTAGGTGATAACCTTGATCTATTAAACCCAATTAATCAGGCGGTATCAAAGATCGGTGTTCCTTGGTATAATGTTTTAGGAAACCACGATGTTAATTTTCAAGCGGACAGGGATGAACTTTCAGATGAAACTTTTGAGAGAATATATGGGCCACCCAACTATGCTTTCGTTTACGGAGATGTACATTTTATAGTTGTAGATAATGTAATCATGAATGATCCAGTTGGTGATAGGGGATATATAGGTGGACTTAGGCCTGATCAAATTGAGTTTGTAAAAAATTATTTGAAATTGGTATCAAGAGATGATTTGATTGTCCTTACTATGCATATTCCTTTAGTTCAACACGAAAGGTTTAGAGAAAGCGATCAAAAAGAGTTATTTAGTTTACTGAGCGAATTTCCTAACACTCTCTCTATATCTGCTCATTCACATACTCAAAATAATACCTTTTTTCATCAGGAATCATCTCATTGGATGGGTGAGGTTCCACACCATCACTTTAATGTTGGAACAACTTCTGGAAATTGGTGGAATGGATTAAGAGATGAGAATGATATTCCTCTAAATATGATGAGAGATGGAACTCCTAATGGTTATTCTTTTATCACTTTTAACGGTACAAATTATATTATTGATTGGAAAGTGTCTGGAAAGCCTGATGACTACAGAATGAATATTCATACCCAAAGAGGAATTAAAGTTGATTCCAGTTCATCCGCTCTTGTTACAGTTAATTTTTTTAATGGTAGTGAGCAATCGGAATTAAGTTTTAGAGTTCTCGGGGAAACTGAATGGAAAAAAATGGAAAAAGTAAGTACCAAGGATCCTTTTTACTCTTTAATTTATGAACGATTTGAAAACTTCAATTCATTAAAAATTAAGGAAATGTGGCAAAAAGATCCTGAGCTAAAAAACAAACCTTATCCACTTATAAAAAGGATGTACGAGGCAAATAATTCTACTCACTTGTGGCAAAGTAATATTGGTAAAAGTCTTCCTGAGGGCATTCATATCATAGAAGTAAACGCAAAAGATAGATATGGTAGGTTATTTAAAGATTACCATTCAATTCGAATAAAAAGATAATTTTTTAAGAAATTAAATTTATTGAGATAATTTAAAATCTCTGGGTATAGGTAATTTTTGTAGCACCTAACATTGATGTAGTTTTATATTTTCCTTTATCTCCAATCCAGTTATGGTTATACACAAAATATATATCTGATCCAGGTGTTAAAGTATATTTAAATCTGTTATTCATACCTATTTGTTTACTAATGTCATCATATTGAACATTTGATGAAAATGATATAAAAGGAGAAAAATCAAAGTCTCCTAAGATCCTGATTAGGTTAGTTTTAAAATTTCCCTCTTTGAGATTAACTTTAGAATATATGTAACCAAAACTTAAATTTATACCTTCTAAAGGCCTTATTGTTAAATTATTTTGATATTCTGTCCTTTTTCCTGACCAGAACCCCTCTGAAATTAGTTCTAGTTCATAAACTATTTTTCTATGATTTGCAGTCTCTATTTCAATTTGATGAGACCAATTTGTGTAATTTCCAATTGGAATTATTATAGAGTTATCTCCTAAAATATTAAAATTATATTCAAGTCTTTCAAAGTTTCTGATAAACTGATAAGATATTTCATCTCCACTCTCAAAACGAATAGATAATGGAGTTAATCTAATATTTTGAGTTAGTTTTTTCCAACCTAAACTCATTAAGTTTTCAAAACTTAACTCCCACTGAAGTTCTCTAATAATAGGACTTTTCTCAAGTATGGGAGAAAATCGTATTCTTGGTTCGACTCTTCTAAATGAGTTCCTTCTAGAAAATCCAACTGCTGGATCGTAAAAAACTCCAAATTCACGATAAGATAAACTTCCTGACCAGGGATCATTTGGAAAGTTAAAACGAAGGCCTCTTGCAGATCTATCCCATACATTTTTATCTGTATTATCTAGTGAGTTTGGGTTATGTAAAATGGCAAAAGCTTGAAATTGGAGATTTTGATTTTTGAGAAAAGTCGACGTATTTAATGATAAATCTACTCCGAGAGTATTCCTATCTGGTAGAGGAGGTACAAAATCTTTTCCTTTATTGGTGTGTCTTCTGGTATATAAAATACCAATACTACTTTCTTTCAAGAAATTTTGTTTAACCCTTATAACAGAGAAGTCCT
>CAZKLB010000042.1:0-5129 GCA_964553685.1 uncultured Marinoscillum sp.
GATAAAGATACTACTGATGAGGTTGTATTTAAAGAAGATAATTTTATTGGATCCTTCCAATTATTTGAAGTTGAGTCCTTAGTTGTATAATAAAATTTATATCCATCACTTGACCTATTAGAAATAAAAATTAATGTATCATTCATCAAGAATGGAGACATTTCTTGAAATTCTGAGTTTACACTAGAACCAATACTTTTTGGTCTATTCCATTTATCTCCCTCCTTTGATATTTCATATAAATCTTCAACTCCAAATGAACCGATCCCATCAAAAGAAAGGTGGATAATATCTTTATTTTTACTAATTGAGCCAGATATTATTGAATAATTATTATTGAACCCATTAATCTCCTCCTCTTTGATTTTTTTATATGGTGCTTCTGTAGAAAAATAAGTTAAACTATTTCCTGTTAAAACATATAAAAATTCTTCATCAACACCAAGTAATAAATCATTTGCAGAGGTATTTATCTCATTAATATTTATAGGTATTCCCCATATGTTCTCAGTCTTTTTTCTTAACCATATATCATTCAAATCGCTAATACCTCCAACATTATTTAAATTTTTAGAACTATTAAAATATATTACATCTAATGTGCTATTAAAGTATGCATTATTTTCATTGAATGGATATGGAATAATATTTCTATTTTCAATTAAAGATTTTTCAAATGATTGTGCATTTAAATCAGTTGATAAAAATAAAATAATAAATTTTAGGTAATTAATAGCCCTCATTAAGGTTTACTTGATTTTCTAACTTTCTACCTTCAATAACTCTGCATAGATTATCAATTATTTGTGGAACAGCAGCTTCTTCATTAGTTACACTTGCATTGTGAGGAGTTATTTGAATTTTTTTTTCTTTCCATATTTCACTTTTATTTGGTAGTGGTTCATTTTCAAATACATCTAAAAAAGCTCCTGAAAGTTTACCATTTTTAATGTAACGTAAAATATCTTTTTCATTTTGTACTTTTCCCCTTGAAACATTGATAAGATATGTACCATCATTTAGCATCTCAAATAGATCTTGGCTCAATAAATTTTCGGTTTTATTTGTATAGGGAACAGTACAAACCAAAATATTAATTTTTGATAAAAATATATTTAAACCATCTCCATGATAATGTTCAATATTTGTATTAGTCTTTTTCCTTAATGAGTATCCAATTACGTCAAAACCTAAATTTTTAAGCTTATTACCAGCATCAGAACCAAGATAACCATATCCTAAAATTCCTATTTTAACTGGTATTTCAGGATGTGTTTTATTATCCCAAATTTTATTGAATTTATCATCCTGATATTTTAGTATTCTCCTATGGTAGAATAGTACAGCCATTATAATATAATTTGACATCGAAAATGAAAGTTTTTCATCTGAAATTCTACATATTGGGATATTGGCAGGCAATGACTCATCTCCAAGAATATGATCAACCCCTGCACCCATAGAATGAATTAGCTTTAGATTTTTAAATGAACCTAATATCCCCTCAGGATGCTTCCATAGACATATACAATCTATTGAACTTTTATCCTCTATATCTGGCCATATATGCAAATTAATATCTTGAGAATATTTACTGAATACATTTATCCATGATTCTAACTTAACTTTAGGTGCTATAATTGCAATATTCATTTTCTGATATCTAATAAATAAAGTAAGTAAGATAGAAAAGAAGTTAGAAAAGTACCTATAAAATTAAACCATAGGTAACTTATGGATTCGTTTAAATAAAAGTATAGAATAAAAACAAGTGATTGAGATAAAATTGATGCAAATAAGATATGATTGGATTTAATTATTTTAATGAAAAATGCAACAAGAAAAATTCCTAAAACATTTCCATAAAGAAGAGATGCTACTATATTTATAGACTCTATAAGATTTTCTTTCTGTGCAAAAAATAAAGAAAACAATATAGCTATAATTCCCCAACCTAGGCTAAAAAGCTTAGACATCATTACATCTTTTGATGGATTATCCTTCTTATTTATAAATCTCTTATATATATCAATAGTCGTTATAGCAGAAAGGGCATTAATTTCTGCAGAGGTAGAGCTCATAGCTGCAGATAAAATTAAAGCTATTATAATACCAATTATACCTTGAGGCAAGTAGTTTAAAATAAAATGGAGAAATATAAAGTCTGATTCAGGTTTTTCATACTTAAAACCATTTTCTAAAGCATTATCCTCAAGTTTTTTTCGTAAAGAATTTAACTGATTATCTTTATATATTATCTCTTCAAAATTATCACCTGAGGAAACTATTAGTTCTTTCTTTTCACTAAATAAATCAATTGATTTATTTGATATATTATCCAATAACTCTGGATTATTTTTTTCTTGAAATGATATTAGATTTTTATTAAAGTTTATAGGTGGCTGATAAAGATTATAAAATACAAAAAGCAATACTCCTATAAGTAGAATAAAAAACTGCAAAGGTATTTTAAGAATTGCATTAAAGATTAGTCCTATCCTACTCTCTTTAATATTTTTAGCATTAATATACCTAGAAACTTGTGATTGATCTGTACCAAAATATGATAATGAGAGAAAAAATCCACCTAATAATCCAGACCAAATTGTATATTTTTCTTTTATATCAAAAGAAAAATTAATAGCGTTATTTTTATTAAAAGCTTTGACAATGTTAAATGATTCTCCTATTGTTAGGTAATCAAATATGTAATTAGTTAAATAGAAGAAAACGATTAATAGACCAAACAGTATTATAAACATTTGATATTTATGAGTATAACTTACTGCTTTACTACCTCCAACAACCGTGTAAAGGACTACCAAGAGTCCAACAAAAATAACTGTGGGAGTCATATCCCAGTCTAATATAGTTGTAAGTATTATAGATGGTGCATAAATAGTAATTCCACATTGAAAACCTCTCTGTAATAAAAAGAAGAAAGAAGTTAGTGCTCTTACCCTAAAATCAAATCTTTCTTCAAGATATTGATAGGCTGTAAATACTTTAGATTTAAAATATACCGGAAGAAAAAAAGCTGACACAACAATAAGAGCAATTGGCATACCCAAATAATTTTGAATAAAGCTCATACCCTCATTATAGCCTTGACCTGGAGTTGATAAAAATGTTATTGCACTAGCCTGAGTAGCCATTACTGATAAGCCAATAGTTGACCATTTAACACTATTATCACCTAAAATATAGGATTTTAAATTTTTATTTTGATAATTTTTTATTGCACCATAAACAGCTATGAACAATAATATAGATGAAAAAACAAAAAAATCTAGATTTGACATTTATAAAAAAGTAAATAGAGTTAGTAGAATTATATAGGATAGTAATAAAACTAAAACAATAGAATATATTTTTTTTGAGTTCACTATACTCAAATATATTAAATAGTATCTGAAAAATAGGATTTTATATCCTCTCTTAAATTATAATTAGATGACATTGACTCTCCATATGCACCAGCAGAGCAAATAGATATCATATCTCCTCTTTTTGATTCTATTAGTGGATAGTTTTCTGCAAAAGTATCAGAGCTTTCACATAATGGCCCAACAATATTGTAATTCTTAATTGAGGATATAGATGAAGAAATATTAATTATTTTGTGTGATGCATTATAGAGAGCAGGCCTAATCAAATTATTCATCCCTGAATCTAGAATTAAAAAATGATTATTAAACGATTCTTTTTCAAATAAAACTCGAGAAATTAAAAAACCACACTGACCAACAATTGATCTTCCTAACTCAAAATGAATATTTTGATTTTTTCTAAGTTTAATATTATCATTATAAATATTAAAAAATGATTTAAATTCAGGATATATGTTTTCTAATGGATTATCATAATCAATAGATAGACCACCTCCAACATTAATTATTTTAATATCATAATTTCTTTCATAAAAAAAATTATTTAAATCATTTGCTATAACGGAAAGCTTTAAAAATGAGTCATGAGAACGTATTTGTGATCCAATGTGGAAATGAATACCAACAATTGATATATTATTTAACCTATTTATTGATGTTAAAATATCAGATATACTATTTACGTCAATTCCAAATTTATCATCACTTGAACCTGTCTGAATATTTTTATGTGTATTTGTTTTAATATTAGGATTAATTCTAATAGAAACATTAGTTTTCACATTAAGAATCTTTGAAAGTCCATCTATAACCTTTATCTCTTCTAGAGACTCACAATTAAAATATGAAATTTTATTTTTTATTGCATTTATTATTTCCTCATCAGATTTACCAACACCAGCAAAAACAATATCTTTTGATTTAAAACCACAGTTAATTGCAGCTCTAATTTCATTATAACTCACAGCATCAATTCCTAATGAATATTCTTTAATTATTTCTAAAAGTCGCTCATTAGAATTCGCTTTTATAGCATAATGAACTTTGTTATTTGGTAAAATTGATCTGGATAATGATGCTAATGTATTTTTAAGTATATCAGTATTATAAAAATAAAAAGGTGTTTTTAACTCTTTAAATTTTGATATAAAATTTACCTTGTTAATCATAACAAAGATTAACTTATGATACTGACTTGACTATTTGTTTAAATGATTCAGGATCATTCATAGCTATATCAGCTAGAACCTTTCTGTTAAGTGATATATTAGATTTATTAAGTTTATTCATAAATTCTGAATAAGATAAACCTGCTTCCCTAACAGCAGCATTTATTCTTTGAATCCATAGACTTCTAATTTCTCTTTTCTTAGTTTTTCTATGTATGTATGAATATTGTAGTGCTTTTTCAACTGCATTCTTAGCAACAGTCCATACATTCTTTCTTCTACCAAAATATCCCTTGGCTTGTTTTAAGACTTTTTTCTTTCTCGCTTTAGCAGCAACTATATTTCTTGATCTAGGCATAATATTTAATTTAAATCATTCTTTTAATATTTTTTTCATCAGACTTATTGACAATAGAGGTCTTGGTAAGATTCCTCTTTTGCTTTGTCTCCTTTTTTGTGAGTATATGGTTTTTAAAAGCATTTTTACGTTTAACCTTTCCTGTTCCAGTTAACTTAAATCTTTTCTTTGCACCTGACTTTGTTTTTACTTTTGGCATAATTATTATTTTTT
>CAZKLB010000043.1:0-4903 GCA_964553685.1 uncultured Marinoscillum sp.
TATAGAGAATTTTTCTAGCATTAGCCTCCCTCAACTCTTGCTGAACATCAGAAACTATTCCCATTTTAGACTCAACATCAACCTTCATAGACATAGTAATCTGATCTCTTTCTGCTTCGTTTAGTTTATCTTTCTCTTGATTTACAAATTGAATTATCTCATTAACTTCAACAAAGACATCATTAACCTGGATCTTTGGCTCCTTACCAAATAAGTTACTTTGTTTTGGCTCACCTATATATATATAACTGACTAAGGATTTTCTCTCTAGCTTTGTGAGCTGAACAGCTTTTGGTAGTTTTTGCTTTACAAGAATGTCTGTCTCTCTTAAAACAGTAGTTACCATAAAGAAAAAGAGCAGCATAAAAATTATATCTGGTAATGCAGCAGTAGGAATATCCTGAGATGTATTTGACTTTTTTCCAAATTTGGCCATTAGTTTGCTATTTTGTTAGGTTCAGCGATTGAAATTGCTCTAGGAATTCCGTCTCTTGCTTGCAAATATTTTTTTTCTTGAATTGGATCATCTCTATCGAGCTGAAGAAACTCAGAAGCGGAAAGACCAACCCTTTCACCATAAATATCATTGTAAGCTGCATTTAATTGGTCTAATACCTGGACAAATAAGTCATAGGAAGTACCTCTATCAGCTTTGAAAGAAACAACAGCTTCTGTCGGATCATCGGAATAGTCTACCCTTCTTCCAAACGAAGAAACATAGGTTTTCATACTTGGCGGCAAACTATTATATATTTCAACACCTTCTTCACCCGGACTTCCAAAATTTAAAATAAAGTTTTTAACCATATCCCTAAGCTCTGTAACATCTGTCAAAGGTTCATCTTCGACTAATAGCTTATCTTGGGAGTTAGCTAAAATTTTAAAAATATTTCTATCATTTTTTGTCACTTCAGGGGGTGGTTCATTTGGATCTGGCTTGGGAGGAAGGAGCATTGCTATACCCTTGTCATTAGCAATAGTGGTGGTAACAAGAAAAAATATTAAAAGCAAAAAAGCTATGTCTGCCATTGATCCATTTGGAATTTCGGCAGTTGGTCTATTTTTTCTAGCCATTTTTGAAAGTTTTAGATATTTCAGAATAAACGATACCAGACACAGCAATACCTATTAGTAGATATACTAAAGTAATTAACCCACCAATCATTTTTGATAAAGAAGAATCAACACCAAATTCAGCATAACTTGCATTTACCTCACCACTTGATAAAAGCCAGGCAATAAGAAAAAGACCTAAAATTGATCCAAGCCCAATTCCAGTACCCACCAAGGATTTTGGATTTTTTGAAGCAATCCACAAAGGAAAACCTATAGCTAATAAGGCTGCTGAAATAACCATACCGTAACCGAAATACAATATAATATCAACAATATCTAACAGAATCATTATTTAGATAATTTATTTTTAACTAGTATATCAACAAGTGAAATTGATGCATCTTCCATAGTATTAACTAATGAATCAATTTTTGAAACTAGGTAATTATAAAATAATTGTAAAATTACTGCAACTATCAATCCACCTACAGTTGTTAATAATGCGATCTTAATACCACCTGCAACTAGTGATGGTGACACATCACCAGCTTCAGCTATAGCATCAAATGCACCAATCATACCAATAACCGTTCCCATGAAACCAAGCATAGGTGCTAAAGATATGAATAGTGATATCCAAACCATACCCTTCTCAAGTTTACCCATTTCAACAGAACCATATGAAATAATTGATTTTTCAACCATGTCAATACCTTCAGATGCTCTCATTAATCCCTGAACAAAAATTGATGCAACAGGCCCTCTAGTAGATTTGCAGATTTCTTTAGCCTCATTAACACCACCTTTACTTGATAATGCATTGTCTATATCTGATAACAATTTTTTAGTATTTGTTGTAGCTAGGTTTAAAGTTATTATCCTTTCAATTGCGACAGCCAAACCAAGGATTAAGCATAATAACACAATACCCATAAATTGCCAACCACCCTGAATAAATTGCTCTTTAATTGCATAATGAAATGACTGTGACTCCTCCACAACCTCTTCTATCTCTTCCTCCTCCACAAATTGAACTGTGTTCATTATCTCTGATGCTGAATCAACAATTATCGTTGAAGAATCATCTTGCATATTAGTTTCTTGTACATCGGTATCTTCTTGAACCTCATCTTGCGAGAAAGAATTATTCGAAAAGAGTAGAAATCCGAATATTAAAAAATAAGTGAATAAGTTTTTCATAGTTTAATGTAGTTTAATGAGTTTTTTTTAAACGAATTCATCAAAAATAAAATTATTAACACTAATAAAAAAACTATACTAGGTTTTTTTATTAAAACATTAAACCAAAGGTTTTAATAATTTATTTTACTAATTATTACAAGCTTTATAAAAAATTAAAATTTACTCCTTTGGTGGTGAGGCAAGATATTCAAATAATTCTAATAAATTCTTGACGCCAAGAGCACTTTTAAATGTTTGGTCTGTCTTAACTTGATTAACATTGGAGTTATCTGGACTTGATTCCAATAGCTTTAATGCACCAACACCAGTATTAAAATCAGAATAAAAAATATTCCCTTTGTGTAACTGAGCACCCCATGTCATTGGACTATTTGGAATAAAACCATTTTCAGATCCAGTATTAAATGATGCTATCTCTCTGCCCTGTTTAAAAAGATCTCCTAGAAGATCTCCACTAACATCTATTACTCTAACACCACCTGTGTACATACCAGCATAAATAATATCATCCTCTATCCAAAAATTATGAGATCCATGACCAGGTAATTCGTATCTAGCTACTTCTAATGGATTATTTATATCTGAAAAATCAATAAAATGTAAAAATCCTGATGTTTTATTGGGAGCAAACCCATCCACACCATCAGGAAAAATTTCATCCCCTAGTATTACATAAAATTTACCTGTTGATTTACTTTTAAATGGAAAGGCAGCATGAGTTGCTCCAGATTCATATAAATAATTAGAAATAAGAACTGGATTACTTGGGGAACCACCTCTAATACCGTTTCCTACATCAATAAGGTTTACACCATCTTTCCAGTTAGAAGTATATGCAATCCCATCTTCTACCCAGATGTCGTGAATTGCAGAGCCCTCTCCTAATTTAAAAGATCCAACCTTCTTCGGATTTTCTGGATCTTTTATATTAATAACATCAAACTTAGATGGACCTGCATATGCATTTAATGCATATATATGGTCCTCATAAATATAAATATTATGTACTCCACCTGTTAAATCATTAAAATATTCTGATAGAACTTTGACATCAGACGGATTAGAAATATCTAAAATAATTATTCCATTTTTTCTGTTTGATGCGCCCTCTCTTGCTATTACTCCTATTTTACCATCCTTTGATGCTTTAACATCATTTACTATTCTTGCATCGACAACAAGACTATCAATTTTTTTAAAATTTTGTGGATCAGTTACATCCCAGAAATAAGCAACACCATTATACCCCCACGTTCCAGAAATTCCATAATCCCTACCATCAACTCCCTCAAAAAACCATGCATCTGATGTATGAGTATTAAATACATTACCGGTTCCAACCTGAATAATATCTTTTCTTGCATTTCTAGCAGATACTGATAATTTTATAGAATTTGTAATATTTCCATATGATGCATTTATTATATATTCTCCAGAAATATCAGCAACAAATTTTTTACCAAGAATAAAAGCTGAAGCATTACTGCTCTTATCATTTGATATTCCAGAGTAAGAAAGATTTGGAGTTATATTATTTAATTTTTTTCCATTTCTATCATAAACTAGTGTTTCAAGTTCAACCACATCACCTGTTTTAATTTTATTCATCTTTGAGTAAATAAAAATTGTATTAACAGGATTTTCTTGAACACTTATTTTCTTATTTATCTCAATCCCATCAAATTTAAATGTTAGAGTAGATAATCCAGGACTCATTGCTTTTAAATCATTATTTGGATTAACAAAAATGACTTCAGGGTTAGATGATTTTATTTCTAATTGAAAATCTTCTCTAAGAATATCATTAGCAGTTCTTGAATTATAAGTGTATGGTATATAATTTCCAGAATGAATGTTATCAGATATTTGTACATCAATAGATTTTGTTTTTGAATATTTAACGTTAACGTTATATGTCCTACTCAATCTCTTACCATCATCCATTCCAACACAAACTACAACAACTTCATGAGTTCCAGGCTCATTAGCTTGTAATTCACCTGTGGAGGGATTAACACTAATTGAATTGCCAACATTAAAGACACCTTTTTTGTTATAGTAGATTAAATTTTTACATGTTGATAATGAACCATCAGGGTTAATTAAATTCGTTACAGGTTTAAAAGAATCACCAACACTCATAACAAGACCCTCTAAATTTGATTCAATTGATAAATTTTGAGAATAAGTTGTGTAAGGAAAATAGTTTACGAAAAAAAAAATTAATAAAAGCCTCATAAATATTTGAATTTAAAATTTAAAATTATTCAAGTGATAGTCTATTAAATAAACCATCATTTATAAAACTAGTTTATTGTGTTATGATAATCAAAAATTTTAAAAACCTTTTAGAAAAAAGAGCAATAGAAATTTAAATTATATTACGTGTATTGTCATGTTCAAACTTATAATTTTTAGGTATTTAACCCGGGTATTAAAATGACATACAAACACATTGTAACTAGAATGGGGATAAATGACAACTTTCACACTTTTTACCTTTTAACATATCTATGAACAGGCCTAACTGACTTTGATCCAATTTTCGATCTGTCCACCAAGTCGCATGTTCATTTTTACCACGCTGGACATCAATAGTCAATCCCCACATTGGTGCAATCTGATTTGGGATCATTGAGTAACG
>CAZKLB010000044.1:0-4603 GCA_964553685.1 uncultured Marinoscillum sp.
ATTGGTTTTGAGGAGACATCAAATAAAATAATAAATGATCCAGAAATCAGAAAAGCTGAAAAATTTAATGTTTTTAAAACCTGGACAGAATATATAAATAGGCTAATTGGTGCATTAGTTGGTTTTTCTTTATTACTAACTTTTTTTTCCTCAGCCATTTTAAGACCTTTCAATAAAAAGTTATTTTTATTTTCATTAATTTCTATAATTCTTGTTTTTTTTCAAGCCTGGGTCGGTTCTATAGTTGTGTCAACTAACCTACTTCCTGGACTAATAACTTTCCACGTAATTGTAGCTTTAGTTATTATATGTAATGTAATTTTTTGTTTTTATCTCTCCTCAAGTAGAAATTACAAAATACAAAAATCACCAATTTTAAATTTTTTTATTTTAACTGGTTTTGTTCTTTTCTTTATTCAAATAGTATTAGGAACTGATGTAAGAGAATCCGTTGATAGTTTCTTCAAGCTTTTTGGTTTTGAAAATAGAGAGCTTATAATTGAAAGTTTAGATAATAATTTTAAAATTCATAGATCCTTTTCCTTACTGATTTTATTATTTCAATGTGTTACCTGTTATTTAATTTTTAAACAGTCTAAGCTTCATCCATTACTTAAAAATATTTCTCTTATCCTTTTAATATTTATTGTATTAGAGATTGGAGTTGGAGCTGGAATGGCTTATTTTCAAATTCCAAAATTCCTTCAGCCTATACATCTTTTGATTGCATTTCTAATATTTGGTCTACAGTTTTATGTTATACTCATTAATAATTCTTTTAAAAGTATAAAAAGAATATGATTCTTAGTACCTCAAAAACTATATTTGCGGATATCAAAATAATGGAAAAACTTAAAACTTTAGTTGAACTTACAAAATTTAGACTTTCTTCGCTAGTATCATTTTCTGCAATTTTCGGTTATATTTTAGCTGCAGATAAAATTGACATGGTAAGTCTAATAGTTTTAGCAGTATCAGGTTATATGGTTACGGGTTCTTCAGTAATTAATAATCAGATTTTAGAAGTTGAGTATGATAAGAAAATGGACAGAACTAAAAATCGTCCAATACCTACTAATAGAATTTCTTCTTTTAATGCTCTCATAGTTTCTATTGTATTAATGACATTAGGGTTATTATTGATGTCAATTTATTTAAATTACATTACTGCATTTATATCCTTGATATCACTTCTAATTTATACCTTTATTTATACTCCTTTGAAGAGGGTTGGACCAATTGCAGTATTTGTTGGAGCGATTCCGGGAGCTTTACCTCCTTTGATAGGATGGGTAGCATTTTCAAATATGATATCTCTTGAAGCCTTAATAATTTTTAGTATTCAGTTTATTTGGCAGTTTCCTCATTTTTGGGCAATTGCCTGGCTATGTGATGAGGACTATAAAAAAGTTGGTTTTAAACTTCTTCCAAATAGAGGTAAAAAAAATTTAAATACTGCTCTTAATATTATGACATATACTTTATTTCTTATCCCTCTTGGCCTTCTCCCTACAATTTTTGGCATAACAGGTATTATTTCTGGTACTATTGCAGTTGTATGCGCAATTTTATTTTTGATTCAGACTTTTAAACTTATTAAAGATTATTCTCGTAAATCAGCTTTAAAGATAATGTTTGGATCATTTATTTATTTGCCGATTGTCCAAATTAGTTATATTCTAGATAAAATTTAATTATATGAGTAATAAGCCTAAAGCTAAAATATTAAGAATGGATCCAAAAATATTTTTAGTATGGATTTTCATGATATCTATATCTATGATTTTTGTGTCCTTAATAAGTGCATATATTGTAAAGAAAGGAGAGCCTGGTGGTTTTAATGTTGATCTACCATCAATGTTTTATTATTCTACAATAGTAGTTGTACTAAGTAGTGTTTTTAAACAACTTTCTTATTTTGCATCAAAAAAAGATAACTTCAGCAATCAAAAAATTTTCCTTATACTGAGTTTTGTCACAGGATCTATGTTTTTAGTTTTTCAATATTTAGGTTGGGTGCAATTAGTTGATGGTGGGGTTTATTTTGTTGGCCATCCTGATGGATCATTTATTTATGTATTAAGTGGAGTTCACGCATTTCATTTGATTAGTGGTCTCTTCCTAATAATTTTTATTTATTATTATTCACTTAAAATGAATATTCATTCTAAGAATATGGTTGGTATAGAAATGTCAACAACTTATTGGCATTTTCTAGCTGGAATGTGGGTTTATTTATTTTTAACTTTGTATTTTTATAATATATAAAAATGGCAGATTCAGTATCAGTACGTACACCAGAAAAAGACTTGTGGGCTGGGGGAGCAGAACCATATAAAGCGAGTTATGGAAAACTAATGATGTGGTTTTTCCTAATATCTGATGCATTTACATTTTCAGCTTTTTTAATTGCGTACGGAGTTATAAGATTTAGACATCCAGGTTACGAAGGTACTCTAGGAGACTTTAGTTTTTCTCAATCTTATTGGCCAGTTCCAGAGAAAGTTTTTGAGGCATTTCCTTTTTTTCATGGTGTTGAATTACCTCTTGTTTTTGTAGGTTTGATGACATTTATTCTTATTCTTAGTAGTGTGACAATGGTCTTAGCAGTTGAGGCAGGGCATAGAATGGACAGAGAAGGTGTTGAAAAGTGGATGGTTTGGACCATATTTGGTGGTCTTGTTTTTTTAGGTTGTCAAGCTTGGGAATGGTCACATTTTATCCACGGAACTGATTCAGGAACAAGACTTTTAGATGGTTCAATCATTTATGGTGCAAATCTTCAAACAAATCAGTACGGACCACCTGATTTTGCTGCATTTTTCTTTTTTATTACAGGATTTCATGGATTCCATGTCTTTAGTGGTGTTGCTTTAAATTTTCTAATATTTTACCAAGCTACTGTAGGCATACTAGAAAGAAGGGGGCATTATGAGATGGTTGAAAAAGTTGGATTATACTGGCACTTTGTTGACTTGGTTTGGGTTTTTGTTTTTACTTTTTTTTATTTAGTTTAACATTATGATAGAACCTGAAATATCAACTATTACACCTAAACCAGCTGATAAATCTAAGATTTGGAAGATTTGGAAGGTTGCTATAATTCTTGGATTAGTAACAGCTGCGGAATTTTATGTTGCATTACAATTTCCTGAATCTTGGAAAAGTTTTAAGATATTTTTATTTATTGGTATGACATTTGTTAAAGCAGGATATATAGTTGCTGAATTTATGCACTTAGCCCACGAACAAAAATCTTTAATGTGGACAATTCTAATTCCTTGCGTTTTTGTAGTTTGGCTTTTAGGTGCTTTATTTATTCAAGCAGACGCGATTTATCAGGCTATTTATAATTAATGAAAACCAGTAAAAAGGTTTTTATTCTTTCTTTTTCTTTGCTTCTCCCCTTAATTATATATCTCTTTTTAAGAGTCTTTGGTGAAAATAAATATGAGGTTCCAGTAATTGAAAATTCCTGTGATTTAACTTTTGGTAATTTACAAGTAGAAGAACTAAATGAATCAAAATTAAAATTAATTGATATTAGATCTGGTGATAATAATATTTTAATTGATAATTACATTAATAAAATATTAAATAACAAAAATATTTTTGTAATAACCTTATCACATGAGAATCGTTATCAAAGTTGGACGCATTATAATGTCAATAAAAGTTTTTTAGAAGCTTTTTATAATTGTAATAATCTTGAAGGTGAGTTAAGTCCCTTTATTGTTTTATTAGATAAGAAAAATATTATGAGAGGTCTTTATGATCCTTTAATTAGTGAGGATATCGATAGATTAAATGTGGAAATTGATATACTGAGATTAAGTTATGAAAAATAATCTAACAAAGCTGATAACAGTAGTTTCTATAATAATACCTATTGCTGTAGCATTTCTATTATTTATGCCAAGTAAAATATCATTTTTTGGAAGTTGGACATACAAGCTGCCACATTTTAATGCTATAATTAATTCACTAACTGCGTTATTTTTAGTTATTTCCTTCTATATGATAAAGTATAAAAAAGATATAAGTATGCATCAGTTATTTAATACTATGGCATTCATTCTTGGTGGTATATTTTTAATTTCTTATATAATATACCATTCATCCGTTGAGAGCACAAGATACTTAGGAGAATCAAAAGTGATTTATTATTTTTTTCTCATATCACATATATTACTTTCTATTGTTGTTGTACCATTTGTTTTATTTGCATTCTATTACTCATTATCAAATCAGTTAAAAAAGCATAAAAAGGTTGTTAAGTATACTTTTCCAATTTGGTTATATGTTTCTGTCTCTGGTGTGATTGTTTACTTAATGATAAGTCCATTCTATAAATTTTAATGAAAAGATTAATAAGCATTTTACTATTTATTTTATTTCCTTTTTATGAAATTTTTTCTCAGGGTTGTGCTATGTGTAGAGGAATAGTAGAGAGTGATGCAAATTCCGGTGGAACTGGAATATCATCAAGTATAAATTCTGGTATAATTTATCTTTTCACCTCTACATATGTTTTAATAATAATTGGGGGTTTATTTTGGTACTTTAGGAGTAAACGATATATGAAAGATGAGGAGAACAAGAG
>CAZKLB010000045.1:0-4598 GCA_964553685.1 uncultured Marinoscillum sp.
TGATGATTTAACAAACAAGCAATATGCTATTCAATCTTTATGATAATTGAACTGCATGCTAATGTTTAAAAATTATTTGATATAGTGGGAATGAATGGAAGAAGAAAATAAATATTATACTTTTTCAGTTATAAAAAGAATTTGGAAGAATTACGCTTCTGGATCTTTTAAATTACTTTTAATAGCTCTTTTTTGTAATGCCATTGTTGCATTAACAACTCCGGCTCTTCCTGAGCTAATAAGAAGAGTAATTGATGATATTTTTGTAAATTCAAATCGAGAAATGTTAACAATCCTACCTTTGATAGCAATTTTGATAATGCTTATAAGAGCGATTGGAACTTACGGCGCTAACGTTGCAATAAATTATATAGGTCAAAAGATTGTGGGCCTGCTTCAAAAAGATTTATATAAATCAATTCTTAACTCTGATATGTCGTATATAAATTCTATTCACTCTGCTCGATTTATTTCTAGTTTTACAGCTGACACTACAAAACTTAGGGAGACAATGTCATCTGTGGTTGTTAATTTATCAAGAAATATTCTTATGGTTTTAGGCTTAATAGGATATCTTTTTTATGTAGACGCAACTTTAGCAACAATATTTCTTCTTGTACTACCACCTGCAGCAATTGGTTTAAGACTGTTAGGCAGAAAACTTAGAAAAGCTATTAGAATGAGTCTTGAGGAAATTGGAACATTATCAGCCTTAGTTTCAGAAACCTTAAAGGGTATGAGAATAATTAAGGCTTTTGGAAAAGAGGGAATTCATTCAAAAAAAGCTTCTTTTATTATTGATCAGGTTGTCAACTTATCTATGAAGGGTGTCAAAGCAAGATCTGCTTCGGCACCAATAATGGAAATAGTAACTGGATTTGCAATTGCGGGAATAATTTATTATGCAGGAAATAAATCTGTAGATGGCCTAATGAGCGTAGGTAGTTTTATGGCATTTACTACAGCAGCAGGTTTGCTTTATGACCCTTTAAAGGCTGTTGCAAATTTACAAGCAATGCTTCAGGAAGGTGTTGCAGCATCACAAAGATTATTTCCAATTTTAGATAATAAACCAAAAATAGTGAGTCCAAAAAATCCAAAAAATATTAAAAATTTCAAAGGTTCTGTGAATTTTTTAAATGTGAATTTTTCATATAGTAATAATAGAGAAGATAATGTTCTCAAAAATATTTCTTTAGATATAAAACCAGGTCAAACTGTTGCTTTAGTTGGTCCTTCAGGTGCAGGAAAATCAAGCCTTTTAAACTTAGTGCCAAGATTTTATGATGTTTCTGATGGAAGTGTGCTAGTTGACGGAAGGGATATAAGAGATCTCTCGCTGTCAAATGTCAGAAGCGCAATATCATTAGTTTCTCAAGACTCACTTATTTTTGATATTTCAATAAGAGAAAATATAATTTTTGGGTGTGATGAAATATCAGATGAAGTTTTTACTCAAGTTTGTAAAGATTCTTTAGTAGATGATTTTGTAAAAGATCTTCCTGATCGTTATCAGACATTAGTTGGTGAATCTGGTGTAAGACTATCTGGAGGACAGAAACAAAGAATTGCAATTGCTAGAGCAATGATAAAAGATGCGCCAATTCTTTTGCTAGATGAGGCAACATCATCTCTCGATAGCGAGTCAGAGAAAAAGGTTCAAGAAGCTCTTAATAAACTAATGAAAGATAAAACAGCTATAGTTATTGCTCATAGACTATCAACTATTAAAAATGTTGATGTCATTTATGTTATCGATAAAGGAATGATTGTTGAAGAAGGAACCCATAATGAGCTAGTTAGTAAAAATGGGCTATACGCATTCTTATTTAAAACTCAATTTTCAGGAGATAAGGTTGAGTAAGTCAATTTTAATAAATCTTTTAGCATTAATTTTTTTTGTTTATTTAAAATTCGTTTTTTATACAAATAAATGGAAATTGCATAATACCAATATTCCTAAAAAATTTTGGGATAATAAAAAACCTTTTATTTGGGTTCATTGGCATGGTCAGAGTTTAATGCTTCCTAATCAATGGAATTATACTAAACAAAATTTATTCGCCTTAGTCTCTAGACATGGTGATGGAAACTTTATTGCATCATTACTATTAAAATATAAAATTCAGCTAATTCGAGGTGCAGGAAATCCAAAAAAGCTAGGTATAAAAGAAAAAGGAGGTGCAATGGCTTTGCGCTCAATGATAAAAACTCTTAAATCCGGTTCTTCAGTTGCACTTACTGCAGATCAACCTCCAGGACCAGGAAAAATATGTGGAATGGGTGTAATCTCTCTCGCAAAAATGTCTGGTGCATCCATAATACCTGTAGCAGCAGCAACCTCAAATAGATATGAATTTAATAATTGGGATAATTTTACTTTAAATTTTCCCTTTGGGAAAGGCTCTATAGTTTGGGGTAATCCAATTGAAATAAACTCAGATGCAACAGCTTTAGAGATGGAGGAGAAAAGACTATTACTAGAGGATCGATTAAAAAGTATATCTAGAGAGTCTAGGAATAATATTGATTATTAAAAATGACTATTTTTAGAATTTATAACTTAATAACTAAAATTATCAGACCTCTTTTTTATCTATTCTTCATTTATAGATTATTAAAAAATAAAGAGGAGAGGGGAAAGTACTCTGAGAGAAAAGGACTTTCTTCAAGTAAAAAACCAAAGGGAAAGATAGTATGGATTCATGCGGCTAGTGTCGGCGAGACACTATCTTCATTACCCTTGATTGAAAAATTAAAAGAATTATCCCCAAAAATTAACATTGTAATTACAACCGGCACAAAAACTTCAAAAGAAATAATAATAAAAAAGAAAATTGATAATCTTATTCATCAATATGTTCCATGGGATAATGAAAAATTTTGTATAAATTTTCTTAATTTCTGGCAACCTGATCTAGCTATATTTTTAGAATCTGAAATTTGGCCAAATTTACTTAACGAAACAAATAAAAAAAATATTCCTCTTTGCTTAGTTAACGCAAGAATTACTGATAATACCTTTAAAAAATGGTTAAAATTTCCGAAAACTATCAAACACTTATTGTCATTTTTCTCAATAATTATAGCTCAAGATGAGTTGAGTAAAACTAAACTAGAAAAACTTGGATCTAAAAATATTTTTGTCTATGGAAATTTAAAAAATGATTCTAAAAAATTACTCTATGATTTTGAAGATTTGAGAAAATATGACGAATTCCTAAATGAAAAAGACCTTTTGGTTTTAGCGTCTACTCATGCAGGAGAGGAAATTGAAATTATAAATAAGTTTAAATCCTTATTAATAGAATTACCAAATCTATTCTTAGTTATAGCGCCAAGGCACCCTGATAGAAGAAATGATTTAGTCAAAATAATAAAGAAATCTGGCTTTACTGATAAAGAGTTCATTATGAGATCAAACAATGATGATTTAAATCAAAATATAAAAATTTTTCTTTTAGATAGTATTGGTGAATTAGGTTATTTTTATAAAAAAGCGAGTGCTGTAATTTTAGGAGGTGCTTTTGGAAATTTTGGTGGTCATAATCCTATAGAGCCAGCTCTTTTTAATAATGCAATTTTTAGTGGCCCTAATTTTTATAATTTTAATGATGAATATAATAAACTTTCTAAAGCTGGCGGTGTTAAAATAATAAATGATATGGATGACTTATTTATATTAAAGAATAAAGAAAAAATTTTAAGTATGGCTAAAAATTCAAAAATATTTTCTGAAAATATTGGAGGCACTGCAAATAAAATAACTGTAAAACTAATTGGTATGTTAAATGAAAATTATTGAACCAAAATTTTGGTGGAATGATAACCCTTCAATATTAATAAAGTTAATGTCACTTCCTTTTGGGATATCACTTAAGACGCTTATATTTTTAAGAAATAAATTCTTTAAAAAGATTTTTTTACCTAAACCAGTTATATGCGTCGGTAATTTTGTTATTGGCGGACAAGGAAAAACTCCTTTTGTCAGATACTTAAGATCAGTTTTAGAGGGTATTGATAGAAAGGCAGTGGTGATTTCTAATGGATATGGCGGAAAAATCAAATCATCTAAAATTATTAGTGAGATTGACAGCAGTATAGATTGTGGGGATGAAGCATTGCTTCATGCAAAGGACGGTTTAACTGTTGTTTCAAAAAAAAGAGTTAATGCATTAGAGGTTCTTGATAAAAAACACTTTGATTTGATTTTACTAGATGATGGATTCCAGGATCCCTCAATTCATAAAGATTTAAATATTGTAATAGTTGATACATCTAGAGGTATTGGAAATAATCTTTTAATTCCTTTTGGTCCTATGAGGGAGAATTTAGATTTTGCTCTTAAAAAGACGGATATAATTATTTTAATAAACTCTATAAATCAAAATCATCAATCGATTAAAAATATTTTGAAGCAATGGAAAGGCCTCGTTCTAAATGCAGAATATGAAACTTATATAGATGAGGATATTAATGAAGAAATTATTGCTTTTTCAGGAATATCTAATCCTGAGAAATTTACTTATGGGCTTAAAAATATGGGCGCTAGAGTTAATAAACATTTCATATTTTCTGATCATGAAAATATTAGCGAA
>CAZKLB010000046.1:0-4575 GCA_964553685.1 uncultured Marinoscillum sp.
GGTGCTATCATATCTATCATTCCTGAGATGGGGAGATCCTTATCTCCTCTAACGTGTCTCTGCAATTGACCTAGTAGTATATCAACCTTCCCAAAATGTTTAATGAGATATTTTTTTGCTTTTCTTAGAGCCAACTCATGCAAATTATCAGAGATCTCATCTTCAACTTCTATATTATTCTCTTCCAATAAATCTCCAATAAATGAGTAATACATGCTCCACTGTGCTGCACCTAAATTATCGTAGTCTCCCTCCCTATTCCAATTTTGAATTAAAGTTAGTATATCTTCTAATCCCGAGAATTTATTTTTCTTAAATGAAAATATATTACTGATATTACCAATAAAATGTATAGAGTCTGGATATTTCTGATCATATTTTATCTTTTTAAAGTCACTGTAGTCAATTTTATCAAATTCACTAATTAAATCCATAAACCTCTGGCTTCTATTATTTTCTTTTTCCTTAAAGTTAAAAGTTGTACTGAAATCTTTCTCAAGCAAATTAAGATCACTCCTAGTTGAATTGAACGGTGAATTGTTAGTGTTGAAAAGATATCCAGACGAAGGATTTAAAATTTTGGGTAAGTCCTCATAGGGATGATACTCATTAAGGATAAGGGATGACTTATCTCCTATCACAAGTTCTTTCCAATTAATATTCGGATCTCTGACAGATAATCTAGCATTACTCATATAAAAAATATTGTCGTATCTGTCCCCGTATACAATATTAAATCTGGGTATGCCCAAGAGCTTTAAGGCGGATTCAAATTCCTCAAAGTTTTTGGCTTTATTCATTTTCAGCCACTGCTCAACAGCACTTATATTCTTCAATGATTGTGAAAAAAAAGCGAAGTGTCCTTTCTTATTTTTAATGACTGGGCCAAAATCTGACCATAAAATTTTTCTTTTAATATTAATTTTTAAACCAAGAAATACCTTTACCTTAATCTTTATATCTTTTACCTCAAAACTCTTCCATTTCCCATCAATCTTATATTCTAATTTATTATCAGGATTAATACTTAATTGATAGATATCATTCATATCAGGAAAATTGTAAGTATGTGTCCATCCAAGGTTTTCATTAGTTCCAATGACAGGTATAGGAAGACCTGGAAATAAACCACCGAGCATGTTCCACCCTTCCTCACTATTAATATGAGCTTCATACCAGGCAAATGGACCCTCCAACGGTTGGTGAGTATTAACATTTAAATATGTTTTACCATCAGCTGTTTTTATACTGTTAAAGGCAAATGCATTAGAACCAATTGTACTCCCAATATTATCGACACCACTCATCTCATCTATTGGATTAATTGAATTACTGAGTAGTTGACCAAGCACATCTCCTGTATCTGAAAAGAGATGAAGCATAAGATTTAATCCTGTTAAGTAGTCATAAATATTTAGTGGAAAGGAATTTTTTACCAGTACTTTCTCAGGATATTTAGCAGCGTAAGCATTTAAGCCTTCAAGATATCCATAGATGACATTTAACCCATCAGGAGGTAAATTTTTAAGTTCTCTCTCTGCAACTTCTCGCGACCTCAATAACTCTACTGCATAATCTAATACGGCCCCGCTTATACCTTGTAATCTACCAAGCATGCCTTTAGCTGGAAGAAATGTTTTCTGGATAGTTGAAAAGTCATCTTCTGAATGTGCCCACGCTAACCCGAAGGCTGCTTCTTTATCAGTTTTTCCGTATATGTGTGGAACCCCCCACTTATCCCGGACTATTGTAATATTTTCAGTATTTACCTGACCAAAAACACCTGAAAATACAAATAGAAATAAAAATATTAGTCTAGATTGGGACATTAACGTGTCTTTCTGCGTGATATGAAGATCTGACTAAAGGTCCTGACTCAACATATTTTAGACCGCGCTTAAGTCCTTCTTCCCTGTACATATCAAAAATATCTGGGCTGATAAAATCATCGACTTCAAGATGCATTTTTGTCGGTTGTAGATACTGCCCAACCGTAAGGATATGGAGCCCGTGCTCAACCATGTCATCCATGGTCTTAAATACTTCATCTTTCTTTTCTCCCAAGCCAACCATAATACCTGACTTTGTTCTCATACCCCTTTCGTTAGTGATCTTTATCTGTTGTAAACTTCTTTCATATCTCGCCTGTGGCCTTACTCTCTTATATAGTCTCTCAACTGTCTCAATATTATGTGATACCACTTCCTGACCAGCATCTATCATCCTGTAAAGCGCTTCCCAATTTCCTCTCACATCTGGTATCAGTGTCTCAATGGTTGTCTCTGGAGATAATTCTTTTGTCTTGGAGACAGTCTGGTACCATATCTCAGCACCCCTATCTTTTAATTCATCTCTATTCACGGAGGTTATGACAGCGTGCTTGACCCCCATCTTTTTTATTGCTTTGGCGACACGAAGTGGTTCTAGGGTATCATATTCTGGAGGTCTTCCAGTAGCGACTGCACAGAAGGTACAGCTTCGAGTACAGACATTGCCAAGTATCATAAAAGTTGCAGTACCTGCACCCCAGCACTCGCCCATATTAGGACAGTTACCACTCTCACAAATTGTGTGGAGTTTATACTTATCTACAATTTTTCTGACATTTTTATATTCCTGACCAACTGGTAATTTTACCCTCAGCCATTTTGGCTTTTTAAATCTAGGCATCTTTGTCTTCACCTCTCCCACAGGCGCCTTCTCCTTAATCTCGCTCGCTCGTACTTTTGACTTAATATCTTCCATAGATCACTAATTTAGCGCAAAGTATATAAAATTAATATTTTCTACCGTATAATAACGTAATAAATGCTGTTGGGTATACACTATAGTTTTCAGCCGTTGGCATTATAACAATTTTTTTAGGATATGCTTCTGCTAAAAACCCAATTTCTATTGCTGTTGATGATTTTCTTGTACCAAATTCAAAATTTAAGGCAGCTTTAATATTTAAACCTGGTTTAATCTTCAACTCGTTAATTCCCTCAAAGAAACTTGCAGAACCCATGACATTTGTAAAGGTGTGGATTGCAGAATTAAAATTCTCTATTTCCATCCTATTATTTCTGCTGTACTTGATGTAATAAGGCATAAGAATACCAATAGAAGGTCCAATTGCTAGCTGAGCATTTATCCTAATTCCCTGTTGATCTTTTTTCGAAAATAAAATTGCCTCTCTTCCATACTGAGCCCTTAATGAGAATAAATAGTTCTTCTTACCCCATATAAAAGTTCTACCGTATCCCAGCGGTGATGAGTACTTATTCTCTTTAGGGTGTTTAATATTAACAAGTTCGAAACCTATCGTCCTGTATAAATTATCAGATACCTTGTTAGAGAATTTAAGTACTCCACCTCCAATAAGTCCGCCCCATGAATTTTTACTTATACCCCAATGCGCCTCCTTCTCTGAGTCAAAATACTCTAAATTTTGAGAGAAAAGGGAAGTGTACGCTAAAAAGAGTACTGTAGTAAGAATCGTAATTTTATGCTTCATAAGTTTATCCACATACTGTAACGTAAAAATTCAAATTTGATTTACAAAATTTATAAAAAAATAAATTAAGTTTAAGATATGCGATTACTAATAGTTTCTTTATTACAATTTATCCTGCTGTTTCACCCGGCATTAAGTCAAGATCAATACCAGTCAAGATACGAAGAATATCCCGACCCAAAACGATTCATTAATGAGATAGATGCACAACTGAAAGAGGCACCGTTTAAGAAAACCGATAAAAAATTAATTGTTTTCACAGGTAGCTCTAGCATAAGATTTTGGATGGGATTGGAAGATGACTTTAGTGATTACGACATCCTAAACAGAGGCTTTGGAGGATCTATCTTCTCAGATTTAAATTACTTTATGGATGACCTCATACTAAAACATGAGTCAGATCTAATTGTAATCTATGAAGGGGATAACGATATATCTTTTAAGATACCAAATGAAATCATAATTGAGGACTTTATTAAATCACACAAAAAAATTAGAAAGAAAAAACCAGACACTCCTGTGATATATATTGCAGCAAAGCCAAGCCCATCAAGGTGGGATAAAAAAGATAGCTACCTATATGTCAATAAGAAGATTCAAGATTTCTGTGAAGAAAATAGGAACACATACTTCTTTGACTCATGGTCAATCATGCTCGATGAAGACGGAAATATTCCAGAAAAATATTTTTGGAGGGATATGCTTCACATGAATAGATCTGGTTATGAGGTATGGGCAAAAAATATTAAACCTTTAATCAATAAAATTTTAGAATAATGAGTCACTCTATAGAAAATAAGTACGTCGGGAATTTAAGGACGTCCTCAACTCACCTTAAGTCTGGAGATAATATCATAACGGACGCTCCCACGGATAATAATGGTAAAGGAGAAGCCTTTGCCCCAACTGACCTAGTTTCCTCAGCGTTGTGTAGTTGTATGACTACCGTTATGGGAATATGCGCTGAAAAAGGAAATTTTGAGATGCCTAACTCAACTGCAAAAATTACAAAGATCATGTCTGCAGAACCAAGAAAGATTTCTGAGATAATTGTTGAATTAGACTTCGAGGAGAATAAC
>CAZKLB010000047.1:0-4514 GCA_964553685.1 uncultured Marinoscillum sp.
AAGAAAAAAAATGTACAGTGGTTGGCTTAAAGCAATAGAAAGAACAAAAAATTGGCTTGATTAGAAATTAAATTAAAGACTAACGAATTATATCTCTGAAATTATTAATTTCATAATTAATTTCAATGACATCTTTAATTCCATATGCTTTTACTTCAATAGCTCCTTTAAATTTTAAACTTATATTTTCATTTTTTAGGAGAATAGCTATACCTCTTTGATTAAGAAATTTTTCAAGATTTTTTACATCAATATCCCCTATAATATTGATTGTAGTATTAGATGAATTAGATAATTCTAACTTATTATCATCGTCTATCTTTACAAGTAATATGTCTTCAGCAAAAATACCAATATCAATCTGAGAGATTGTGATTTTTACTTTATTAGGATTATTTAAAATTAAATCTGCCGATATTTTTATTTCATTATCAGCTAAATTATTAATTTTTACATCTTTGATTTCAATAAATTCAACTGGTTCAATAGGCTTACAACTAAAGAAAATTAAAAATAAAAGAGTATAATATTTATTCAATTTTATAGATTTACAGCAATTATATATAAAAATTAATTATGAGTGAATTTTTGGCTGAGGCAATAGGTACTTTTATATTAATATTATTTGGTTGTGGAGTTAATGCAGGTACTTCCTTAAGCAAAAGTTTATCAAATAAATCAAGTAATAGTTGGGTTGTAGGGACTTTAGGTTGGGGGCTAGCTGTTACACTTGGTGTTTATGCTAGTGGAAAGGTAAGTGGAGCTCATATTAATCCTGCTGTAACAATTGGTCTTTTAACAAGTGGTGAGATAAATTTAATTTCAGCTATAAACTATATATTGGGTCAATGTTTAGGTGCTTTTGTTGCTTGCATTTTTATATATTTTCATTACTTACCGAATTGGTATAAAACAGAAAGTAAAGAAATTAAATTGGGTGTTTTTGCTACCTCTCCATCAATAAATTCTAGATGGTCCAATCTATTAAGCGAAATTATAGGAACATTCACGTTATTATTTGGATTAAAATTTATTGGGACAAATGAGTTCGCAGACGGGTTAAATCCGCTAATAGTTGGTGGATTAGTATGTGCTATTGGTATTTCTTTAGGTGGAACAACTGGCTATGCAATTAATCCCGTTAGAGATTTTATTCCAAGGTTAGCTCATTTCATATTACCAATACCTGGAAAGGGTTCATCAAATTGGAATTATTCATGGATACCTGTAATCGGGCCTATTATAGGCGGAACTCTTGGGGTATCTCTTTACAATTTTCTTTTTGAAAATATTATTAATGACTTTTTATTTCTTTCACTCTCTTTGTTTATAATAACTTCCATTTTATCAGTTATGGAAAATAGGAAATAAATTATTTGTTTATTTTTTAATCAATAACTATATCACGATATTGCAGATCATTAATAAATCTTATGAAAAAATTTGATGTTTTTGGTTTAGGAAATGCTCTTGTCGATTGTGTTTGTCTTGTAGACGACAAATTCTTAATCGATAATAATATAGAAAAGGGGACAATGACTCTTGTCGACGAAAAAAAACAAAAGTTAATAATAGATAAAATAATTAATTCAAATCCTTTCATTCAGTCAGGAGGTTCGGTTATAAATTCGATATATACATTATCTCAACTTGGAGGTCTTGGCTATGCCTCATTTCTAGTATCTGATGATAAGTTTGGTAAAGTTTACTTAAATGATTTAAAAGAAAGTGGAGTTAAAATGGCTGAAAAAAAATACACAGTAGGTCCTGGTATGACTGGATCATGCTTAGTACTAACCACACCTGACGCAGAGAGAACTATGAATACTTGCTTATCAATTTCTTCTGAATTTTCAATAAAAAATATTAATCTTAATGATTTAAAATATGCTAAGTACCTATATATTGAGGGATATCTTGTTACTTCAGAAAAGGCGATGACTGCTGTTGATGAAGTAATTGATTTTTCTAAAGAAAATAATGTTAAGATTGCACTAACACTATCTGATGTTAATATGGTTCAATATTTTAGGGATAGTTTTGAATCAATACTGAATAAAGGAATTGATATTTTATTTTGTAATGAGGAGGAAGCACTTTTATATTCTGGCTCTACTGAAATCGATCAAGCATTAAATTCTTTGTTAGAGTTATCTTCCTTAGTTATTGTCACAAGAGGAAGTAAAGGGTCTCTAATTGTTAGTAGTGATGGAGAAAAAATAAAAATAGATCCTTACCCTGTAGATGCGCTTGACACTGTTGGTGCAGGAGATACTTTTGCTGGTGCTTTTTTATATGGTATAAATAATAACCTTAGTTTAAAAAAGTCAGGGGATCTTGCCTCGGCTATGTCATCTAAGGTCGTTAGTAAATTAGGTCCGAGACTTGAAAAAAAAGATATAAGATTAATCAAACAATCAATAGGTTAATATTTTTTTAAAACGAAAAGTATTTATCTTTGCTTGCAAATAAACTATTTAGCTATGAAAAGAACCTTCCAACCTTCAAAAAGAAAAAGATCAAATAAACACGGATTTAGAAAAAGAATGCAATCTGCTAATGGAAAAGAAGTAATAGCAAGAAGAAGAGCAAAAGGAAGAAAAAAGCTTACTGTATCTGACGAAAAAAAACACAAGAAGTAATTTCAGTTAATAATTTATTTCATGAATAATAGGTCAAATCACGACCAGTTAACATTTTCCAAAGAGGAAAGGATAACTCATAAAAGAGACATAGAAAAACTCTTTATTTCTGGAAAAAAGGTAAATTTATTTCCTTTTGATGTAAGGTATTATTCTGGTCGAAGAGGATCTTTAAATAAAGTTCTTATTTCTGTCTCAAAAAAAAATATAAAAAGTGCAGTAAAAAGAAATCTTATTAAAAGGAGAATTAGAGAATCATATAGACTGAATAAAAAACAATTATCAAACTCAGGGTATTCAATAGCAATTATTTATGTTGATTACAAAATTTTGAAGTTCAAGGAAATTGATGAATTTGTTAAAAAAATATTAAAAAATATATCAATAAATGGCTAAAATATTATGTGCTGATACTAGTTCACAGCTTTGTTCTGTGTCAATTTTTAATAAAGATAAGTTAGTTGATAATATAAATTCAAAGATTGAAAGATCACATTCTAAGCTATTATTAAAATTGATTGATAGTATACTTATTAAAAATAATTTGTCACTAAAGAATTTAGATGCTTTCTCTATTGCAAAGGGACCTGGTTCTTATACAGGTTTAAGAATTGGAGTTTCTACGTTTAAAGGTTTATGTTACTCATTAGAAAAACCTTTGATTGGAATTAATACACTAGAAATTTTATCTATATCAGCAAAAGAAAAAATTATAGATACTGATTATAATTTATGTCCTATGATTGATGCAAGAAGGATGGAAGTTTTTACTAAATTATTAAATGAAAATTTAGAAGTAGTTGGTGAGGATAAAGCTCTAATTCTAGAGGAAAATTCATTTAATGATTTTAAAAATAAAACAATATATTTTTTTGGAGATGGATCATATAAATTTCAAAAAATCTCCAACAATAAAAATCATAATTTTTTAAAAAATATTGAATCTAATTCACAATTCATGGGGTATTTATCTTATAAAAAGTATTTAGATAAAGATTTTGAAGATATATCTTTGTTCGAACCTTTTTATATAAAAGATTTTCATTTAGTTAAAAAGAAAAAAAAATGGATCAGATTGTAAACAAAGTTGAAAAATTGCCACTTGATACTATCGATATTAAAGAATTATACCAAAATGGAGTAAGGGCACAACTAAAGTTTAGTGATTTAATAGATGATGGTGTTTTAATTGAAAAACAATTTAGAAAACAATTAAAGGAATTTAATTGGGATCAGTTTAATAATACATTTGTCTATGTAACCTTTGATAAAGATCAAATTATTCCATCTTGGGCTTATTTACTCCTGTCTTATTATCTGTCTGAGGCGTGCAAAGACTTTGTAATTGGTTCACTTAGAAATTTAGAAGAAAAGTTATATACACAGGAAATCTCTAATATGAATTTTGATCTTTATGCTGATAAAAAAGTTATAATAAAGGGATGTTCTGAAATACCATACTCAGAATTTGTTTATTTTGAATTAACTAGAAAGTTGTCAGGAGTAGCCTATAGTCTAATGTATGGAGAGCCGTGCAGTAGAGTTCCTATTTTTAAAAGACCTAAAAAGGTTTAGTATTCCTAATTAATTAATAATTTTTGTCTTAAAATTTAATCCAAATACTAGGATATAAATATATTTTTATTTCTTGGTCGTTATATAAATTATATCTAATTTTGCGAGCGCTTCGTTTAGAGGCTTTTTTATTTTTAGGTATTTATACCTCAATTCAGAGCAATCTGAAAACGTTCTTTGAACTATTGTAATGACAACATACCACTTGAAAAGAACTTTTGTTTTTTCCAAGAGCAGCCAGGTTTAAACACATTTAAGATTATATTACTATGGAGAGTTTGATCCTGGCTCAGGAAG
>CAZKLB010000048.1:0-4461 GCA_964553685.1 uncultured Marinoscillum sp.
ATTTTTAATTCTTACAACGGATTTTTCTACTCTCTTATTTAACGCACTTTTAACGCTAACTCTATTTAGATACTCAAAACTTTTTAATTTCTTTGGAGTGTAAAACCAAGATGCAAAAAGTCTCATTTATTTTTTATTTTTTAACTATCACCTTTTGTTTTCCTCAGCAAACAATTGTGGAACTCAATAAAGCACCATATTCTGATTTTATTCTTGACGGAATTATAAGTGACTCAGAAATTGATAATGCTAAAACTATTGACATTGTATATGAACATGAACCAGGATATAATACTACTCCCTCATATGAAACTAAAACATACCTAAAATATACAGACACATATCTATATGTTGGATTCAGAGCATATAGAGATGAGGTAAAGGCAGATATTCATCCCAGAGATAATTTTTCTTTATTTGAAGACGATTTTGCAAACATACATCTTGATACTTATGGTGATGCAAGAAATAACATTGGCTTAACTTCAAATCTATTCGGGAGTCAGGCTGATGGAATAAGAATAGACACGAATGATTGGACTAGGGGTAATGGATCTGGCTGGAGTTTGGATGCAAATTTTGAATATCAATCTTTAGGCAGATATACAGATTTCGGATATGAAGTAGAGTTCATAATACCTTTTTCTTCAATACCATTTCCTATGGGTAAAGTACAAAGATGGAAAATAAAGCTAAGTACATATTACCGTGATAATACAAAACAAGGAGTTACCGCTCAGGTATTTAGTAGTAAACTAGATCGTGATAATTCATGTATGCTTTGTCAAAACAATCACACAATAGTAATGAGTGATATTAAAGTTGATAGAGTATTTAATTTATTACCTTATGTGGGCACTAATATTATTGGAAATAGAGAGAAATATTATGATAGGGTTAATTATGAAACACCTAAAGTTAATTATGGTTTAGGGATAAATCTAGATTTGAATAAAAATTTATCAATTGAAGGTACAATCAACCCAGATTTTTCTCAAGTAGAAGCTGATGTAACTAAAATTGATATTAATTCACCAACAGCAATTAATTATCCTGAAAAAAGACCATTTTTTAATAGAGGTATTGATCTTTTTAATTACTCCTTAGATGTTTTTTATACAAGGTCAATAAATAATCCTTCTTTTGCTTCAAAAATACTTAATCAGGGTAAAAAGTCTCGATTATATGTTCTATCTGCTGTTGATAAAAATTCACCTTACTTAGTACCAACACATTATGAATCATTTTCAGGTGTCGGAGGTAAAAGTTTTAATAATGTAATTAGATATGAACATTTAGTTAATCAAAACACACGTTTTGGCGGTTTGCTTTCAAACAGATTGTATGAAGGTGATGCATATGGTAATTTAATAGGGTTAAATGGGATTATAAATTTTAGCCGAAGTTGGAAGATACGTTTTGAATTTTTTAAAAATTCAAATCAGGAACCTGTTGCTGATTGGATTGACTCTGAAAAAACCTTTGCAGACTATACAGTTAAACTTGACGGAGAAAAATTTGCGGGTCATGCATTTTATTCTGAGTTAAGAAGAGAAACCTTGAACTGGAGATCGTTTATAAGATATACAAATATATCACCAACATTTAGATCAGATCTTGGATTTATTACTCAGAATGATGTGAAAAAATATGAAATATGGCATGGCTATTATTCTTTCCCTAATACACAGCTTATAAAGAATTACAGATTAAGTGCAAAATATGACAGGGAGTACAATTATGATAATAGCTTGAAAATGTCTGCAATTCAGGCTTATTTTACTTTTCTTACGGTTTATAATACAAATGTTTTCTATAACTATGAATACGATTTTTATAATTCACATCTTATGTCTGATTTTAAAGATTACATAAATCATTATTCTCGACTTAGTTCTAGACCATTTGAGTTTATGGATATTCAAATGTCATATGCATGGGGTAAAGATATTGCATACAGAGAAGCTATACCAAAACTTGGAATTCGTTCAAACTTAGATTTTAAAATGGCAGTAAATATTAACAATAATCTTAGATTAACACCAAGTATTAACTTTGAGAAATTAAAAAAGATTGACTCTGAAGAATATTTTTTTGATGGATATATTGCAAGGTTAGATTTCAGGTATCAATTTAATACTGCCTTTAATTTTAGAGTTATTTCTGAGTACAACGAGTTTAGTGATAAATTTTTTGTCCAACCATTAATATCATGGCGACCAAATCCAGATACTATATTTTATTTTGGAGGGAATCAAAATTATGTTGATGAATTTATTGATTACAATTCCCCGAATTATATGGTTAATAAGACACAATTGTTTTTGAAATTTCAGTACCTTATAAAATCTTAAATTTTATATATCTAAACTTTTTTTGATCTCATAATTAAATAATGAAGAAATTTTTATTAATTATTTTTAGCTTTTATTTTTCAACTTCCTTAGCTCAAGAGACAGTCCTGGTTTTAAATAAAACTGATCAAAATAAATTTAATATTGACGGTATTATATCGGATGATGAAATAAATAATGCAAAAATTCTTGAAATAATTTATGAAGTTGAACCAGGGCTAAATTCAACTCCATCACAAGAAACCTTAGGATACATTACATACTCTGATAAATTTCTTTATGTAGGCATAAAAGCAGATAGAGAAAGAGTAATAGCTCCACTTACCACAAGAGACAATAGTGTACTTTTTAGAGGAGATTTTGCTGGAATTACAATTGATAGTTATGGAGATGCAAGAAACAACATAATTATAATGTCCAATTCCTCTGGAAGTCAAAATGATGGAATAAGACTTCCTGGTACAAGTTTTGGAGGAGGGCCAAATATTAATTTAAACGTTAATTTTGATTTTAAATCTCTTGGAAGGGTTACAGATGAAGGTTATGAGGTTGAGTTTTTAATCCCTTTTACTGAGCTTCCATTCCCAAATGGTAAAAAACAGTCATGGAAGTTTGAGCTTTTCACAGGTTACATAGACGACGAAAATGAGGGAGTTGAAGTAAGAGCTGGATCAAGTAAGTCAAGTAGAGATGCTAGTTGTCAATTATGTTTACTTGATCATATTATAGTTATGGATGATATCGTTTTAGATAAAAAATTAGATTTTTTGCCCTATCTAAGCTCCAATATTTCAGGCTCAAGAGATAAATATTATGATCGAATTAATTATGAAACCCCTAAATTAAATTATGGAATCGGAGTGAATCTTGAGCTTAATAAAAATCTTTCAATTGAGGCTTCACTCAATCCTGATTTTTCTCAAGTTGAGTCTGATGCAACTAAAATTGATATTAACTCCCCAACTGCAATAAACTACCCCGAAAAAAGACCTTTTTTCAATAGGGGAATTGATGCTATGGATTATGAGCTTGATGTTTTTTATTCAAGATCAATTAATAACCCATCATTCGCGTCAAAAATAATTAATCAAGGTAAAAAGTCAAGATTATATGTTTTAAGTGCTTTTGATGAAGAAACACCATATTTAGTCCCAACACAATTTGAATCTTTTTCTGGAGTAGGAGGTAAAAGTTTCAGCAACGTTATTAGATATCAAAATTTTATTAATTCTAAAACTCGTATGGGTCTTTTAGCTTCTAATCGATATTATGAAGGAGATGCCTATGGAAACTTATACGGAATAGATGCTCTTATTAACTTCTCAGATGTTTGGAAATTTGAATTCGAATTATTTTTAAATAACAATAAGGAACCGGTTGCTGATTGGATTGATTCTGATAAAAAATATGGGGATAAATCTGTTCAATTGGATGGAGAAACAATCAACGGAAATGCTGTTTTTGCAACTTTAAGAAGAGACACTGAAACGTGGAGGTCATTTATTGAATATTCTCAACTTTCAGATGGGTTTAGGTCTGATCTGGGATTTGTAACAACTAATAATCAAAAAAAATATACGTTGTGGCATAGTTATAATAAATACCCAAATAAAGATTTTATTAAAAGATATAGAATTAGTTTAAGGCAAGATTTTGAGTATAGTTACTCTAATGATATCTCTAGGTCAAATTTTCAAACATTCTTGGGTTTCTTGACAATATTAAATACAGATGTTTTATATAATTATGAATATAATTTTGTTAAGTCACATCTTGAATTTCAATTCCGAGATTTTATTAATCACTGGCTTAGAATAGACACACAACCGGCAGATTTTCTTAATATTAACATATTCTACAAGTGGGGTAAAGACATTGCCTATAGACTTGATACTCCAATGTTAGGGATGGTTAACGACATTAGGTTGTCATCTGAATTCTCAATTAATGAAAATTTTAGAATTAGACCAAATATAAATTACTCTTCAATAAAAAAACTTGACTCTAATGAATATTATTTTAAGGGTTACATAAGTAGATTAGATATTCGTTATCAGTTTACAAACTCACTCGATTTAAGATTGATTTCAGAGTATAATGATTTTTC
>CAZKLB010000049.1:0-1092 GCA_964553685.1 uncultured Marinoscillum sp.
ATAAGATCAGAGAAATACCCACACATATTGATATACTTAAGAGTAGAGGATGCAGGAGAATATGGAGCTTATTATACAAGAATACTAAGGTTGCAAAGTAGAAAAAATAAAAAATTTCCAAAATTTTTTCTTAGGAAGGAGAACTTTTTTGATAAATTAAGAAGTGATATAAACTATAGAAATAATCCTGAATTTTCTAAAAAATTTTTTTTAAAATCCTTAGGTAATGAAGCCAATAAATTAGCAGTAGAAAAACTTTTTAAAAATTTTTCATTACAAAAGAAATTGATTTCTAATCCTATTAATATAGAGAGCAATGGTGATGAAATTTTTTATTATTGGCAAAGACTCAAATTTCCAGTTGAGGAACTGCCTAAAAGAATTTCAGAGATTGAATATCTTCATGATAATTTTTTTGATGTATAAATTTTTAATTTTAACTAATCGTTCATTAAAAATTTTTTCATCATTATATTATTAACCTTAAATCCACTCCTCTCATAAAACGAGATCAATTTTTCATCACAAAATAAAGTAATCCTATAACAGTTTTTAGATTCGCCAATTTCAATTAGTTTCTTGACTAACTTAACTCCTAACATTTTACCAGCAACGTCTCTATCAACAACTATATCTTCTATGTGTCCAGCTACTTGACCTCTAATTTTATTTTCTATTACTATACTTCCGTAAGCAACTATTTTTTTTTCATAAATACCAACTATTGAATTTGAACTAGAGTTAGATGAAAAATTATTCCAGGCTTTTTTATAGTCAATAGATTTAACATCCATCTTCTTAAGTTGATTGAGAAGAATTGAAACCTCTCTAATATCATCCTTTAGAATTTGTCTAAATTTTATTTCTGACACTTCTATTTCTTATTATCTCGAATTCCTAACTGCACTATAGAATATTTAATTGAAAATTGGAACATAGAATTCTTAGTCTCTGAATTTAATAAATTTGGATCCGAAATATTTTTTAATCCTTTCACATACCTAAGTGATATACCTAGCCTAGCTGGAAGTCTTAACCCGACCCCTGCAACTAAGGAGAAGTCTCTTCCTTTCAATTGATCTTTAATATTAT
>CAZKLB010000049.1:1192-4427 GCA_964553685.1 uncultured Marinoscillum sp.
CCTTTAATACCAAACTCAAACTTCTGAGCGTTAGATGAAAAGAACAGAAAGAGTAAAATAATATTAAATGTTAATATTTTAATTTTCATTATTTAATTTCAAATTTAAGTATTAATCAAATAAAAATAAGAATACCATGAATAAACCTCTTGTAGAACCTTTAAAAAAAGAAAGTAAAGAGCTTAATGAATTAATAAAATTTTATAATGAGACGTTAGGATTCTGCCCCAATAGTATTAAGACAATGTTTATTAGGCCAGAAATTGCTTATGCTTTTATTAATCTTAATAAAGCCGTAATGGAAAATAAAGGAAGGGTGTCAAGCAAATTAAAAAGGTTAATTGGATTTATAACTAGTAAGATTTCGGGTTGTAAATATTGTCAAGCACATACAATAAGGGCAGCAGATAGGTATGGTGCAAATAAGGGGCAGCTTTCAGAGGTATGGAATTTTAGAGAAAGCGATAAATTCTCGGATAAAGAAAAAATTGCACTAGAGTTTGCTATTGCATCTTCCAGCATTCCTAATCTAGTTGATGAAAAAATTTCTAATGAACTTAGTAGTCACTGGGATGATGGGGAAATTGTTGAAATACTTGGTGTTATTTCATTATTTGGTTTTTTAAATAGGTGGAATGATTCAATGGGAACACCTATAGAAGAAGGAGCATTAAAATCTGGAAAAAAATTTATAAAGGATTGGAATCCCTCAAAACATATATATTAGCCAAATGAAAAAGTTACTAAGTATCATCTTTATAATTTTAATTATTTCCTTTTCTTGTGCAGATAATTCCCTTAAAAAAACATCATGTATTGATGAAAATTTAATTAAAGACGGACCTTGTACAAGAGAGTTTAATCCAGTTTGTGGGTGTGATAATATCACTTACAGTAATATTTGTTTAGCAAAAAACTCAGGTGTTATATCCTTTTCTCAAGGAAAATGTGATTAATTATGAGACTAAAGGGGGCCACCCTGTGTTGTCTCATCAGAGGCAAAATCCTTAAACTTTGAAAAATTATCTTTAAAATAAGAGACCAATTGTTTTTGTTTTTTCTCAAATAACTCTTTATCTCTCCATATCATTTCCTGATCTAGCATTTCATCTGGTACATTTGGGCATGTAACCGGTACATTAACCTTGAATGTAGGATGAATTTTGTAAGAACCTTTATTGAGCTTATCTAGCTCACCAGTATTTGCTGCTGATATCATTGCCCTTGTATATTTTAATTGTATTCTATTTCCAATTCCAAATGGCCCACCAACCCATCCTGTATTAACAAGCCAAATATTCACATCACATTTGTTCATTTTATCAATTAACATATCAGCGTATACCGTAGGATGAAGTGGCATAAATGGAGCACCAAAACAAGTAGAAAAGTTTGGAATAGGATCATTAATACCCACTTCAGTGCCTGCAAGTTTTGAAGTGTACCCAGATATAAAATGATAAGCTGCCTGACCAGGACTTAATTTAGAAATTGGAGGTAAAACACCAAAGGCATCAGCAGTTAAAAAAAATATATTTTTTGGATTTTTTCCAAGAGAGGGGCTTATGATATTTTTAATATGATGAATTGGATAACTGACTCTTGAGTTTTGAGTTATTGAACTATCATTAAAATCGACTTTACCATCTGAGGAAATAATAACATTCTCTAGGAGGGCACAAGGTTTAATTGCATCAAAAATATCTGGCTCTTTTTCTCTAGATAAATTAATGACTTTAGCATAACACCCACCTTCAAAATTAAAAATGTTATTGTTTTCATCCCATCCGTGTTCGTCATCACCAATAAGCTTCCTGCCCTCCTCTGTAGATAATGTTGTTTTACCTGTTCCCGATAAACCAAAGAAAATTGAAGTATCTCCTGAATCTCCAATATTTGCACTGCAATGCATGGGTAAAATATTTTTATATGTTGGCAGTATAAAATTTAAAACTGAAAAGATTCCTTTTTTTATCTCGCCCGTATAGGCAGTTCCTCCAATCAGTATAATTTTTTTTGAAAAATTAATGACTGCAAAGTTTTTACTATCAGTGCCATGGGTTTGAGGATTTGAAAAAAAACCTGGGGCAGATATAATAGACCAGTCTACCTCCCTATTTTCATTTGAGTTTCTAATAAACATATTGTAAACAAATAAGTCGTTCCAAGGAAGTTCACAAATGGTCCTTACTTTGATACTTGGAGCATCTAATGCACACGCCTGACTGTCCCTAACATATACTTCTTTACCGGATAAATAACTGGTAATATCTTTTTGAAGAAGATCAAAATTTTGTTCAGAAAACGGTTTATTTATCTCTCCCCACCAAACTTTATCTTGAGTAATTTCATCCTCAACAATGTATCTATCCTTGGGAGATCTTCCTGTGAACTTACCAGTATTTACAGATAAAACACCACCATCAGTAAGAACACCCATTTTATTATTAATAGTATCCTTGTACAAATCCTCTGGTGATAAATTGTAATTGATTTTTGAGTCAATAATATTATATTGATCTAGTGTTTTCACTCTACCTTGGGTTATGATAAATTATACGGAATTTAATAAATTTTATCTCAAAAAATAAGAAAAAATATAATACTATTTGACTATAAATTTCTTGAACTTTCCAAGATTATTTTCACTGATTGTTTCAATAATATATTTACCTAAATTCAGGTTTTTTTAAGGATCCTTATAGTGCATTAGAGTTCATCCAAAAGGAAAAGAAAATACTTAATGCATTTAGTTTTTTTAATATATCTTAAATTAATTATATAAACACATCTGTGCAAATGGCAACATTTTTTCTAAATAAAAGTATAAATATTAATAATAATTAAATCTAAGACTCATGCATATTAACAAAAACCTTTTTCTTTTTATATTTCTTTTTTCTTTAATATCATGTTCAGAAGTCAACGATGAACCAAATGATACCAGCTCATCAATTATTTGGAATGGGAGTCTTATTACATTTGAAAAATCTGACGGCGCAGACCCTACAGCTGAAGCAAATCAGGATAGATTAACGTCAAACGTCTGGATAACAAGAGGAAATAATGGTGGTCAAATTTATAACATAGCTAAAGAAAATACATCTAATAAGGACAACAGTCCTACAGGAACAGCGTGGGCAATTGGAACACTTGATCAGATTGAGTCACTTTCGTTCAATAAATTCAGAGTAGCTGTTGGTAATCCAAAAGATGTTGTTGGAAAAGATCTTGT
>CAZKLB010000050.1:0-4223 GCA_964553685.1 uncultured Marinoscillum sp.
CCAATACTACTTTCTTTCAAGAAATTTTGTTTAACCCTTATAACAGAGAAGTCCTCTGAGTCGATGAAGTCTGTTTTTTTTGTTCTCACCTGCTGGGCTGCAACTTCTACCTTACCAATTTTACCAATAAATCTACCTCCGAATGAGATTGGAACAGGATTCCCAGACTGGAGTCCTATTCTTCTTGAGAAATATGGATATACTCCACTGCTAGGTGCAAAACGGAATATATTGGCACCTTCTAGAAAGAAGTCTCTCTTCTCAGGAAATCGAATTGGAAACCTAGTTAAATTTATTTGTCTATCATCTACCTCCGTCTCAGCAAAATCAGTATTTAATGTTAATGAAGCTTTCAGACCAGGTGTTATATTGTAGTTTATATCTAACCCCGCGTCAATATTTCCATTTTTTATATAACCCTCTCCTAAATCTTTTTCAACCTTAGAGGCTTCAGCTTTTCCATATCCTACTAATTCAAGTCCTAATCCTTGAGATATATTTTCGAGACCTATTAATAATCCAGCGTCTTGAGGCCTGAATATTCCCTGATTTCTTTTATATCCAGTCCATAATATTTCTTCATTTTTTCTTCGTATTGTCCTTTGAAAATTAATTCCCCATGAGCTTATTTTTGGATCAAAATTAAGGGTATGAAATGGAATTCTAATTTCTGCAGACCAACCGTAGTCACCAATATGTGTCCAGGGTCTCCAAATTCCATCCCAATCTTTATTTAAACTTCTTCCTTGACCAATTGATAGAAGCCCATCTCCCATCAAACCTCTTGGGTTTATTTCAAAAAAATATGCGTTTCTTCCGTCAAGGTACGTATCAAGAATCCACATGAACCTATCATCTGTGTTCAGAGGCGCATCTTTCCTCATCTTGAATGCCTTTATTCCCTCAGGATCTGAATCATAAAATATTGCTCCTATGTACAGATACTTATTATCATAAGCTATTTTAATGACTGTGTTCTCAGTAGGTATGCCACCCTCGATAGGTTCCTGCACAAGGAAGTCACTTATTCCTGATATACTATTCCAAAATGACTCATCTAACTTCCCGTCTAGTTTTATATCCTCTGTCTCAATAGAAAATGCCTCAATAGATTTTTTTTTGTTATCAGATTTAGCTTTAAGACCGAAAAAAATAGTTAATAGAAATATCGTGAAGAATTCTTTCATTTAGATAAATTAGAAGATAAAACTAATAAAAACTTTAACAGATTAAATTTTCTATCTTTGAAAAAATGAAAAAATACTCTATTCTATTAATCTTTTTTCTATTCTCGTGTGATGACTTAACAGTTGAAATAATAATAAATTATTGTAGCGGTGAATTTTCAACAGCAAATGTTCTAACTGATATAGATGAAAATATCTTTAATGACGACGAGTCAGTTAATACAAATAGCATCTATTCCTGGACCTCAGATGGCTCAAATAGAGTTCTTAACGGTAATGGTATTCCCAATCACGAGGTTGGAACATTTCCAAATTCAAATAATCCAAATACAATATCACCTCAAAATGTATCGGAGAGGTTTACTTTATGTCCAACCATTATCTCTGAGAGTGGCCTCGAGGTAGTGGGTCAGGCTGTTGCAATTGCGTACGCGCTCAATAGTGTGAAATTTGATCCCGCAACCGCTGGAAGGTGTAATGATGAAGGTAAGTGTACGATGGCTAGGGGACAGGGAAATTGGAACATTGAAGCTTTAGGTCACGATACATTTGATTTTGGGGATGACATGAATCATGCCCATGTACAGCCCAATGGTGCTTATCATTACCACGGAATTCCTGAATTACTCATTGAATTCTTGGGTAGTAATGAGGGCATGACCCTTGTTGGTTGGGCATCGGACGGATTCCCTGTATACGCAAGATATGGCTTCTCAGATCCAGATGATAGGAATAGTCCCGTTACAACACTGAAGTCTAGTTACAGATTAAAGACACAACCTGATGAAAATAGACCTGCAATCTTGACCTCAATCGGTAATAAAAGTCCTAATACTCCAATCCCAATGGGAGCATTTACCCAAGACTACGAATATATTGAAGGTATTGGTGACCTCGATAGGTGTAATGGAAGATTTGGGGTAACACCAGAGTTCCCTGACGGAATTTACTATTATGTTGTTACTGACGACTTTCCATTCTTTACTAGGTGTTTGAAAGGACAGATTTGATTATGAAAAAAGTTATTTTTTTTGTGTGTGTAATGTCTTTTAATAGTGAAAGTCAGTCAATACTTCCTTCATTTCACGGAGTTTTTCACAATAAAAATATCCCAACTAATGGTCAGGTTTCGTACTTTGATTTCTCATCTGGAGAATCAGGTTATACGCTAAGTGGAGCATCATCAACCACTGATAAGAATGGAAATGCAAATAGTGCTGTTGAAATAGATGACGCTGCAGATAGAATAACCGGTCAATTTTCTGAGCTTCTTAATAATGATTTTACTATCTCTCTCTGGGCAAAGTTAAATACATCTCAACCAAGTAGAAAAATGTGGTTAATTTCTTTTGGGTCACCAAGCACAAACAAAGGATTTCATCTAGGTAGCAGATATGATAATTCAAATAACGGAAATTATAGAGTCGGAAGTTGGAATTCAGGTGATGGGTCACATGATCATAGTACAGATGATTACTTGGGAAATAATTATAATTGGAAGCATTATGTTGTTACTTACGACAAATCTGCACAGGAATATAAATTTTATATTAATAATTCATTAACTCACACCCAATCTAATCATGCTCTCACAATCGATGCTACAGATTTTGTTATTGGTAGTCAGCTTGGTTATAATGAATCTTGGTACGGCAAAATAGATGAGTTTGGAGCTTGGAATAGGATATTAACATCTCAAGAAATAACTGATCTATACAATAATTATTAATAATGATTTTTAAAGAACATCACACCAAAATAATAGTACCATTCATATTATATTCATTAGTTATTTTTATTAACTATTTAGCAAATGCTCTTCCTATAGGCGGGTTAACTACAGGACAGGTATCAGACCTTTTAGATAACCTTTTTACTCCTGCTGGTTTTACATTTTCAATTTGGGGTGTAATTTATTTAGGTCTTTTAATTTTTTTAATCAGTTCAATTTTCACATCTAATAATCAAAAATCTTTTCTGAATAAAATTCTTAATTTATTTTCAATTACTTGCATTTTAAATGTCTCATGGATTTTTGCATGGCACTATAAATTTTTTCCTATCTCATTAATTATAATGTTGTCTTTGCTATACACACTAATCCTCATTTCTAGAGTTATATGGCTTAACTATGAAGATTTAAAATCTTTCTATTTCTATAATATAACCTCTTTCGCTTTTAATATTTATTTTGGTTGGATTACAGTTGCTACAGTTGCTAATTTTACTGGTTTATTCGTATCGTATGATTGGAATGGATTTGGTATATCTCATGAGGTCTGGACATCATTAATAATAATCACTGCTACTGGCATAGCTACTTTCACATTTTTAAAAAATAAAAATGTTTGGTATCTATTACCTATAATTTGGGCTTATTATGGTATCTATTTTAAGCATACATCAGGAATTTTAGAAAATAATTATCCTCTAATTGTGTATGCTCTTTTATTGGGTATGGGCATTTTAATAATTCTATTATTCAGAAATTTATATCGTTTAATATTTTGAGGTAATGAATAAATAGTTATTGTTCATATTATTTTTAATTGGATTTGAATAATTATGGTTTTTGATTAAATTAATTTTTTAAATTAAATATCCAATTATGAAAAAATTAGCAACACTTATAGTTATTTTAATGTCCTTTAATCTTAATGTTTTTTCCCAAGATTTATCTCAACCAACAGGAGGAGGAACCTTGGATATCGTCATGGTTAGTCCTGGTGAAAATCATTCAATAATGAATTTTGAGGGAGATATTACTGGATATGGTACTGTTTATGTAAAATTTAAAGTTGCTTCAATTAATACCACTAAAACCAGTGGAACCTTAGACGGTCAAGCAAGAACCATTCTCGAAGACGGTACATTATTATCATCACCACTTAAAGGTACTTGGAAAAGATCAGGTGCATTGGTTAAATTTTATTTTACAGATGCTATAAACAATGGTGCTATGAACTTTGTAATGTGGGACGTTAATATTTTAGATAAGAAGGCAGAAGTAAAATATGTTGAATTACATAAAGCAGA
>CAZKLB010000051.1:0-4168 GCA_964553685.1 uncultured Marinoscillum sp.
GAGGATAATTTATTTAAGAAAAAAAAGATTGTATTTGATAGCCTATATTATAATTCAATCCATGACAATCAAAAAATTGATAAATTTATCAGAGAGGATAATTTAAAGTTAATTACAAAAAAAAATACTACACTCGTTCTTATGGGTGGTAATTATGGTAGACTATACCTAAATACAAACCCATACCTGATTAATAAAGAAAATTTATTATTGGGTTCTGAGATTTTTATAGATTTTAGTAATAAAGGTTCAAAGCTAGGTAATTTAAGTAAGAGAACATTGTCCGATATTTCTTTAGATTTTGACTATAAAATCAATAGTAGTAATAAGATAAATACATATTTAAATTTTTTAACATATAACTCTGCATATTATGGTATACCATCAATTTCATCATCTTATGATTTATACAGGGATGATATTTTAATATCTAAAAAAAAATATACCTATAATATTGACTGGAATTCATCTTTTGGAAATTTTTATTCGATAATAAAATTTAAAGCACATAATTTCAATGATCTTCTATATGATGAAGGAAGTTATTCAATTGCTGGAAGTATAAATACAGAAATTGGTAAATCAATTTTTTCATTAAATCCTAAAATTAATTTTTATAATCTTGAAAATAATGTTCCTTCAACCGAAAGTGTATCAAAACCAGTAAGTAATTTAAAATTAAATAAGGTCAATATAAATAATTTTATTATTCCGATTAGTTTTAATTATACATCAGATAATTTCATGATATTAATATCAGGTAATTACACTAGATATCTAAGAAAATTGAAAGAGAAAAAAGTAATTAATGGTATTTACCCATCTTTTAAATTAAAGTATAAGTTTAATAGTTTATCCTTTCTTTTATCTGGTTCAAAAGGATTATTTCACTATAAGTACTCAGATGAATTAAATTCTAATCCTTTTATTTATGATAATTATATTTCTTCTCAGTTTGATATTTCTGAGGATAAATATAGAATAAACAGTGAGGTTGATATTCAAATAAGTAAGAGCACTAATTTATCCATTCTTTATCAAATTAGAAATATAAAAGGAAGTCTTGACTATATTCTATCAAAAGACAATAATATTTTAAATGGTTTACCTATTTACTTATATTCAATAAGTACAAAAAAAGAAGAAGAGGCTATTCAATCATTCTCTCTAATTTTGAATTCTCTTTATTCTAAAAATTTATCATCCTCAATAAATTTTGTTTATAATAAATATGCCGAACAAGAACTTTTTATGCCTATCTACTATTTGGATGTAGTTAATAATTATAAATCAAGTAATTTATCTATTTCTCTAGGTTTAGAGATGAAGTTAAAAACCTATGGAGTATATCTAAATACTGAAACATTTAAAATGAATGAATATATTAACTTATACCTAAATTCATCCTTAAAAATTTCCGATTCTTTAAATTTTGAATTTAATATAAACAATATATTGAATAGATATAATGAAATGTATTTTATGTATCCACAACTAGGCATAAATTTATTAACTGGCATAAAATGGAAATTCTAAAATGATAGATAAAGACAATGATTTTGGACTTAAAAAAGTTAATCTGAAAAACTATAAGTTAAGAAAAAATAAAAGTGGTGTAATCTTTCTCATTTTCATACTATTGATTGTTACTTATTTTTACTCTAAAAAAGAGATTTATTTTGATGAGTTGACTCAAAATGAAACAATAAAAGAAAAGTCTAACAATAAATTATTTGATGAAAAACTATTAAATGATGATAAAAAAATAATTGAGGATTCATCTGAAAATTCAAATAATGATGAAAAAATAAAAAATTTTGAGATTAGAGAAACATTTAATACAATTAATAAGTCATCTATTGAAAGTAATAGAATATTAGAAGTAGATACATTATCAGGAAAATATTTTATTATATCAGGAAGCTTTTCAAATTATAATTTATCTTTAAAGAAGGCTAAATCGCTTCTTAACGAAGGATTTCAACCTATAATAATAATACCAAAATCAAATAATATGCACAGAGTCGCGATAGACTTATATGATGATATTGAGCTTGCAAGATTAAGCCTTGTATCTTACGAAAATAAACTAAATAATAAATTATGGATTTTAAAGTACTGATTCTCCAAATATTGAATCAAGCAGATTCTGTTATATCTATTTCTGAACAAAAACAGATTACTCTTTTAGAGTTATTAACTAAAGGGGGTATCATGATGATTCCTATTTTTATACTTTTTATTGTTACAATTTATATACTAATTGAAAAAATGCTTGTAATCAATAGAGAATCCAAATTACCTAAAAATTTTACTGATGAAATTATTAATAGAGTAAAAAACGATGATATAAATGGTGCAAAATTAATTTGTGAAGATACAAAAAACCCTGTATCGAGAATGATATTAAAAGGACTTAACAAATTGAATACTAATCTTAAGAATATTGAGTCTTCAATTGAAAATGTTGGTAAAATAGAAATTTATAATCTTGAAAATAGACTTAATTTACTAGCGACTATTTCCGGAGCTGCACCAATGATTGGATTCCTTGGCACTGTAACCGGGATGATTCAAGCATTTATTTCGATTGCAGAGGAAGAAGGAGCTGTTAGCCCTAAATTACTATCAAGTGGTATATACGAAGCTATGCTTACAACTGCTGCTGGATTATTTGTAGGTATCATCGCCTATTTATCATATAATTATTTAGTTTCTCGGGTTGAAAAATTAATTCATAAAATGGAATACACTACTATAGAATTTATTGAAACCTTACAAAATAAAAGATGAATTTAAGAGCTAGTAATAAAATTAATCCTTTATTTAGCATGTCTTCAATGACTGATATTATTTTTTTATTATTGATATTTTTTATGTTGACTGCTTCTTTTGTAACCCCATCAGGATTACCAGTTAATCTACCTTCTAGTAAATCCTCAAAAATTGTAATACAAAAAGTATCTGTTACGATAACAAAAGATTTAAAATATTTTATTAATGAGAAAGAAAGTTCAAAAGATAATTTAGAAATTATGTTAAGAGATGCAATAGGGGACAAAGAAGGTCTAGTTGTATTACATTGTGACAAAGATGTTCCTGTAGAAGAATTAGTTAATATAGCAGGAATAGCTACATCATTAGAAGCTAAAATAACAATAGCAACCAAACCTAAAAAGTAGTATGAGAGATGAAAATCAAATAATCAAAAAAAGAGCTCTTTTCTTAACATTCATTACAAATATCTTATTTTTTCTTTTTCTTATGATAGTTGTTGCATGGAAAGAAACTTATCCTCCACCTGAAGAATATGGGATTGAATTAGGCTTAGAATCATTATCTGAAACAGAATCCGTTGAGGATGATGGTAGTGAATTAATTGATAACGAAGAAAATGCTCCAATTGAGTCTACAGCATCTAATAATGATATTAATTCAGATAGTAATAACGAAACTAATAATGATACTGAAAATGACGCTTCTGAGGAAAATATAGTTCAAGAAGAAATTATTAATAATGAGTTAGAAAGTGAGATCGTTAACGAAGAAATATCTCAAAAAAATGAAATTAATGATCAAATTAGTCAATCAAATAATAACTTTTCTGATTCATTGTCTAACAATAAAGAATCAATTCAAAATGAAATCATTGATGAAAGAGCTATTTTTAATTCAAAAAAATCTGGTGGAACAAAAGGGTCATCACTAGATATGCAAGGATGGGTATGGGACTTTGAACCAAACCCTTCTGATAATAGCTCGGAAAGTGGCAGAATAATATTTGAAATTATTGTTGATTATTATGGTGAAATTGTAGGCTTAAAAACATTAGAAACGACAGTCAGTCCTATAGTAGAAAACATATATAAAGAAGAAGTATTAAAGCTAACTTTTAGTCCAACTAACAATAATAATCCAGCAGATATATCAAAAGGGAAAATAACTTTCATTATTAAAAATAATTGATAAATGACATATGGTGAAGCTGTTAGATATATTGAAAGAAGTATACCTAATTATCAACTCAAAGGTAAGAGCGCTATAAGACCAGGCCTAAGTAATATTAGGAAAATAACTAATTTAATAGGAAAACCTCAAAATTCATTCAAAACGATTCATATTGGTGGAACGAACGGAAAAGGTACTACGGCAACATCTATTTCAAATA
>CAZKLB010000052.1:0-4157 GCA_964553685.1 uncultured Marinoscillum sp.
TAGTACCGGAAGTATTGATAATCTATTGCCTTTTTTTACCACTAGTAGCTCGTCTTCTTTAAATAATGATCTCAATTCTTGTAAGGATATAATTTCTTTTGACTTACATAAAAATTGTACTTTTACGCAATCCCATCTTGGATTTAATTTATCAGATTTTGAATCATAGTATTTTGAATTCTTATCAAACTGAGTTGGATCTATTATATTTTTATTAACTATTTCCATCAGGCCAACTATTCCAGGTGGTTTGCAGTTTGAATGATAAAAAAATGCTTGATCTCCTATTTCCATTTTTCTCATAAAGTTTCGTGCTTGATAATTCCTGATACCATCCCAAATAGTTTCTTTTTCTTTTTCTAAAGTTTCAATACTATATGCATCTGGTTCGCTTTTCATTAACCAGTAATTCTTTTCAGACATATGTGTTCATCATGTGAAATTATGTATTGTGAACAAACCCTGGATATTTAATATTTGATTTGCTCATATAATCTTAATTATCAATGAAAGTTTCTCTTTATGAAAGTGATATTGGTGAAAGTATATATTTCTAAGATTTGTATATCTAATCCTTTAGAAATTTTAGTTTTGTTAATTGATAATTAATCTAAATTAAGAATTAACTTAATTAGAGGTTCCATACAAATTTTGAGGAAGCAGCATAATTCCAAATGAAAACAATAATAATTCCTGCCATCTGCGAAATAAATGTATTTGGTGAAATATAATTGTAAAATGAAGTTGCTATTCCTACATTTGCAAAAATAGGTAATGAAGAAACTAATAGAAATTTAAAGAGACCCCAAATTAACTTTTTGTTTCGAAGTCTTTTAATACGAAATGTAAGAGAATTATTTATAAGAAAGTTTGTGCTTGCAGCCGTTACAACAGAAAATGGTAGTGCAATTTCAAAATTTAATCCAAAAATGATAATTAGAATATAAGAAGTAATTAATTGAATAATTACGCCAGTAGAGCCTACAAATCCAAAACTTATCGCTCTTCTTGGAATTGCTCTGCGCATGAATGTGTGCGTAAGAGAAACAAAAAAATCCCAAAGAATAGCGATATCTAATTTCGAATTACCATCTTTTCTTGATTGAAAAGAAAGAGGAATTTCACCTACCTTTAAACTACCCCTGCTTATTGAGAGCATTTCATATAAAAATTTGAATCCACTAACATCTACTAATTTCAAAAAATCTATGCATGAATTTCTTTTTAATATTATGCACCCTGTCATGTAATCAGTTAGATGACTATATTCTTTTGACAAACTATATCTTGCTAATTTGTTAGCAATAATAGAACCTTGAGCTCTTTTTTGACTTAGGCCTTGAACGGAAGATCCTTCTAAAAAACGACTGCCAATTATGACGTCTAAATCCTCATTGACTAATTTATCGATAGCATTGATAACATCATTTAATTTGTGCTGCCCATCTGTATCCATTATCGCGATAATTTCACTAGTAGCATTTATGCATCCTTCTTTGATAGCACTTGACAATCCAAAACGACCTATTCTGTTTATTAATCGGATGTTTTTTTCTTTTTTAGCAAATTCTCTTACAATTTCAGGAGTACCATCCTGTGAATTATCATCAACTACAATTAGCTCTAATTCATAAAGATTGATTATGCCAATTAATTCTTTTAATAGAATATTGATATTTTTCTTTTCATTAAATGTAGGGAGGATAAATGTAATATTTAATTTTGATTTATTCAATGTATAAAGTCCATCTTATTAATACAAACTATAAATAATTAATGTTTTATTTTTTTACTATTAAAAATTTTTTTAATAAATGATTTATAAAAATATTTATTTATATGCCAAATTTATAGGTTATTAATATAAATATAGATTTTTTTAAGTTCTTCAAGCTTATAGGTTGAATAAAATTCTAAAGTAAAAAATAATGTTTTTTACTGCGAATCCAATTGGGTTTGAAACTAAATACCTTCCTACTGACCAACAACAATGAGGTATTCCAAGAAATAACAAAACAAGGTTATAATTTTTTAACGAAGAAAATCTAGGAATTAATTTTTCTATGAATTTATTACCTTTAAACCTTTGTGATTGAAATTGAATATTTTGGATTCCAAATACTTGTATAAAGAAAGAAAATAATAATGCTGAAGATGTAATCCACATAAATATCCATCTTCCAATATCGACAAATAAAAACATCGGTAAAAATGCAATTAACTGAAAACAAACAACAAACCTCTTTGATGATTGATAAATATTTTTATATTTCCCTATAAAAAGCCTTATTACACAAAAAATAGTTAATAGCCATGCACCTGGGTGCCAAAAAATAAATAAATTAAATTTACTCAAAAGAGTATTCGTATACACCTGAGATGTTCCCCATCCAATAGCAGCTATTGCACCAGATGGATTACTTAGATTCAAGGCTCCAAGTGTAGGCAGTATATCTTTCAAAGATTGCCAACTATTGTGTATCAGAATAGATTGATCTAAATTCCCTTTAAATATCCAACACAAAATAAAAGAAATTATTGACGGAATAAAAATTAGTATTGAAAATAAAATGGATTTAAAAATATTTTTTTTTTCTAATCTTTCAAATAAATAAATTATTAAAAATAAGCTCGGTAACCCCCATATTCCAAAACTCTCATGCGAGAGAATTGCAACTATAGAAAAAATATTAACCAAAAATATACAGGCTATTTTACTAATATCTTTAACGTAATAGCCCTTAAAAGCCAGTAAACATAAACCATATAAAAGTATTAAAAAAGAATCTTTTCTTACAAAGTAATCTCCAGATATTGGCGCAAGAATTATGATTTGAGATAATAAAAAGCTTTTGTCGAAATAATTTTTGCAGAAATTTAATACTAATATGATTAATAATAAAAGGGAAATAAAGCTTATAAGCCAAACTATTAAGATAGGAGATATGAAAAATTTACTAGATAAATAATAAATTATTTCTCCAAGTAATCCCCTTCTTACAAATCCCCCTCCATAAGATATTAGCCATTCACCAATAGTCCAAGAGTTATCATAAAATCTATTTTTATATAAATTCAGGGGAATTCCAAAAATAATTAAAGTGATATAAAATTTTTCAAATGAAATATATGAAAAAGAAAATTTATGAAATTGAAATTGTTTTATTAAACTTTTCATATTAAATTATTAATTATGTATTCAAATTTTTGACTGAATTTATATTTAATGATTATCGTGCAAAGTTACTCTTATCAAGATAATGTATAAAAATACAATTAAATTTTTTTTTAGGCAATACGAAAATATTCCAATAATAGATAGATGGTTATTGGGGCAACTTATACCCCCTTTGTTATTCGCGATTTCTGCTTTTACAGTTGTTTCAGTCTCTGTGGGAGTAATGGTGGACTTAATAAGAAAAGTTGTTGAATTTGGTTTGCCTTTAATTTTGGCTTTACAAATTATGGTATTAAAGCTTCCTAGCTTTTTAGTTCTTTCATTTCCAATGTCTGTACTTTTATCAACCTTATTAGCCTATGGCAAGTTATCAGGAAACTCTGAAATTTTAGCATTAAGAAGCCTTGGAATTAGGACTTATAGAACAATCATCCCAGCGTTAATCTTATCAATATTTATGACTGGATTGACTTTCTACTTTAATAATAATTTGGTTCCTACTGCTAATAAATATTCAGAAATGCTTTTAAGAGATGGTTTAGGGAAATCAGTCTCTATGGAAATAGGTCATGATATTTTTTTTAAGGGATATGGCTCCTATACTGATCTTGAGACAAATGAAACAACTAAGAGGAATACTTACCTGAATCAGATATTTTTTTCCAGATTAGTTGAAAATAATGTTATGAAGAATGTAACTGTAATAGATTTTTCGAAAATTGGTTATAAACAAATTCTCTCAGCAGAGAAAGCAGTTTTTGACAAAAGTATTTCAGCATGGAAATTTAGTAATGGAAGATTAATTACTTTAGATAAAAATGGGAATACAACAACAATAGGATTTGACAGTTATTTATATCCTTTAGGCGACGGACCTTTGAAGGTATCTAAAATACCTGATGATGCAAATAAGATGACTTTAAAAGAGGCTTTAGCAGCTAAAAAACTTTATAAAGAGACTGGTAATGTAAGTGAGGCT
>CAZKLB010000053.1:0-4025 GCA_964553685.1 uncultured Marinoscillum sp.
TGCTCGTGCTACTGTAAATGCTGCAATTGTAAGTGCAGTTACAGCTGTAGGTGATGATAGGGTTGCAATAGCTGACTTCAATGGTTATTTTGAAGGATTGGCTACATCTGCTCCATTCGCTCAAATGAATACTGCAGTAACGTATGACTTTGCTCCTCCAACCGGTATGTTCTCAACAGATGGGATTCATCCAAATGCGAGAGGTTATGGTCTTATTGCTAATAAGTTCTTTGCTGCAATAAATGAAAAGTTCGGGTCAACAATACCTGATCTTAAAGTGGGTAACTTCGTTGGTGCTCCACTACCGGTAACTGTAGAATAAGTGATTCATATCACTTTATAGTAAAAAAGGGCTAACATTTTTGTTAGCCTTTTTTTTTATTAAATTGTACCATGTCATTATCAAGAAGAAATTTTATTCATAAGTCGATAGCTGCGGGAAGTCTTTTCCCTCTATTTTCAATGAAATATCCAAATAATTTAAAAAGCCTTAATTCAAAGAATCGCGATGAAAGGTATTGGAAAGATATTGCAGACATGTACCATCAAAATGTAAACTTCATTAATCTTGAATCCGGATACTTCAGCCCCTCACCAGAAAGTGTGAAAAAATACTGGGTAAACTTTGTAAATGAAATTAACGAGTCCCCATCGTACTACATGAGGACAAAACAGACGGAGATGCGAGAAAAGGTAAGAAAAAAACTTGCTGATTATGCTGGAATTAAAACTAGTGAACTTGTTTTAACAAGAAATACCACTGAATCTATGAATATCATCATTCAAGGTTATAAGCTTAATGAAGGTGAAGAAATTTTAAGGACTAACCTAGAATACCCTAATATCATCCAAGCCCTTGACATGAGATCAAGAAGGTATGGAACTAAAATAAATATTGTTGATGTACCCATTCACCCAGAGAGTCAAGAGGAAATAGTTGAGAAAGTAATCTCTGCTGTAACACCTAGAACAAAGGTTTTGCTAATCTCCCATATGGTATTTCTAAACGGTCAGGTGTTTCCAGTTAAAGAGGTTTGCGCAAAAGCTAGAGAGATGGGACTTGAGACTATAGTTGATGGTGCTCACTCATTCTCACACGTTGACATGGATATTTCTGAGATAGGATGTGACTTTTATGCATCAAGTCTACACAAGTGGCTAGGGGCACCACTTGGAAATGGATTACTTTATGTCAGAGAGGGCATGGTCGAAAGGCTCTGGCCACTTTTTGGAGATACCCAATACGAAGATGATGATATTATGAAGCTGGAACATCTTGGTACCAGGCCGTGTTCGGACCAGAACGGAATAATACCAGCTGTTGATTTTAATCTTGAAATAGGTAAGAAAGAAAAATCGAAGAGATTAAAATCTCTTCAGATGAGGTGGGCCTCTGAACTTAAAGACCATAAAAATATAATTCTTAATACGCCACTTGGTGATGGTCAGTCGTATGGGATAGCTAATGTCGGCGTTAAAAACCTACACCCCTCAGAACTTGCGGATAAACTTTTTGATGACCATAACATATTTACAGTCCCAATTGACGACGATAGAGGGATTCGAGGTGTCAGAGTTTCACCTAACCTCTACTCAACAGTAGATGATATCGATAAATTTCTTGAGGCAATGCTGAAAATAGCAGCCTAGACTTATTAATTTTAAGGCATGTCTCTCGACTCAAAATATAATCCTTTAAATATTGAAGATAAGTGGTACGAAAAATGGCTTGAAGATAAGTGTTTTTCCTCATCACCTAACAAAGACAAAGAACCATTTACGATTGTAATCCCTCCCCCTAATGTAACTGGAGTTCTTCACATGGGTCACATGCTTAACAACTCCATACAGGATATACTGACAAGGAGAGCACGAATGAAAGGGAAAGAGGCCTGCTGGGTACCAGGAACAGACCATGCATCTATAGCTACAGAGGCAAAAGTTGTTTCTATGCTAAAGGATAGAGGGATTGAGAAAGATTCGCTTACTAGAGATGAGTTCCTAGAGCATGCCTGGGAATGGAAGGAAAAATATGGGGGAATAATCCTCGAACAACTCAAAAAACTTGGGGCATCTTGTGACTGGGATAGAACAAAGTTTACTATGGACGAAGATCTCTCAGAATCTGTCGTCAAAGTATTTATAGACCTGTATAATAAGGGTCAAATATATAGAGGTATCAGGATGGTAAACTGGGACCCACAGGGAAAGACAGCCCTCGCAGATGACGAGGTAATATACAAGGAGGTTGATTCCCAACTCTTTTACATAAAATACAAAATAAAAGAAAGTAAGGAGACAGTAACCATTGCCACCACCAGACCAGAAACACTTCTTGGAGATACGGCTGTTTGCATCAATCCAAAAGATGAGAGATTCACCCACCTACACGGAAAAACTGCAGTTGTTCCACTAGTTGATAGGGAAGTTCCAATAATATTAGATGAGTACGTAGATATAGAATTTGGTACCGGTTGCCTGAAGGTGACGCCGTCACACGATGAGAACGACTACAAGCTTGGTGAGAAACATAAACTTCAATCTATTGACATCTTCGATGATGAAGGTAGAGTAAATGAGAACGGAAAGCTATATGTTGGAGAAGATAGGTTCAAGGTGAGGAAGCAGATAGCAAAAGATCTTGACAAAATAGGTCAACTCGAAAAAACTGAAAACTACAGGAATAAAGTTGGCTTTTCAGAGAGGACAGATGCCGTAGTTGAACCTAAAATATCTACTCAGTGGTTCCTGAGCATGAAAAAAGTAAAAGTACCAGCCCTTGAAAATGTAATGAACGACAACATCAAATTCCACCCTTCTAAACTGAAGAATATGTATAGGGCCTGGATGGAAAATATAAACGACTGGTGTATATCTAGGCAGCTCTGGTGGGGACACCAGATCCCAGCGTATTACCTTCCATCAGGTGAGTTTGTTGTGGCAGAGAGTAAGGAAGAAGCACTATCGAAAGCAAAAGAAATAGATAGCGGTATCACAATAGATAAACTTAAGCAAGATGAGGATGTTTTAGACACGTGGTTCTCTAGCTGGCTCTGGCCAATCACAGTTTTTGATGGTATTAATAAACCAGATAATGAGGAGATAAAATATTACTACCCTACCTCTGACCTAGTCACTGCCCCAGAGATTATTTTCTTCTGGGTAGCAAGGATGATTATATCTGGATACGAGTACAGGGGTGAGATGCCATTCAAGAACGTATACTTCACTGGTATAGTTAGAGATAAGCAGAGGAGGAAGATGTCAAAATCTCTAGGTAACTCTCCAGACCCAATAGAGCTCATGAGAAAGTATGGGGCAGACGGAGTCAGGGCGGGGATGCTCTTCAGTGCTCCAGCAGGTAACGACCTCCTATTCGATGAGAAACTTTGCGAGCAGGGAAGAAACTTCTCCAATAAGCTGTGGAATGCGTTCCGACTTATACAGACTCTTGAAGTGTCAGATGAAGGAAAAGACCAATCTCTCGCAATAGAATGGATAAATTCTAGATTTAATGAGGTGTTGAGTGAAGTCGAAGATCATTTCTCAAAGTATAGGATATCAGATGCACTTTTATCATTATATACATTCATATGGGATGATTTCTGTAGCTGGTACCTAGAAATTATAAAAGATAGCACTATAACAGATAACACACGAACTGGAACAATATCAGTACTTGAAAAAACTTTGAAGACGCTCCACCCTTTCATGCCTTTCATAACTGAAGAGCTCTGGAATCAGATAGACAAAGAAAGAGATTACATCATGATATCTGAGTATCCTAATCCTGAAAAATTTGATACTAAACTAAATGAAGATTTTAAGAAATTATTTGAGATTGTTACGGGACTTAGGAAGCTTAAGTCAGACAACAAAATAAAACAAATTGATGTAGTTGGGGTGATGGTAAATAAGAAATCAGAATTTGATTTTAATAAGTACAGAGATTTAATTGAGAAGCTATCCAAGACAAAAGATCTAGAAGTAGTCAATGAAATTCCAGGTAACTATCCTACCCTCAT
>CAZKLB010000054.1:0-3929 GCA_964553685.1 uncultured Marinoscillum sp.
AAGAGAGTACTTTCAAAACTAATGCCTTTAGCAATGAAAGGAGATTATGAAAGATATTTAGCAGATGCTTCTGTTTTTATGGAGTTTTTTAGCTTGATAATAGTGTCATGGACTTGGCTTGATATAGGTGTTAAAACTTGTGATCATCTAGAAAAAAATCAATACAACAATGCTCTTCTTAAAGGCAAGCTGGAGGCAATGAAATATTTTTTCCACTACGAACTTCCTAAAACGACAGGTCTTTCTGAAATATTAATGAATTTATCTGATGTCACAATAAAAAAAGAGGAAGATTTCATCAATTAATTTTTAGATCTTTTTTATTAAAAAAAAACATTTCATTAAAGATGTTATTTAGATTTATTTTAAATTAGATACACCTAAAATTATTATTATGAAAAAATTTATACACACACTAATATTTATATTATCATTTTCATTTGGTTTTAGTCAATACGTTGCAATTTTTGAGGCTGAAACAAATAATCAAAATGATTCAATGAATTTCATGGATATGATGATGAGTTCATATAAAGATGTTCTCGGAAAAGATTTGAATATGGTTACTTTTCAAAAGGAAGGTAGTGGCACGCATTACTTTGTTCGGAGTTATGCTTCATTGCAAGAGTGGGTTGACGAAGATAACATGTCTGAGGAGGTTGACGCAAAAGTTTTTGCAAAAATATCCCAGGTGGAAAACATACAGGAAAAATATCAAGCTTTTGCAGAGGCAACTGATGTGAAAGGAGCTAGACTTTACAAAGTTATGGATGATTACAGTACAATGAGTGGTTATTATGATCTATCTATTGAAGAAAAAATGGAGTATAAATACAGACGAGTAGTATTGTATGATTTAAATGACTCTGGTGAACAAGCATTTTTAGCTGATCAAAAATTGAATATGGAAATAGATGCTAAACTAGGTAACGATTATTATTATGCCCTACTTAGACCTGTCTTTGCTACTGATGCCGACTTCATGTTGGTTTTGATTGATAAGTCAAGGTTTGATTATCACAAAAACTGGTCAGACAGAATGGAAAAGAGGTTTGCTGATGACTCATTTAATACGAACTACGAAAAGAATCAAAAAACACCTGTAAGCTCCGTAGTAGATGAATGGAATCTAACACTTCTTGAACAGTACACATATTAATTACTCAAACTAATTTAAATAACATGAAAAAAATTTTATTATTATTTATGATGGCAGCTTTTTTAAGTTGTGAAACTAAGGTGGTAGAAGTTCCTGTTAAGGGGGGTGAGATAGCAAGAGGAGAAAATAAAGGAAGCAAATATTATCTAGTTTCGGACGATAATGTTGATATAGTTAAGAAGTTATTAAAAGCTTGGAATAACATGGACCCAGACGGTATGTTCGAGGTTCTAACTGATACTATTTCATGGTGGGTTCCTGATTCTAAAACACCTATAAGCGCTGATAAAGAATTCATAACTGAATATTTAAAGGGATATGATTCAATTAGTCAAGTTCCTCACGGATTCATACCTCATCAATGGGAAGGTCAGGAACATACTGTTGTTTCGGTGGCATCCAGAGAAAAGAAATATAAAAAGGATGGAACCATCGAGGATGATAGGTTATTTGAAAGATTTCATATAAAAAATGGAAAGGTATTCCGAGTTCAGGCATGGAGTGCTGATTGGTATACTGATGATTAATTAAAATTTAAATTATAAACTATGAAGAAAATTATACTATTATTTGTTTTTACTGCTTTTTTAAGTTGTGAAACAAAAACAGTTGAAGTAGCTAAACCAGCTGGAGAGTGGCTAATTGGTACTTTAGAGGGTGACAAATTTATTCCTGGTCCTGAGGAGGATGCTCAAGTAGCTATGGATGTTATTATGGGATATGCTGAAAAGGATTTTGAATTAATGATGGAGAGATCTGCTGATACTGTAATGTTTTTCCCTGAGAAAGGTGGAGAACTTGTTCAACTTGTTAAACCGTTCGATGATTTTGTAAAGTCACTTCAGGAACCTTATGATTCTATTGTGAGAACACCGTACAATGTGTATCCTATTCGTCCAGAAAGTTCTGATAATTTCACCATAGTAACTGTCCCTTTCACGGAAGTAAGATATGCTAAAGATGGGTCAGTTGAAAAGGAAAGAATTATTGAAAGATTTTGGGTTGTTGATGGTAAAGTAGTCAGAGTTAATAAATGGGCTGCAGAATTAAATTAATATTAATTATTTTTACTAAAATTATACAACTATGAAAAAAATACTTTTAATGATTTTAGCTGTAACTTTTACAGCATGTAACTCACCTGCAGAGCAAGTAGGTGCAGGCTTTTTTACTGGAGCTGAAGGAGAAAAATATGTAGTAGGATCAGATGACCTCACTGATTTATGGGTAAAATATATTGATGCTCACAATAACAGAGACATTGATGCTATCATGTCAATGAATACGGATGAAATATCAATCCAAGGACCAGACGGGTCTAAAGTTGAAGGAAAAGAAATGCATGCAAATGTATTAACACAATGGTTTGAAGCTGAAAATCCCATGTGGGAAATCTATTGGGCTCTTCCTTATCAAGCTGTAGGCAGCGGCGATACATGGATTGTTGTAGGACATTCAATGACTTTAACCGTTGAGGGCGAAGAGGTAAAAAAGAATTCAATGATTGATGTTGAAATTGTTGACGGATTAGTGAACAGATTTTTTGTTTATGATATGATGTTACCAAATCCAAACTCGTCTGAATAAATAAAATTTAAAAATCTATAAATATTATAAAACTTACAATTATGAAAAATTATATACTAATTACTCTTTTTGCATTCTTAATTTACTCATGCGAAACAACTCCGCCTGTTGTTGAAGAAGGACCTGCACCTGGTTATTTAGTTTCCACTGATGGAAAAATTGATGCACGTGATGCTGACCCAGCTAATTTAGCAATTTGGGAAAAATACATTGATGCACATAATAATAGAGATTATGAAACAATTATGACAATGAATCATGACTCTATAGTCTTGAATTTAGCTGATGGTAGAAATATCATGGGAACAGATGACCATATGGTTGCACTAAAGGAATATATGTCTGTAGCAAACCCAAACTGGGATATATATTTCTCTTACACGATGCATGTTGAGGGTCAAAATGGAGATTGGGTTATCACGGGTCATCGTGTTAAAGAGACTGTAGATGGGGAAGAGTCCAATCCATGGATAATAACCGATACATTTATAGTAGATGGGAAAATTAGAAGAATTATTGGTTTTGAAAAGAAAAATCAATAACTCAAAATCTATTTAAATTTTAAAGGGGGTTATTAACTCCCTTTTTTTTGTAAATTTTTGAGATGAATAGACAAAGTTCAATAGATGAATTTCTAAATTATTTAGAAGATCGAATCGAAAAAGAGGATTATAAAAATTCAGTTCATAAAATAACCTTTATGACTACAGTTCATGTAATAAAGAAAATATTAGGAGAAAAATGAAAAAGACCCTTTTATTAATACTATTTACTCTTTTTCTTTCATGTGAAAAAACTAATGATAAACCTAAAGTAATTGCTTATTATACAGGAAACGGAGAAACTATTAATGAGTTTAATTTATCTGGTGTTGATCAAATAATCTACAGTTTTTTACATCTTAAAGGAAACGAACTTGCAATCGATAATGAAGCTGATAGCATTAGCCTACTTGGTATAGTCAATCAAAAGAAAAATCACCCTAAATTAAAAGTTTTAGTATCATTAGGAGGATGGGGTGGATGTAAAACATGTTCAGATGTTTTTAATTCGGAAGAGGGTAGGGATGATTTTGCTAAATCTACAGCCAGAATTATTGAAGAGTACGATGCAGATGGCATTGATTTGGATTGGGAATATCCTGCGATTTCTGGATTTCCTGGACACACATACAGACCTGAGG
>CAZKLB010000055.1:0-3724 GCA_964553685.1 uncultured Marinoscillum sp.
AAAAATAACTTCTTAGATCTACGCATATGAATATTAAAGGAAAATTAGTTGAAATATTTGATACAGTCCAAATTACTGAAACATTTAAAAAAAGAGAATTTATTATTCAAGATAATAAGAATCCAGAATATCCAGAATATATAAAAATTGAACTTATACAGGATAAAGTAGAATTACTTAATCCATTGAATGTTGGAGATGAAATAAATGTACTTATCAATATAAAAGGTAGGAAATGGGAAGACAAAGAGGGTAATATTAAATATTTTAATTCTATTCAAGGTTGGAAAATTGAATCAGAGAGCGGTAATATGAATCAAGAGAATGAACAAGAAAATATTAATCAGGATTCAGATGACGATTTACCTTTTTAAAAAAATTATCTTATAGAGTAAACAAAAGATCTGATTGATTCTTTTATGTTTGATTTAGATAGTGACTGAATAAATTTACTTCCAATTATAGCTCCATTTGAATACTTACAAGCTTGCGTAAAAGATTCTTTATCTGAAATACCAAAACCAATCACTGTAGGATTTTTCAAGGATAAACTTCTTATTTTCTGAAAATAATCAATTTGTTTATTATCAAAACTACTTTTTTTACCAGTAGTTGAAGATGAAGAAACCATATATACAAAACCATTAGAGTTATTATCAATTTTTTTAATTCTATCTTCTGAAGTATTTGGAGTTATTAAAAAAATAAATGATAAATTCTCCTTGTCAAAAACTGATTTAAAGTTATTCTTATAGTCTTCTAAGGGAAGATCTGGTAAAATAAGACCATCTAGATCACATTTCAAGATGTTTTTAATAAAATTATCATAACCGAACTGGTAAACAGGGTTAACATAGCCCATTAAAACAATAGGAATATCAGTTATCTTTCTAATATCCTCTAATTGCTCAAATAATAAATTTAAATTCATTCCATTATCAATAGCTACATTTGAGGAATCTTGTATTACTGGACCGTCAGCAATTGGATCTGAAAAAGGCATACCTATTTCAATTAGATCAACACCACACTCATCTAGGGTTTTTATGATTTCAGTGGTATCATTTAAATTGGGATACCCAGCAGTAAAATAAATACTTAATATATTATCTTTTTTTTCTTCAAATAATTTATTTATTCTATTCATGTCAATACTTACCCCATTTTATATAAGTCTCGAGATCTTTATCGCCCCTTCCTGATAAATTAACTACAATAACTTTTCCCTTCATATCTAATTTATCAAAGACAGAAAATGCATGAGCAGTTTCAATAGCAGGTATAATTCCTTCTAATCTACTAAGTTCAATTCCTGCATTCATAGCTTCATCATCATCCACACTAATATACTCACCCCTATTTGAATCAAATAGATGAGCATGTAAAGGTCCAATTCCTGGATAATCTAGTCCCGCAGAGATAGAATATGGCTCTGTCACTTGACCGTTTTCATCTTGCATTAATAATGTCTTACTACCATGTAAAACTCCTTTTTTACCAAGTTTTGTTGTTGCTGCAGATTTATTTGTCGATACTCCAAGACCAGCTGCTTCAACACCAATAAGGTTTACTTTTGCGTTATCAAGATAATGGTAGAAAATACCTGCTGCATTACTTCCTCCACCCACACATGCGATGATAAAGTCAGGATAATCTCTCCCCTCAACTTTTTTTAATTGACCTAGTAACTCTTCAGATATAACTGACTGAAATCTGGCAACCATATCAGGATATGGATGCGGACCAACAACTGATCCAATAATGTAATGTGTGTCGTCGGGGTTATTTATCCAATGTCTCATCGCTTCATTTGTTGCATCTTTTAAGGTTCTACTACCTGATGTAGCAGGTCTAACCTCTGCACCAAGTATCCTCATTCTTTCTACATTCGGTCTTTGTCTTTCAATATCAACTTCACCCATATAAATTACACATTCCATTCCCATAAGAGCACATACTGTAGCTGTTGCAACACCATGCTGACCCGCTCCAGTCTCCGCAATTATTTTTGTTTTTTTCAGTTCTTTAGCTAATAATATTTGTCCTATTGTATTATTTATTTTATGTGCACCTGTATGACATAAATCTTCTCTTTTTAAATAAATTTTTGATTCATATTTTTCTGATAACCTTTCAGCATAATATAATGGTGTAGGCCTACCAACATATTTTTTCAGATAATAATTAAACTCTCTATTGAAAGAATCTTTCTCAACTATACCTAGATAATTTTTTTTAAGCTCGTCTATATTTGAAAATAACATTTCAGGTATATAGGCACCTCCAAAATCACCGTAAAAACCACTACTATTTACATTATATTTCATAAATTCAAATTAAATAATTTATCAATTTTTTCAACATCTTTTAAGCCAGGAGAACTTTCAAATTTACTATTTAAATCTAGGCCATAAAGCATTTCATTGTCATTAATTATATTAATATTATTGAGATTATCTAAAGATAAACCACCACTCAGAAAAAAAGGTTTATCAAAATCTTTATTATTAAGTATTTCCCAATTAAATGTTTTTCCCGATCCTCCATATTTATCACTCTTATAATCAAATAAAAAATAATCAGCTGATTTTTTATCTAACTTCATGCTATTTATGTCTTCTTGTGTTCTTATTAAATAGGACTTAATTATCTTGATTCCTTTCCTTTTAATTTTCATACAATAGTCACTACTTTCATTACCGTGTAACTGTACGTAAGAAAAATTATACTTTTCTAATGTACTTATTACAGTATCTATATTCTCATCAACGAATACAGCAACTTTATTTTTTATGTCTTTAATAAAAGAATGATCAGGGTTATTCAAAATATATCTTGGAGATTTTTCGTAAAAAATAAACCCAAAGTAGTCTATTTGATATTTTTTTAACTTGGAAAAATTATTCTCATCCGTTATACCACAAACTTTAATTCTATGCCTATTAATCATAATTTTTTTATAAAGTCATTGCATGCAGATACTGGATCATTATTTTTCATAAAGTTTTCGCCAATTAAAAAACCATCATAGCCATATTCTTTTAATTGAGAAATTTCCTCAGAGGTAGATATTCCGCTTTCAGATATTTTTAAAAAACTAGAAGGAATAATACCTGCTAGTTTTATTGAATTATTAATGTCAGTTTTAAATTTTTTTAAATTTCTATTGTTTACTCCAACCACATCTATAGAATCACATAAATGAGAAATCTCATCTTCTGAATGAATTTCTAAAATTACCTGTAGATTAAAAGACTTAGCAAATCTAGACAGTTTCTTAACCTCTTCTTTTGATAAGCAAGCTGCAATTAAAAGTATAATATCAGCACCTAAAGATTTAGACTCGACAATTTGATATTTGTCTAATATAAAATCTTTTCTTAGAATAGGAATATTTATTTCGTTTCTAACTAGAGTTATATCATCATTTGATCCTCCAAAATATTTTGAATCAGTTAGAATTGATAGCCCACTAGAATTAGAAATTTCATATCCTCTAGTGATTGTTTGAACTTCTGCATCTAAATTTATATTTGGCTTTGATGGAGATTTTCTTTTAAATTCAGAAATTATCCCAGATTTTTCAACTAAAGATTTTTTAAGAGAAATAATTTCTCTATCGAAAAATAAAGATTTTTCAATTTCAGAAATCGGATTATTTTTTTTTAAATAATCAATCTCTTTTCTTTTATTTAGAATAATTTCTTTTAGTATACTCATTTAT
>CAZKLB010000056.1:0-2877 GCA_964553685.1 uncultured Marinoscillum sp.
GCACTCTAAAACTAAAAAGAGAAGATGTTAGTAGTGGTGTTTACCTAATGTTTGACGCGGATGCCTTTAAAGAATAATAGAGCAATTTAATAACTAAAAAAAATTAATTTTGCTCAATTGCACTGGATTTCTCTTTGTATAAGTTAATTTCTCCATCCAAAACAACTGCTACAGTAGTATAATATTTATCAACTGAATGATTTGGAATCTCAATGTAGGTTATTCCTGGGTATTTATTCCAATATACCTTACATATGGTTTGATTTTCTAAAATAGTTCCATCACCTACCACATAGGCTCTATTTATTTTATTATTTATACCTTTTAAAACTATTTTTCCATCTTTAGGATAATCTCTAATGTATAAATACAAGATTTTTTTATCTTTTGACAATGTTGTAGGGCCATAAAAATGATCATATGAAATTCCTCTTCTAGTGTTGTATATTGCTTTGTCATGTTTTTTTGTCCATTTCCCCAATTCTTTCAATATCTCTACTTGCTGATGTGGTATAGTTCCGTCTGATTTAGGTCCTATATCTAAAAGTAAATTTCCACCTTTACTAATTGTGTCAACAAATAAATCAATTATCTGCATTGGTGATTTGTAATTTTTATCATTTTTTTGATAACCCCAAGAATCATTCATGGTAACACAAAGTTCCCAATATCTTGCATCAGGTCTTAAGACTGGTATTCCAATTTCTGGTGTCTCATAATCACCATTTCCATTTAATCTTGAATTAAATATGACATTTGGATTTTTGTACAATAAATTTTCTTTGATTTTTTTTACTCCCCACTCCTCAGCATTGTGCTCCCAGTCTCCATCAAACCACCACAAATCTGGATTAAATTTTTCTGATAATTCACCTAATTGTGATAACATATAAGACTGAAACCTACTCCATCTTTGTGGGTCATCATCAATATTATATCTTCTAATATTAGTTGTGTGATGAGTATAATCAGAATATGACCAATCAGGTAGTGAATAATACAATCCTAATTTTAATCTTTGTTTTTTTACAGCTTTTACAAATGGGCTTAGTAAATCTTTTTTTGCACTAGAATTTAAGAATGAATTTATTCCTCCACTTTTTGAGTTCCATAAAGCAAAACCATCGTGATGTTTAGATGTTATGACTGTATATTTTGCGCCACTTTCCTTAATTAGTTTTGCCCAATGATTGGGGTTATATTTTTCAGCACTAAATCCATCTAATTGTCTCATATAATCTTCATATGAAATGTATTCATTAAAGAACGACCATGATTCACTTATACCATTAACTGAATAAATTCCCCAATGGATGAAAATACCAAGCTTAGCATCTTCAAACCAATCCATTTTACTTTTGTTGATACTCTGCTGTGATATTGATATAGTTGAAAAGAGTAGAAAAAAAAATGAAAGAAATTGTCTCATTAATATTTGTTAAATTGTAACACTTGTAAATAAATTTATGTATTAGTAAGTTTAATTCAAAACTTTAATTAAATGGATCGGGTAAAAACAATAGATGCACTAAGAGCTCTAACAATGTTTTTTATGATCTTTGTTAATGATTTTTGGACATTAAAAAATGTTCCTGAATGGTTAAAACATACATCTGCTGAAGTTGATGGAATGGGTTTTTCAGATATTATATTCCCCCTTTTTTTATTTATAGTAGGGCTTTCAATTCCACTCTCAATAAATGTTAGAATTATTAAGAGAGAAAAAAATATAAAAATATTTAAACATATAATTCAAAGATCTTTTGCCTTAATTATAATGGGTGTGTTCATGGTTAATTTTGAAACAGCTAGTGAAAATGGAATGATAATTAGTAAATATACATGGGAGATAATTATGGCAATATCTATCTTTTTAATTTGGATTAATTATAAAAAAATTCAATCTCTGAATAATCAAATGGAGTATTTTCTAAAATTTATAGGCGTTATCCTTTTATTATTTATTGCAATTGTATATGAAGGGACTCATTCAGGAGAAACTACATGGATGAGAACAAGTTGGTGGGGAATTTTAGGTTTAATTGGTTGGGGCTATCTATTTAACAGCTTAATTTATCTTCTGTTTAGAGAGAAAACAAAATTACTGTTCATTATTTTCTTGATTTTGATATTTATGAATATTCAAGAAAATAATTTTTTTGAGGGAATACCTCCTTTTAAAGTTGTAGTTGGAGCCTCCAATCATTTGTTTGTGCTTTCAGGTGTTTTAACATCAATATTTTTTGTGAAATATTTAAAAAACAAACAAGAAAATCTTTTCCTGAAAGTTTTATTTGTCTTTTCAATTATATTTTTGGTTTACGGTTTTGTAATTCGTTCATCATTTCATATTTCTAAGATTAATGGGTCTCCATCATGGTTTGCAATATGTACTGCAATAAATTTATTTTCATTTATTATCTTATTTTTATTAGTTGAAAAAACAAACTTTTACAGCTTGCTGAAACCAATACGAGCAGCCGGAACATCAACATTAACATGTTATCTAATCCCCTATTTATTATATCCATTATTAGCCATAATTAATTTTTCTTGGCCAGAGTGGATAACAGTAGGAAAAATAGGTTTAGTTAAATCTCTTTTGTTTTCTTTAATAATAATTGCTTTTGTAAGAATTTTAGAAAAAAATAATATAAAACTTAGAATTTAGTTTTTTGACAAAGAAAATTTAAAAGTTGTAGTAGATCTGAATTTAGCTCCTGGAACTAGAACTGTTGAGGGAAAACTTTCTTCATTTGGAGAATTTGGAAAAAACTGTGTTTCCAAGCAAAAACCCGACCTTTTTATATATTTTTTGCCTGTTTTTGATTTTAGTGTCCCATCTAAAAAATTACCAATATATAGCTGAACACCTGG
>CAZKLB010000057.1:0-2477 GCA_964553685.1 uncultured Marinoscillum sp.
AAATATTTTCAAAATAATTTTTAGCTTCAACAGGACAATTATTTAAGAAATGATCTAATATGTCTTTTTCATTTTTCATGCTGTAAAATTAAAAATCTAAGTTTAAATCAAATATGTTTTTTTTTATATTAGGGATATGACAAAGGAGAATACTATTGCTGAATTATTAGAGAAGTTAGATAAAGAAATACAAAATCCTAAGGATTCGGTTCATAAAATTGTACTAAAAATAACAATTGATAACATTAATAAGCTTATTAAATGAATCCAAATAAAACACTAATTTTTCTTTTTTTGGTTCCTTTAATTTCATGTAAAAAAAGTATTGATTGGAATGTATATGGTGGCTCATATGAAAGGACACAGTTTGTCAATTCAGAAAAGTTAAATCTAAGTAATATTTCAGAACTTAATAAGGTCTGGGAATATAGCACGTCCGACAATGATGATTATTCTCAGATTCAAACCAATCCATTAATTATAAATGGAAAGTTTTACGGAGTATCCCCAAAGCTCAAATTATTTTCTTTAGAAGCTAAATCTGGCTCGGAAGTATGGGTATTTGATCCTTTTAATAGTGATGACAAATTTTTTGATGATGATGGTTCAAGAGTTAATGTTTGTAGAGGAATCACATATTTTAAAGATAATTCTAAACAGGGTTTTATTTTTTATGCTGTAGGGTCTAAATTATTTAAGGTTAATGTTAAAAATGGTGATCCTGATTCACGTTTTGGTACTAATGGATACGTTGATCTACATATAGGTTTAGGTAGCAATTCTAGTTCTTTATTTGTAACCATGACATCACCAGGGGTTATTTACAAAAATTTAATAATAGTTGGATCTAGTGTTAGTGAGGGAAACCCAGCAGCAAAAGGAAATATTAGAGCATTTGATGCAAATACTGGTGATCTAATATGGAGTTTTAATACTATACCTGAAAAAGGTGAAGATGGACATGAATCCTACAATGATCCAGATGCATATAGACGACTGGGTGGAGCAAATGCTTGGTCGGGATTAACCTTGGATGAGAAAAGAGGGATTTTATACGCACCTACAGGATCAGTAAGTTATGATTTTTACGGTGGTGACAGGATTGGAGATAACCTTTTTGCAAATTCTATTGTTGCATTAAATGCTGAAACAGGTAATAAAATTTGGCATTTTCAAACTGTTCATCATGATGTATGGGACAGAGATCTCCCATCTCCTCCAATATTATTTAACTATTCAATGAATGATTCAATCGTACCATCTCTTGCACAAGTAACAAAATCAGGGTATATATATTTATTGAATAGAATTACTGGAAAACCCTTATACGAAATTGTTGAAAGAGATGTTCCTTCCGAATCTAATTTAGAAGGAGAGGTTTTATCAAAAACTCAGCCAATTCCAACCTTTCCAGAACCATTCTCTAGACAATCATTAACAAAAAATGATATTAACCCTTTTGTAAAAGAAAGAGAAAAAGATAGTCTTATTAAAATTTTTACTTCACTTTCAAAAGATGACATGTTTTCACCTCCATCAGAAGAAGGTACATTAATTTTTCCAGGATTTGATGGTGGTGCTGAATGGGGAGGTCCTGCACTTGACCCATTAAATAATAAACTTTTTATAAACTCAAATGAAATGCCATGGATACTAACCATGAAAAAGGTTTCAAATACTGACTCCCAAGGAATGAATATATATAATAAACAATGTTTAATGTGTCATGGAATTGATTATAAAGGTTCTGGTGAAAATCCTTCAATACTTGATCTTAGTAGAAAATATAACTTTAATGAGTTAAGGTCACTCATTTTAAATGGAAAAGGTTTAATGCCTGGATTTAAATTTTTAGATGATCAAAAAATTCAAAGTATAGTAGAGTATATTTTTAATCTAAAAGATGGAGATAAAACAAATATTCTTTCAGTTAGTGAAGAAGTTTTCTATACATCTACAGGATATAATAAGTTTCTAACAAATGACGGATACCCAGCAATTAATCCTCCCTGGGGAACCCTGAATTCCATAAATTTAAATACAGGTAAACTTGACTGGAAAATTCCTTTAGGTCAAACAGAAATTGGTATAAAAAATAATGTTTTAACAGGAACAGAAAATTATGGTGGCCCAATTGTAACTAAATCTGGTATAATTATAATTGCTGCTACATCTGACAATATGATAAGAGCTTTCAACAGTAAAAGTGGGGATTTACTTTGGGAAGAAATTCTCCCTTTTTCAGGTTTTGCTACACCAAGTTATTATGAGATTGATGGTAATCCATATATTGCTATTGCTTCAGGCGGGGGTAAACTTGGAACTAAATCTGGTGATAAGTATATTGTATTTAGTATTTCTAGAAAATAAAGACATATAACTCAATCAAAAATATATTGAGATAAAAATAGGCAAATGATCAGATGGCCAAAGCCCACTGGGTAATTTTTTGTCGATATGTTTATAGTCTAAAATCT
>CAZKLB010000058.1:0-2359 GCA_964553685.1 uncultured Marinoscillum sp.
TAATCTCATTTTTTCTCACTTTTTTTTAATTTTTTAATACTCTGTTCTAATTTTTTTATAATAGCATCTCTATTCGTAATTATACTCTCATCGATATTTAATAAAAAGCCATCATCCTCTACCATAATTTCTGGATTTTGGGTACCTTGTGATAAACCCTCTACAATAAAAGTTTTAACAGGGTGTAATTTACCTTTTACTTTGACTTCATTGGAAGGTTTGCAAGTAATCTCATCTTTGATAATATTATATGTGTTTTCAGAAATTAGTATACTGTTTGGATCTGCTAACCCTTCTAACCTTGAAGCCAGGTTTACCCCATTACCAAGAACAGTATAATCTAACCTGTCTTTCGAACCAAAGTTCCCTACAGTACATATGTCAGAGTGTATTCCTATCCTTATTGATAGCTCATCTGAAATACCTTGATCTCTCCACTTCTTTTTAATTACTTTTAACTTGGAGAGCATTTCCATTGCCATTCTTACACACGAAACTGCATCTTTTTTTATCCCAGCGGTTTTGGGGTCTCCAAAAAATATCATGATTGCATCGCCGATATATTTATCAACTGTACCTCCATATTTAATGGCAATATTTGTCATTTCAGTTAAATAATCAGCAATGAGATTTGTAAGCTGCTCAGGCTCTAATTTTTCTGTTAATAATGTGAAACCCTTAATATCAGAAAAGAAAATAGTTAGATTTTTCCTACTAGTATTTATCGTTACGTCTAGTTCTCCACTAAAGATTGAATTGAATACCTGAGGGGAAAAATATTTAGATAATTTTTCTAAAATCATTTCCTTTGTTTTAGCCTCACTAATATCTGTACTATACATTAAATAAAATTCAAATTGTGGAGTAAATACAATATCAGAAGAAAATGTTTTCTGGCCAACATAATGTTCAATGTTCTTCAATCCCGCACCGTTAGACTTTTCAATTTTTGATATAATCCAATTATCAATTTTATCTTCTAAAGAAATCCCCCATTCTTTAATTATGAATGAAGCTGCTTCGTTGAAATATTCAAGGGTAAATTCTTTATCAAAACGAAGAACTGGGTTTGGATTCTGATCAGGAAATTTCCTTATAAGTTCTTCTGCTGTAACATCAGAACAATAAATAATTATAAACCCGAATTCTTTTACTGGAACTAGATTAACATTGTAGGTAGTATGACCAAATTTTATTTGCCCAGAATTAGAATTTGATGTCATTGCAACCTCCCCGACCAAAGACAACAAGTCTTTATTTAATACATCACCTATTTTCAGTTCATAATGATCAATAAATGATCTTGATGCCTCATTGAAGTATATTAGAGCGCCCTTGTAATCTACCTGCATTACTGGATTGGGGTTTTGATCTGGAAACGTTGAAATTATTTTTTTTGCGGTAATATCTTGAAGATATACATTATAACTACTTAGTTCCTTTACATAAACCGATCTAACCAGATAGTGATATTTGTCTGTTTGAATTTCAAAATCTTTTTCATTATTAAGATTTTTAAAAATATTTTTTGGAACGCATTTATCTTTAACTTGATTCCAATATTGAATGATTTCGATAGAGGGCTTATTAAAATATAAAATTTTTCCTTCCTCTGAAACCCTCATCACAGGATTAGGATTTTGGTCAGGAAATTTTTCAAATATTTTTATTATTTCATTATTAGTATTCATTGTTATAACATTAAAATATCTTCTAATTAATCTATGAAATAGAATTGTAATAATTTTATCAAATGAAAAGAAATTTCATATATCATATTTTCAGTCCTAAATCTATTAAAATAAGAATAACTACATTCATTTGGGTACTATTCTGCTCATGGTTTTGGACGGGAGACCCAATGAAATCTGTGGGCCTCTCTGTTTCTGTGTTAGTTGGATCAATGTTAATCCAGGGTTTCTATGAATGGATTTACGATAGGTAAATCTAATTTTTAATTATTTTCAAAAATTTCCAATCCGAAGCAATAGCTCCAAAAACTCCAAATCCACCATTAATACCTATTGAACGCCCTTTAGTAGTGGGATAGTTTAGCAGAGCATTAGAATATTCACCAGGCTCACCAACAATAAAATATTCGTAATAATTATCATCAAATGCTGTTAGTCTTAGTACATAATCTTTGACAATAACTTCTTCATCTTCAGAAAAACAAAGCCAAGGATAAATTGATGTGTTATTTTGCATTCCATCATTGAGGTCAACGATAAACGGATCAAAATTCCCTCCACACCAACCTGTATTAGAGTTATCATTCCACCAATCACCAAGCATAACTTCAGCAGTAACCAATGCTTTACCCCTTGGTTCATAATCATAACTTATATCAAATGGTTCA
>CAZKLB010000059.1:0-2358 GCA_964553685.1 uncultured Marinoscillum sp.
TTTTAATAATAATATTATTTTCTTGTAGTGATTATTCAAATGATAGTTATCAAAAAAATAATAATGTATCTGGTGATTTAGTAATATATGTTACTTCAGATGGCGGTAGTGGATACAATTCTACCTCATCAAGTAATAGCGATTATTTCTTAAGCGGAAATGATAAAAATGGTACTGTTTCTGGAGGTGATCCAAATATTACATTCTCTGTTGATGATGAAATATCATTTGATATTAGTGCATCCGGTCATCCATTTTACATCAAGACAGAACAGGGGGTAGGTACTCAAAACCAAGCATCAAACGTTATTAATAACGGAGAAACTAATGGGACTATTAGATGGACTCCAACTGAAGCTGGTACTTATTACTACCAATGCTCAAAGCATAATAACATGTATGGGGTTATTACTATTGTTGAGTAGTACTTGTAGATTTATTTTATTAGCGTACTAATATTACTTATTGCTATTTCAAATCTATCATGATTTTCATCATAGATAATGCTGATTCTTTCCCAATTAATCTAATTCTATCACGTGGGGTATTGTCACCAATTTCATATACAATTCCAACAGCTTTGTGAGCATTAAGAAACCAACCTTTAGAAACTGGTTGCTTACTTACACTTGGCTGTTCATTAACTACATAATTAGGAATATTTTCTTCTAAACTAGAAAACCAATTATCAAGAAAATAAGGCATTGTCGTTGAAGCCCTTTCCTCATTAGTATAAAAAACATCATAGAATGTAGAATGAAAATCAATACCTAATACGAGTTTTGAATCATTTTCTTTTAAGATTTTTGAAATAAAATCAACTGTAGTCTTAATTTCTTTCTGATTGTAAGCTGACCAATCTCTGTTTAGATCAATTCCACCAGCATTATGTCTCCAATGCCCAAGATCAACACCATCTGGATTCATTAGTGGAAATGCTAAAACTCTAAACTTTTCTAAAAAAGCAGAAGAAAGCTCATTATCATCAAGGATTGTTGATAGATACGATTTGAAAGCAAAGTATCCTGTTACCTCAGGAGGATGTTGTCTTGTAATTAGGACAACTATGGGCTTTTTTCTAGGACTACCTTTATTAATATCTATTACCATAAATGGTCTTTTAAGTTTTGATTTTCCAATCCTATTAAAACTTACATAGTTTTCTTTCCCTTCAATGACGTCATTAACCCAACTATAAACAATTTCACTATTATTTAATTCTTGACCAGAAACAATGATAGGTTTACTATCTAAACTAAGTTTAAGTACCCGTTGACTATTTTTTTCTAGAAAAGTGGTTGAGTCTGATATTATCCAATTCCCATCAGATAAAATTTTAGGTATGTATCTATGCTTATACCCCTCCGGATAATTAAATTCAAGCGCTATATTTTTTGGTGATCTACTCCATACCTTAAAAGCATAAAATGGGCTTGGATTAATTGGTTGATTTTCTGGGAGAATTGATATGATAAAACAAGTATCATTTTTTTTAATTACATCATTTAATCTAGCGCCTTGAAATTCGTTTGAAAAATAAACACCAGCTTGTTCAAATGAAAAAATTTTCTTCTCTTGTATACTAATTTTTTTATTTTTAGTATCAACAGGGTCCTCAAATAAGATTTTTGGAGTGGTAACACACCCTCCAATAAAAATGTAAGTAAGCAAGATGCTTTTATAGAAAAGTGGATAAAAATTCATTTTTAATAATATCTTATTATAAATCTACATATATTCTTATCCCATTACTACCATCATAAATACTCCACCCAACATAAAACCCATAGCCATTCCAAAAAGAAATGTTTGAGTTTTACTTAATTTTTGAAATTCTTTTGCCATACTCAAACCTACACATTCTCATTTAGAATTCATAGACCCTCTCACCATAGTGGATTGTTCCAAACCTGAGTCATTAGATAATTATTCTTTGATTATATTTATTTTATGAAATTAAAAGAAAAAGTAGCATTCCTTATTTTAATTGATTGTTTTTTATTTTTACTTGTCATATACCTATTATCTAAAGGTATGTGGTTTGAATCTTTGATTCCTTTACTATTATCCCTTGGTATTGTTTCTTGGAATTTTCCAGTTTATAAGAAGTATTTTTCACCTAAAGATGATACTAAATAGATTTTTTTGTATCTTTTCTAACATAGAATTTTAAATATATTATTATGAGATATTTTGTTGTTATAATCTTTTTTGGATTTAGTTTTATTTCTAATGGTCAATTTAAATATGCTGATGAATTTCCAGTAAACTTTGATATTGATGATGTTACATTAGGTGTAGACAATAATGTTGTGAATGTCTCAGGAGGCACTCCTGATGGTAAATGGATTGTCAAGA
>CAZKLB010000060.1:0-2296 GCA_964553685.1 uncultured Marinoscillum sp.
TTAATTTTAGTTTTTCTGATTATAGGGTATGGATGATAACTTCTTATTTTTTCACATTTTTTATATTTGAATTCTGTTTCTGAAAATTGAGCATCTTTTGTAATATCAATTAAAACTGGACCAGGTCTTCCAGACACTGCAATGTAGAATGCTTTTGACATAACTTCTGCTATTTCTTTTGCATTTGTTATTTGATAATTCCATTTAGTAACAGGCATTGATATACCTATAATATCAGATTCTTGAAAAGCATCTGTTCCAAGAAGTTGTGATGGTACTTGCCCAGTTATGCAGACTAAAGGTGTAGAATCTATTTGTGCGTCAGCTAGTCCAGTAATTAGATTAGTTGCACCTGGTCCCGAAGTTGCAAAACATACTCCGACTTTTCCGGTAACTCTAGAATAGCCTTGAGCAGCATGAATTGCACCCTGTTCATGTCTTGTAAGTATATGGGTTATTTTATCCATATAGTTATATAAAGAATCATATATTGGCATAATTGCTCCTCCAGGATATCCAAATATCATTTCAATATTTTCACCAATTAAGGATTTTAATATAGCCTCAGAACCTTGAATTTTTTTCATCTTTTAATCAGTAGTGCAACCTTCGGATGCTGATGATACAGAATTTATATATTTCTTAACAACACCAACCTTAAATTTTGGTTTTTGTAATTTTATTTTTTTTATTCTTTTTTCAAACTCTTTATCATCAATTTTCAAATCTATTGTATTATTAATTGCATCAATTTTTATAGTATCACCATTTTTAATTATACTAATGGGTCCACCAACAAAAGATTCTGGAGAAATATGACCGACAACAAATCCATGAGATCCTCCTGAAAATCTTCCATCAGTTATTAATGCAACATCCTTACCAAGTCCAGCACCAATTACTGCACCAGTAGGTTTAAGCATTTCAGGCATACCTGGACCACCTTTTGGACCTGAATTTTTAATTACGATTACGTCACCTTTTATTACTTCTTTTTCAATTCCATTAATTGCTTCGAATTCATTATCATAAACTCTTGCTTTACCCTCAAATATTTCCCCTTCTTTTCCAGTTATTTTTGCAACTGCACCTTCAGGGGCAATATTACCGTAAAGAATTTGAATATGACCGTTTTTTTTAATAGGATCATCAAATTTTTTAATAATTTTATTATCAATTATACCATCTATATTTTCTAGATTTTCTTTTACTGTTTTTCCTGTAACTGTTAAACATTCACCGTGTAGATAACCATTATCCAGCATATATTTCATTATCAAGGGTATTCCACCCATTTTATATATATCTTCCATTAAGAATTCTCCACTTGGTTTGAGGTTTGCTATAAATGGTGTTTTATCACTAAAGTGTTGAAAATCATCTAGATTAATTTTAATGTTTACTGCTTTTGCCATTGCAATAAGATGAAGAACAGCGTTTGTAGATCCACCCAATGCCATTATTACTGACAATGCATTTTCAAATGCTTTTCTTGTCATTATATCTCTAGGTTTGATATCCTTTTTGAGTAAGTTTTTTATTGCAGCACCAATTAATTTTGTCTCATCTATTTTATCTTTACTTTCGGCAGGATTAGATGAACTAAATGGTAGACTCATACCGAGCGCTTCGATTGCAGATGACATTGTATTTGCAGTATACATACCTCCACATGCACCTGCTCCAGGAATACTATTCTTTATTATTCCATTATAATCATCATCACTAATTTTACCTTTGAGCTTTTCACCATATGCTTCAAATGCAGAGACAATATTTAAACTTTTTCCATTATAACTTCCGGATTTAATAGTTCCCCCAAATACAAGTATTGAAGGTCTATTTATTCTTCCAATTGCCATCATTGCTCCTGGCATATTTTTATCACAACCAACTACAGTTACAATGCCATCATAAAATTGAGCATTAACAATTGTTTCTATTGAATCTGCAATTATTTCTCTCGATATTAAAGAATATGTCATTCCTGATGTACCATTGGTTATTCCATCACTTACCCCAATAGTATTAAATATTAAACCAACCAGATCTTCTTTTTTTATACTTTTTTTACAATCCTTTGCGATAGAATTTAAATGCATATTACATGGATTACCTTCAAAACCTGTACTTGCAATCCCAATTTGAGGTTTTTTCATATCCTGATCTGTGAGACCAATGCCATATAACATTGCTTTTGCAGCAGGAAGCGATTCATCCTCGGTTATTGTTCTACTATGCTTATTTAATTTCATAATAAAAAAATCCATTCTTATGAAAGAATGGAAATGTATTT
>CAZKLB010000061.1:0-2289 GCA_964553685.1 uncultured Marinoscillum sp.
TCCTGCCTGTGTAAATTGGTTAATAGGCACTTCTGGGATAGTTTGTGAGTAGGCAAAAAAGCTTATTAATAATAACGAAATTAATAGTTTGATTTTTTTCAAATTATTTTCTATTAATAATTTTTTCCATTGTTAGACCTTGTACTAGAATAGTAAATAATACAACAGCGTAGGTAAGAATTAATATCAATGATTTTACATCTCCCATGGTATCTGGTAGATTAAGAGCAAGAGCAATACTAAGACCGCCTCTCAGGCCTCCCCATGTAATTATTTTAGCAGTATTTTTTTCAAAATCTTTGAACTGGGAGAGAATAACAACTGGTATTGAAACTCCAATATATCTTGATAGAACAACTAGAAAAATCGTCACAATCGATAGAAATAAATACATCAAATTAAAGCTATCAAAAATTAATATTATCTCTAGTCCTATAAGTATGAATAATATAGCGTTTAGTGTCTCATCTAGGAGGTGCCAAAATTTATATACGTAATCTCCCATTGCAAGCTCTGAATCTCCATTGCCATCTTTTTCTTTTATATGTTTATTTAAATATAGCCCTAGAATTACAACACCAAGAGGCCCAGATAGATGGTATCTAGTTGCAAGGACAGATACAAATAAAACAAGTGATAAAGTGATTAATACCTCAAGTTCAACATGTTCGTTCTCAATATATCTTACAAGCTTTAAACCTAAGTAACCAACTATTGCTCCAAGAGCTAAACCTCCAATTACCTCAGTAAAAAATAATGAACTTACTGACTCAATTGTTACAACTGTCCCAGATGTTTTGACACCAAGTAATGTTAAAAATACAACAACTCCTATACCATCGTTGAATAAAGACTCACCCGCAATTCTTGTTTCAGTTAGTGGAGATAATTTCATTCTTTTAATTATTGATAATACAGCAATTGGGTCAGTTGGAGCAATTAATGAACCAAATAATAAACAATCAATATAAGTTATTCCCAATGAGGATAATCCAAATAATGGAGCGTTAAGAAGGTAAAATGTTAAACTTCCAACTACATAAGTAGAGAAGAGGACACCAAATGAAGCAAGAAGAAGAATTGTCAGTTTATCTTTTCTAAGTAAATGTACATTGATAGACATTGCTCCCGCAAAAAGTAGAAAAGGGAGCATGACATTCATTAACATGAAATTGAAATCAAAACTCTCTGTAATAGTATAAGCAATATCCAGAAATGTTGGGAAAAAGAATCCAAAGATTAAGATTACAATAGATAAGGCAATTGCTAGAATCATTAATCCAATTGTCATTGGAAGCTTTAGGTATCTTAGATTGACAATTGAGAAAAATGATGCAAGTATTAATAAGATTGTGGATAACTCAAGAATATCGAGTCTCTTATTTTCTATCAAATTGTAACCTTGATTTAGTTCTTCCACAAAATATATGATCTTATTAAAGAATATGTGAAAATAACTATAAATTTAAATATGACTATAAAAGAAGCACAAAAACTTATAGATAACTGGATCAAAGAGAAAGGAGTTAGGTATTTTAACGAGTTAACTAATACCACTATTCTTATGGAGGAGGTAGGGGAACTGGCAAGGGTTATATCTAGGAAGTACGGGGAGCAGTCAATAAAAAAGGGTGAGGAGAATTTAGATTTAGCAGATGAACTCGCTGACGTACTGTGGGTATTAATGTGTATTGCAAATCAGACAGGTATAGATCTTACTGATGCATTAAAAAAAAATATTGAAAAGAAAGATGCAAGAGATTCTGATCGACACTTAAATAATAAGAAACTACAATAATTTTACTTTGTTATTATCTAGATATGGTAAAATTTCTTGCTTATCAATTTCTGAGCAGAATTCAATATCCCTGATATTATCATAGCCAGATAATCTTTTAGCGTGTGATGACTTTTTCATACTTGACAAGATATCATTTTTAGATTGTTCATATAATTTTTTTGCAATGATTACGGTATCGGACTCGTATTCATAATTTTCTAATCCTGCAACTATTGCCCCTGCACACATAGTATCTTCCAGATTGGTACTTCCTTTCCACCCAGAGCATACAAGTAGTGTATCTCTTTTGTAAGTATTCAAATATTCTACAACTTTTGATAGGTTTAGAAATGAACTAATTATAGTTATTTTAGATCCTTTGGTCTTGACAATTGCTTTGGTTCCGTTACTGGTGGCAATACCTACATCTCTTCCTTCAAATATTTTTCTTTCAATTTTGGATGGTGAATTCCCATAGTCAAAGCCTTCTACCTTTTTACCCATTCTCT
>CAZKLB010000062.1:0-1970 GCA_964553685.1 uncultured Marinoscillum sp.
CTCTTCTTCACTAATTTTTACAATATTTTGTGGCATTAAATATGTCCTTTGTGCACTACGTCTTTTTTTGGTTACTGTTATTTGATCAAGTGATTGTTCATCGGACTGAGTTAAATAATGTTCAATATATAATTTGTTATTTATTGTAATTGTGTCAGTAACAAATCCAACATAACTAATAACTAGCTTTTCTTTATTATCAATTAATTTAATCTTAAAATCGCCAAGATTATTAGTTATAACACCAATGTTGGAGTTCTCCCAATAAATATTAGCTCCTTCAATTGGAATATCAACACTATTATCACTGTAGATAATCTTACCCTCTATAAAATTTTGAGCATTAATATTATTAATTGTCGATAAGCTAATCAGTAATAATATTTTATATATAAATCTCACGGCGTGGCAAATATAATGTTTAAAAATTCATTAAATTGAATTAAATTTATTTTGAAGAAAGAGTCTTACATGATGTCACACGGGTATAACCCCGAATGGAGTGAGGGCTCTGTAAAACCTCCAATATTCCAAACCTCTACATTTGTTTTTAAAAATGCTGCTGAAGGTAAAAGGTTTTTTGAGGTTGCATATGGTAAATCAACACTAAATAAAGATGAGCAACTAGGTTTAATTTATTCCAGAATAAATAATCCAAATATGGAAATTCTGGAAGAAAGACTTTCAATTTTAGAAGATTCCGAAGATGCTGCTGCATTTGAAAGTGGCATGAGTGCAATTTCTACAACAATGTTAGCTTATGTAAAACCTGGTGACACAATTTTATTTAGTAATCCAACATATGGGGGAACACATAGTTTTGCTCATAACTTTCTTAATAATATAGGAGTTAATATCATTTCCTTTCACTCAGATTCTTCTTTTGATGAAATAATAAAAAAATTGGAGAATAATAATTTCGATAAATCTCTAAAAATGATTTATGTTGAAACGCCAGCTAATCCAACAAATGCATTAATTGACCTTGAATTAGTAAAAAAAATAAAAGAAAGGTTTTTTAAAAAATATGGAAATGAAATTGTTACTGTTGTTGATAATACATACTTAGGACCGATTTGGCAAAATCCTTTGAAGTTTGGAGCTGATATTGTTTGTTACTCAGCAACAAAATTTTTAAATGGTCATAGTGATGTTATAGCTGGTGCTATTATGGGATCCAAGGAGAATATTTCGAAAGTGAAAAACTTGAGGACGTTTCTTGGTAGCATGATAGCTCCATATACTGCCTGGCTTTTGACTCGAAGTCTTGAAACATTACATGTAAGAATGCAGTATCAACTAGAGAATACTGTAAAAATCGTTGATTTCTTATCAAAGAATGGAAAAATAAAAAAAGTTTTCTATCCAGGTTTAAAATCTATGGGTAAAAGGCAACTCAAAATATACAATAATCAATGTGTTGCTGGCGGTGCCATGATAGGTTTTGAAGTTGAAGGCAATGAAAAGTCAGCTTTCAAAGTTTTAAACTCTTTAAAACTAATTAAACTTGCAGTTAGTTTGGGCAGTAATGAAAGTTTAGCACAACACCCTCACTCTATGACTCATTGTGATGTCCCTGATGATGTTAAGAAGAAAATAGGTATTACTGATGGTTTGATCAGACTCAGTGTTGGTATCGAAAATTCAGATGATATAATTAATGACCTATCACAAGCTTTAAGTAAAATATGAGTACACTAGAACTTGTTGGTTGGGTTGCAACATTTGTTGTAATAGGCTCATTTTTGGTTAATGATATGATCAAGCTTAGATCTATAAATCTTGTTGGAGCAACATTGTGGTTAATTTATGGTATTATAGCAAGTTCATATTCAATAATGTTTTTGAATATAGTTGTTATGAGTATTCAGATATTTAAAATTAATCAACTAATAAAAAATAAAAAATTATAGTCTTTCGATTTCAATCCAAAAGGGCAAAATATTTTTTCTACCTAAGCTAAAAAACGG
>CAZKLB010000063.1:0-1934 GCA_964553685.1 uncultured Marinoscillum sp.
CAGTTCATCTTCGTGAGGACAGGAGACATATTCAAGACAGAGACTTATTTTTACTAAAAGAAACAATTAAAACAAAACTTAATTTAGAGATGGCAGCTACATCTGAGATGTCAAAAATAGCGAAAGAAGTTATGCCGGACTACATAACTGTAGTCCCAGAAAAGAGAGATGAAGTAACCACTGAAGGGGGTTTAAATTTAATTTCAAATGAAGATTTCTATGCAAAGTATGTCAAAGATTTGAAAGGATCTAATTTAATATTAAGTGCATTTATAGACCCTATTGCCTCACAAATAGATTGTGCCAAATCAATAGGATTTGACTGTATTGAATTACATACAGGAACATACGCTAATTCAATACTTAAAAATAAATTTGAACAATTACAAAAAATTAAAGAAGCAACCTATTACGCATCTGATTTAAATCTTATAGTAAATGCTGGGCATGGTTTAAATTATCAAAATGTTATGGAAGTTGCATCTATCGCACAAATAAACGAACTTAATATTGGACATAGTATAGTTGCAAGAGCCCTTGCAGTTGGATTGGAAAAATCAGTAAGAGAAATGAAAAACCTTATTTCAAGAAAATAACCAAAATGACAACCTATTATTTCATTGCAGCGAGCAAAAAGTTTCTAACAGAAGAAGAACCTCTTGAAGAGATCCTTAAAGAAAGGAGAAGAAATTATAAGGAGAATAATAGAAATATAGATTTTTGGCTCTTAATAAAACCTCAATTTCTAAAATGTTCAGAATTGAAAGATATTTATAATAAAATACCAACTCCTCAAGCTGCTGTAATATCAACTGACAAAAAATTTATCACCTTTTTAAAACTTCGTTGTGAGTTTGTTGCTCATGGAGAGCTGGATTTGCCTAATAACGAATTATCAGATCCATTAGCGGTTGATGAACAAGATCCTTAAGATAATTGCTCAATATTTATAAAACCAACAGAATTGAATTAATTGGCGAAGTATTAGCGAAAGAACTACTAGTAAACCCACCATTTATCACTGATAATTTAAAGATATCAATACAAAATTACTTTCTAAGTAAATGGATTAAAGATCAAATAACATTAAAAAATGATATTAATGCATTATGTGAATTTCAGACATTGGCAGAATATACAGAAGAATTAGTAAGAAATTTATATAAAGACCAAAAAGTTAAAAGTTGGAATTTTGAGTCAATTAAATGGAGCATTATAGAATCCCTTGAAGAATTGGGAGAATTCAAAGAATCTTGGCCACTAATAAATTGGATTAATAAGTTTATTAATAATAATAAAATATTAGATAGCGAAATATATGCATTAACACTACGAATTACAAAAGTTTTTTCAGAATATATTTTATACAGACCAGAGATGATTGAGAAATGGCATAATACAGAATTAAAAAACTCAAACTTATTTTCAGGATTAAAAAAAGATCAGTATTGGCAACCTATTCTCTTTAAATTAATTGAAAGAAATTTAAACAAGCCAATTTGTATATTTATGAGAGAAATAATAAATGATATCAATAATCTTAAAAATAGTTCAAAAATTAAGATTCCCAAAAATATATATATAGTTGCTTCAAATAATCTTTCTAAATTACAAATAAGCTTTTATTCCAAACTATCTGAGCTAACAAATGTAAGTATCTATTTATTATCTCCCGGAAATGATCTATGGAATAGAATTAATATAGAAGATGGACCAATTTCACTAGATAACAATAACAAAAAGCAATATTTATTAAAAGATAGTATTGAGTCAATTTTTTGTAAGTTTATTGCAAATTTTGAGAAATTAATAGAGGAAACAACTTTTAATGAAGAAATAAAAGTGAATCTTCAATTACCATTTATTGACCCTACAATTGACTTAAAAAAAAATCATAAATCACTATTACTCCATCAAATCCAAAAAAGTTTAAT
>CAZKLB010000064.1:0-1904 GCA_964553685.1 uncultured Marinoscillum sp.
TAAAAACTAAAAAGTCTAAATAGGTTAAAAATGAGAAACCCTCCTAGAAGTTGGTTTTCTAGGAGGGATTTTTAATCTCTTTGCAGAGCAAAAGAGGAATGTCGCCTCAATAGATTTATAGCAAATTTATTTTTGGAGTAGTAATTGTATCTTATTTAGTTTTTATCTTTTCTTGAAATTTTTATTCACCTGATCTGGGCGCTTGTTTGAAATTCATAGGCTAGTTCAATATCCTCTATGTCATCCTTTGTCAGCTCATAGCTTGAACCTTCTCTTTTTAATTTATCTTTTACCCAATGTATGCATTCCTCTAAGCTTGGATATAAAGGTTTTTTACTCACAATCCAATCTTGGAGTTGATTAGAAATATACCAAGAAAATTTCAATTCCATAAATAAATTTGATTAAAAATTTAAGTATTAAGTATTAAGAAAGAAAACGATAATCATTTTCATAATATATATAATTATTGTATAAAACTCATTTCTTAAGATTTATGAAAGTAAGATCTTCCGTAAAGAAAATTGATCCAGATGATCAAATTGTTAAAAGGCGAGGCCGGCTTTATGTCATAAATAAGAAAAAACCAAGAAATAAGCAACGTCAAGGATAAATTATCTTGTTTTTATCTAGGGATTTATGGGGTTTTCTCTTTTGGCAGCGACTGGAGTCTTAGGTTTTTCTATTACTTTAATTATAATTTTTTCATTATCCTAGTTCTATCTTCATGTGGGATTTTGTTTATTTATGGATTCACTTACTAAATCTTTTTAGTTTTATGACTTATAAATTTTCTTTTAATGCCAACTAAATAGCTATACCCATGATTATTTAATTAGCTTACTACTGCATTTTGCTTGAGAGGTGTTTTGAGAGTATCAAGTGTAAGTGGTAAATTTGAATAGTTTTGCCATATTCAGCAAAAAACTTATTCATAGAATAAATTCTCATGACTCTCTTTTGTATCGCTTGGAGTCCTACATTACTAAAGTTTAGCTAGAGGGGTCGATCGTAAGATGTATTTTGATCTATATTGCGCCTACTTTTCGAAGAGTTCTGTTTTTCTCCATCCTTGAGAAAGTAATCTTTCATAAATTTCTCGAGCTAAATCTATTTCAACAGAAACTGTTGTTATTATTACTGGATATCCTTTCCCTAGTACGCCATCTATTTTCCCTGTATCAATAAACATATATTCGAAGACACCAACAGTACTCTTATCATTTTTTATAAATCTTTTCACATCTGTTCTGTTTGAATTAATCAACCAATAAGATTTAGCCATCAATCCAGTGGTACAAGTAGTAATCGTATCATTTAAAAATTTCTCCTATAAATGTTAGTTTTTTTCCAACCTTCCTTTAGCATTTCTTCATATTCTTTTAGACCGTCTTCTATTGATTCAATCCGAGTGCCTTTCCAAACGGGCTTTGTAGAAACTTTAAAAATATAACCAAAATCTATTTCCATATAATTGTTTCCTTTATGTACAGTATTTTCATATTTTCGAAATCTTTTTAATCGATTTCTATTTTTATTCATTAGGAATAATTCTTCTGTTAATTTCATTTCTTATTCTTTACCAACCATGGAAAAATGTTAGCTATTAAAGTCTTTAAGTTTTTAAGATAATAAAATGATGAGATCAAACCCAAAATTATTATTAAAGTGAATATTAATTTCATTTATTTTATCTTCTAGCTAGATAAGTGATTAATGCCATAGTACTCATGGCAACAATACCGAAGTTCCATAGAGTTGAACTATTTCTATCGAATTGTTGAACCCAACTTGGAATTCCATCTGATATAAAAAGGAGCGTTAATCCAAATAATAAAACTATTGGTAAGCCTATGGCTATAAATAATTCCATTAAAAAAAGAGGGTTGTCATTAACTCTAATC
>CAZKLB010000065.1:0-1889 GCA_964553685.1 uncultured Marinoscillum sp.
AATAATGTTGTGAATGTCTCAGGAGGCACTCCTGATGGTAAATGGATTGTCAAGATGACATGGACATTTACTAACTTTTTTGACACTGAAGATAGTGGAGAATATACTGCTCTAGCCTGGGCTCAAGACGGCGAAAACTTTTTAAGAACAACTGTTAGAGGAGTATGGAAAAGAAATGGAAAAGTATTTGACGTTAGACATTTTGAAAACGGTACGGATGGCAATCAATTGTTAACAACTGGAACATTCGACTTCATAAATGATACATATAAGTGTATAGTTAGAGTTATTGAGGATTGAATTTTTTAAGTTAATCACAGTCGACCTTGAAGTTGGCCTTTTAGATTCGGGCCAATTAGCACTATCAAAAAATGATATAAATCACCCTTTTTAAATTGGTTTAAACAAAGGTATTTTAATGTACTAGGAACTCAGACATTAAAATTTATTAGAAATATTAAGTCGTTAATTACAACTAATCGGAAAATTAGGTTTTGGTAGAGTCCACTTTGCAGTCCAATCAGAAAACTGATCACAATTAGTTACTTTACTTACATCCCAACTGCTTAGGTCTTGATTAAATTGGTTACTGCCCATTAACATTCTGTACATGTTAGTGACATTACTCACATCCCACCCACTAATGTCTTGATTGAACATTGCTCCTCCATATATATGATAAAACATCCCACTCATATTAGTGACACTGCTGACATCCCAATACGTAAGATCTGGTATATTTTCAATATTAACATAGTTAGGGTTAAAGCAATTGCAAGTATTAAACAAACCAGCCATAGAAGTAACGTTACTTACATCCCAAGTTTCAATGGATTTAAAATCATCAAAAGAACCAAAAATCATATAATCTCCGGAAAGGATACTCATATCAGTAACTAGAGTTGTTACTAATTGTTTTAGTTCTATTATTTCAGGATATTTCGATTTAAAATCGCTTTCAGATATTTTAATATTATCAACAGCAGTATAAGTTATTCCATTGAGTACTCCAGTAGTGCCAACAGTAACCCAATCTTTTGCTTTAATAGTTACTCCATTTTCATCTACATAAAAAGGTTGAGAAAAATCTTCCTCTTCTTCACAGGAAATTAATAGAAATGATAATAAAATAATTAATAATGGAAATTTCATTACTTAACTGGATAAAAGGTTTTGGTTGATTTAAAAAAATTGAAAAACCAAAAACTAGCAGTCACAACATGTGCATTCGTCACATGTAGAGGTACAATCACAATTTTTACATTCACAATCCATCTGATAAATATATAAAAAAAATGGTTGGAGTCAAATGCAATGCTTTTAATATTAGTAATTCATAAGGTTATTTATCCTAAGGGATTGTTCCAACCCTGTATCTTAAGTTGATTATATTCTAATGTATAAGTAGATTAGTAATATGAAGAATTTACAGTTTATTTTTATAATATTTTTTTTACTAATCTCATGTAAGGAAGACGCTTTGGAATTTGAAAAAAAACTATATGGATCATGGACTGTAGATAGAATAGAGTCTCTTTATGGAGACTTTCGCGAAACTGGTTGGACATGGGAAAGTTCAGTAGTAAATGAGGGTGGAAATTCGTTTTTTAATTTTAATTCTAATATAGTTAGTTATTCAATTTTAAGAAATGATACCCTATTTGAAGATAGTGGTGAGTGGTATATACAAATAAAAAAAATTAGAAGTGGTTTTGTTCGTGAGCCTGAATATAGTTTGATAATTAATGACAATTTTAGCTATAAAGTTACTTTTGGTCATGGTACTGACGAAGAGTCATTATTCCTTGAGTTTTTTCCTAGAGATAATTTTTCAGGACCAGGTGTTTTAATAAATTTAAAAAGGTAAATCTCTCTTACCATAGGGGATT
>CAZKLB010000066.1:0-1772 GCA_964553685.1 uncultured Marinoscillum sp.
TTTCTAATTATGACATTGATGGTGTGATAGATTAGAAAACCTAATTTTTTGCATGAGAAATAAAACATTAATCTATCTAATCATTTCTGCATTACTAATTTCTTGTAGTAATAGTTTTGATATAAAAAAACCTAATGTAATTATTGTAATAACAGATGACCAGGGTTATGGCGATATTGGATACAACGGGAATACCCACATAATTACACCAAACCTAGATAAGTTTGCTGGAGAAAGTATACGATTTAATAATTTCAATGTTTCACCAGTTTGTGCTCCGACCAGATCAAGTTTATTAACAGGTAGATATTCGCTCAGAACAGGTGTTACTGATACATATAATGGTGGAGCAATCATGTCAACTAATGAAATAACTCTAGCAGAAATATTTAATGATAATAATTATAAAACTGGAATTTTTGGAAAGTGGCATTTAGGTGATAACTACCCATCAAGACCATCTGATCAAGGGTTTCAAGAATCTTTAATTCATCTGTCAGGGGGTATTGGTCAGGTTGGAGATTTTACCAACTATTATAAAGGATCTACAAGCTATTATGATCCAATACTTTGGTTGAATAATAAACAAGAAAAATACAATGGCTATTGTTCAGATATATTTACTGATGAGGCAATCAAGTTTATTGAGGATAATAAAGACAACCAATTTTTTTGTTATTTATCTTTTAATGCACCGCATACTCCATTGCAAGTTCCTGATAAGTATTATCAAATATATAAGGATATAGATCCAACAAATATTAATGGAGAAAGTTTAGAAATGACTGAAAAAAATATTCTCGATGCAAAGAAGATTTATGGAATGGTAACCAACATTGATGAAAACTTTGGCAAACTAATAAATAAATTAGATGAGCTCAACCTTAAGGAAAATACAATCGTCATTTTTATGACTGACAATGGACCACAACAACCACGATATGTGTCAAATCTTAAAGGTTTGAAAAGTCATGTTTACAATGGTGGAATTAAAGTTCCATTTTATCTTAATTTTCCAAAAATCCATAATGAAGGAATTGATTTAGATTTCTTCTCAGCTCATATTGATGTTCTACCTACTATTGCAAACCTTTGTGATCTCCCAATTCCGAACGATAGAAAAATTGATGGCATAGACCTGTTTGATAATAATATAAATAAAAAAGGACGAGATTTTTTTTCATACTGGACAAGAAAATCACCTGAACTTTATAGAAATATGTCTTTAAATGCTGGCAATTATAAGTTAGTAGGTAACACTGATTATAATTCTCCAATTGAGAAATTTGAATTATATAATTTAGAATTAGACCCTTACGAAACTCAAAATATCATACTCAGTCAAAGAAATACAGGATTGGAAATGAAATCTAGAATGGATGAAATTTATAATGAATTAATTAATTCAAAAAATTTATCAAATAAGCCAAGAATAAGTATTGGAACGACAAATGAAAATCCAACTTTTTTGAACAGAAATGATGCTAGTGGACAAAGGGGTATATGGAACCAAAATGAAGTTTTTGGCTTTTGGAAAGTTAAATTTGAGACTGGATTATACAATTTCAAATTTAAATTTAATAACCTAGATATCTCTGATGGTGAAATGACATTAGAGCTTGGCAATAATGTATATAGAAAAGAGGTTAACATTGATAAAGACGGTTTTGCATTGATGAAACAGATTAAAGTGTCTGAGGGTAAGTACGATTTAACCCCGTTTTTTAGCTTAGGTAGAAAAAATATTTTGCCCTTTTGGATTGAAATCGAAA
>CAZKLB010000067.1:0-1766 GCA_964553685.1 uncultured Marinoscillum sp.
TCATCTTCAGCTGACTTCTCTTCTTCAATTGGCTTCTCTTTTTCAGCTGGCTTTTGATCTTCAGCTGGGTTTACATCCTCAGCTGACTTCTCTTCTTCAATTGGCATCTCTTTTTCAGCTGGCTTTTGATCTTCAGCTGGGTTTACATCCTCAGCTGACTTCTCTTCTCCAGGTGAAATACTTTTTAAAAATTTAATAAGTTTATTGTAAAGATCTTTTAGAAAGTTAAAAATTTTTTGTAGAAAATCTTTCATATTAAAATCCCTTTATATTCTGTGAAATTTTGGTTGATTAAAAATAAAACATATTTTTTTTTTAAAGCCTTTTAGAAATAATACTTAATACTTTTTTAAGCTTACTTTAATAACATTCCAATTTATGAAAATAATAAATATACATTTTTGTGAAGCAATGAGTAAAGCTTGAAATCTTAATGAAGTTAATTAATTTAATTAGTTTAGTTTAGTTTTACTCTTCGCAAAAAGTGAGAAAATATTAAATAAAAGTCTACTTTTGTTTTTTTAATTTAGGCTGATTTGTTCCAAGTAATAAACCAAAAATGATCGCATATAGACCAACAAACATACTCACTATTTTTATAAATTTCTGAAAATCACTAGGTTCGATATTAACCATATTTAATTTAATTAGGTTTCTTATTTGAAACCTAGCAAGAAATTACTAATTAGAATCAATTCACTCAAAAAAATTTTTATCTTTGATAAGTTATAAAAAATTAAAGAATAATGTAGATAAAGGGATTCTCAGTGATGTTAAATTTCAAGAAATCAAATAAAAATCCTCTTTAATAAACTCTCAAAATTTATTGTCAAAATATCAAGCAATACAAAGCAAAAGATAACTCTTTTAAAAATGAAACGCTTTCTATTTCCACCTTATATTGACAGCTGATCTAAATTAGAAGGAGTATTACCTCTTTTTTATGAAATATTCTAAGAAAGAATTACATATTATCGAAAAGAAAAGACCTGATTTAATTCCTAAACCTGATCCATCAACAAATACAGCAATAATTGCATTTTTGAGAAAATATAATAAAGTTTCTCGAATACCAAAAGATATGACATCAAAAGAATGGATTACTTTAAGACAACAAACATTAGATAATAAAGATTTTCCGAGATTTCAAATTGATCACTTTAATGAAGTAATTGAATATAACCAAAAAATAGATAAGAAATTAGAAGATCCTCAAACGCAAAAAGAATTAGATTTTCTTATTAAAAAATATGCTATTGCTGAAAGAATAAGGCTATATATTAATCCATTTAATTTATATTCAAAATATCAAAAAAATAAGAAATAAGGACATAAAAAATTTCTATAAAATAAATCTGCCTATTGAATATGGATTGTTTTTTTATGCATTAATATTTTCTAATTATTATTAATTTATAAAAAAAATTGATAAAAACCCCAATATTTATATTGAAGTTTTTATTCAGACAGAAATTTTTTTATTCACTATACACCCCCCTTTAGGTGGATCTCAACACATCGAGTAACACATTCTTTATGTCCATTAATAATGCAACATTCACTAATACATTCAAAGTAAGAATCTATATGATCAATTTCATCTTCATTATTTAAAGAAATTAAAGGATTATTCATTAAGATATTTTATGTTGAATTGATTTATATCATGATTATTTCTATTAAATTCTTTATGTAAAGAATTTCCTAAAAGATGAGTATTAATTACTAAAAAATTTTTTCGCTGGTTTTAAATAAAAATCGTTTTT
>CAZKLB010000068.1:0-1662 GCA_964553685.1 uncultured Marinoscillum sp.
CGTATTTAAATATCGTTAATGCCATTACTTTAAAGTTAGTTTTTTTAGATGAATTAAAATATCAAATAATACCTTATTCGTTATAAGATTTGTCAAGTTCTGACTGCAAAACTTTATAACATTTTTCTCTAAATGCATCTACATCTTTTGATGAAAAACCATCAGTATAAATAGGCTTATGACAGACTATCTCACACGGACTCCAATTTATAAAAAAAGAGCCTTTCATAATTTTATATGCACCAAGAAGAGATACCGGAAGAATCGGAATCTGTTTTTCTAAAGCCATAGCAAAAGCTCCATTTTTGAAAGGTGCCATCGTAGGAACTTTTTCTGTCTTAATACCTCCCTCAGGAAAAATTCCTATGCTATATCCTTGATCAATAGAGTTAAATGATTCGATATATGTCTGTTTTCTACTTTCTTTACTGTCCCTATCAACCATTATATGTAAATTCTTAAAAATATATCCTAAAACCGGAATATTATTAACCTGCATTTTTCCAATAAATTTAAAAGGAGTATTTAAAGCGGCAAGAGCTGGTATATCAATGAATGAGAAGTGATTTGCTATGATAATATATTGTTTTTTCAAGTCGACGCCATCCTCATACCTTATTTTCATCGGGATAAATATTAGTGAGAAAAATGTTCTGGCAATTTTATGATGTGCCCAATAAGCCATTCTTTTCAAAGGCTTAAACCAGATTCCTAATAAAAGTGGTATAGAAAAGAAAATGAAAAGAGATGAGAAAACTAGAAGACCGTAAAAAGAATATAGTATCGTAAATATTTTCATTGCAACTTAGCTGACGTAAGATAATTAAAACGAAGAACATGAAAAACTGCAGCTATAGTTAATCCAACACTTAAACCAATCCAAACCCCAAACAAACCATAATCACTAATTATTCCTAAATAATATGAAAGAGGGATAGCAATCACCCAATATGAAATAAATGTTACAAGAGTTGGGGTTTTTGTATCTCTAATACCTCTTAAAACACCCAATCCTACAGCTTGAACCCCATCAGATAATTGGAATAGACCAGCAATTATTAAAAGAGAAGATGCTAATGATATAACCTCATAATCATCAACATAAAGTGTCGGAAGAATATCTCTAAATACAATAAAAATAAATGCTGAAATACACATTAGTATCAACACAAGAATAAAATTAGAATAACCTGATTTCCTTATTTCCGCACTATCTCCTTCACCGTAATAATGTCCAAGAGAAATCATTGAAGCCGATCCAATTCCAGAGGCAATCATATATGAAATACTTGCAAGATTTAATGCGATCTGGTGTGATGCCAACTGGATTGCTCCAATAGAACCAATTATTACAGTTGCAACAGTAAATGCACCTACCTCAAAAATATATTGTAGTCCAGATGTGAACCCGATTCCAAAAATTGCTCTGAATGATGTATAGTTAAAAGAGATATTCAATCGTAAAATATATTCTTGAAATCTCCTACTATTCAAACAATAAATAAATATTATAAAAAACATTAAGACTCTACTTATTAGAGTTGCGTATGCCGCACCAATAATTTCTAATCTTGGAAAACCAAAGAGGCCAAAAATCAAGACAGCATTTAAGAGAATATTTATCACATTTGAAAATATTGAGATGTACATGGCAGGTTTTGT
>CAZKLB010000069.1:0-1585 GCA_964553685.1 uncultured Marinoscillum sp.
TTAAAATTCAAACTGAAAACTTAATATAATAAAATTATCATAGGTACATAAAAAAGAAATTAAATAGATTTAAATTTATTTAATTTTGCATTGATAACAATAAATTTCTAAGTACTTAATTGATACTATATAAATTACTCTAACTTTTTACTACCTCAACTTCAAATCATTATGAATAATTCTCGAACATTAGAAGGTGGAGGAAGTTTACAAGGTATTATTGAAGTCCCTGGGGATAAATCAATATCACATAGAGCACTAATATTAGGGAGTATTGCAGAAGGGCAAACAACCATTAGTGGGTTTTTAAATTCAGAGGACCCAATATCAACAGCAAACTGTCTGAGAAATTTAGGAGTTAAAATTACAGAGATTGTTGACGGAGAGACTTTTGAAGTTATTGGTAGGGGACTTGAAGGATACAAAGAACCCAAAGAAATTCTCAACTGTGGAAATTCTGGCACGACAATGCGTTTAATGATGGGACTTTTAGCTGGTCAAAAAGATAAGAATTTCATACTAACTGGTGATGAATCTCTTATTGAAAGACCGATGGGAAGAGTATGCAAGCCTTTAAGAATGATGGGTGGAAAATTATTTGGAAGAGAAGGAGGAAATAAAGCTCCTATATCAATTTCAGGTGCACTCCTTAAAGGTTGTGTAATTGGAACCCCTGTAGCGAGCGCACAAGTCAAGTCAGCCATCCTACTTGCCGGTTTAACTGCTACTGGGCCAACTTCAGTTATTGAACCAGCCTCATCTAGAGACCATACGGAAAGGATGCTGAATGCTTTTGGCGCAGATATAAAAATTAGAGGAGAATTAGGTAGAAATGTTGTTATAAATCCTGGTAGAGACTTAAAAGGTCAAAAGATATTAATCCCTGGTGATATAAGTTCAGCTTCTTTTTGGATGATAGCAGCTTCTATTATTCCAAATTCAAACATAACTATTAAAAATGTAGGACTTAATCCTACAAGAATTGGGATTTTGAAAGTAATGGATATGATGGGATGCGATTATAAAATTGATGAACAATCTACTATAGCTGGAGAAATGATTGGCAATATTCATGTTAAAACTACCAATGAACTTAAGCCTTTTACAATTCAAGGTGATATTCTTCCGACATTAATTGATGAGATACCCATACTGACAGTTGCAGCTTGTTACTGCGGAGGCATTTCATACATTAATGATGCATCTGAATTGAGAGTCAAAGAAACAGATCGTTTAAAAGTTATGGCAAGGCAACTAAATAAATTCGGAGCTAATATCAAAGAGAAGCATGATGGACTAATAATTAATGGTGATTCTAAATTTGTTGGTGCAGATGTTGATAGTGAGACAGATCATAGAGTTGCTATGAGTTTAGCTATTGCAGCAATATTAGCGAAAGGATCCTCTAAAATTTTTAGATCTGATGCTTCTAATGTTTCTTACCCAGGATTTTGGAATGATTTGGAATCTTTACTTTAATTTTTAATAATTGAACAATCTAATAAAGATAATTACTGAAGATGGAAGCATATCTTTTAGAAGTGAAAAATTTAATGAAAATTTTCATAGTAAAGCAGGGGCATAT
>CAZKLB010000070.1:0-1550 GCA_964553685.1 uncultured Marinoscillum sp.
ATAAGGAGAAAAAACAAAGTTTATTTCGTACTGCTCTAACAAATCCGAAATCTGCATTAGAAGAAATTTGTAAAATAGGTGAAGATTTAAATATTAAAGTATCAAAAGAGGAGGTTATTGAACATTTAAGTACTTTAGATGATATTCAAACAAAATTATGGCTTATCAAAGTTAGAGGAGGACTTTAATATTTTTGACGATTTATTTTCCATAACAGGTTTTGCTCTTTTTTCATAACCACCACCACCAGCTAAAGTCCAGAAGAACCAATAACTTGGTATTGATAAACCTGCTGCTATGAAAATAGCCACAATTTGTTCTATTCTCTTCATATTATAATTTTATTCCACAAATTATTTTTTGGAAGCTAAGAACCTTTTTATGTAAATTAATTTTTAAAGTGTTAAGACTAGAAAATATAACTAAAATTTTCGCTACCGATTTAGTACTGAAAAATATAAATTGGGAAATTAAAAAAGGTGAAAAGATTGGTTTAATTGGTTCTAATGGCGCCGGTAAAACAACTCAACTAAAAATCTTAACCGGAGAAGAAGAACAAACTAGTGGTGCAATTATAAAAGAGGGTAACCTTAGAATTTCGTATTTAAAGCAGGAATTTGATTTAAATATGAATAATTCTGTTAGAGATGAATTGATTGGCGCATTTAAAGAAATTCAAATAATTAGTCAGAAAATAAATGCATTGGAGTTAGAGATGCTTAATAAAAAAGATTCAATAGACTCAGGAAATTTAAATACTTTAATAAATAAGATAGGAAATTATCAGAGAAAGTTTGAAGATTTAGGTGGTTATTTGATACCAGCAAAAGTTGATAAGATTTTGCCAGTACTAGGCTTCTCTCAAGAAGAGGCTAGTGAGTTGGTTTCAAATTTCTCATGTGGTTGGCAAATGAAAATTGCTTTGGGAAAAATAATGTTGTTACAACCAGATTTGCTATTACTGGATGAACCAACCAATCATCTTGACTTAGATACTATATCCTGGTTGGAAGAATATTTATTACCTCTTAAAACTTCAATTATAGTTATAAGTCATGATCGTTATTTTATCGATAAATTATGTAAAAAAATTGTTTTTATAGAAAACGGTATTTCAAAAACATATAACGGAAATTATTCTTTTTTTATTGAACAAAAATTATTAGATGAACAATCTCAAAACAAAGCATATCAATTACAACAGAAAGAACTAGAAACTCAAAAAAGATATATTGAGAGATTTAGAGCAAGTGCTACAAGAAGTGCTCAAGCCAAGAGTCGAGAAAAACAAATTAGTAAGATTGTAAAAGTTGACAATGTTTTGAAAAAGACAAAGAGTCCTATTTTTAAATTTCCAGAATGTAAACCTTCAGGTAAATCTGTTTTAGAAATTAAAAATTTATGTCATGGTTTCTCTGATAAGATTATATTTTTTGAATCAAATCTAAAGATTACTAGTGGAGAAAAAGTTGCATTTTTAGGTCCGAATGGGATTGGTAAATCTACATTATTTAAGTTAATAATGAAGCAAATTAATCCTGAGATTGGAG